>CAIYET010001097.1 GCA_903925285.1 Candidatus Hydrogenedentota bacterium | reverse complement strand
ACCTTATTCACGCGATGATGCGGCGTTGGGCCGAGGTTATGAACGCGGGTCTCGAACGCATCCAGGTGATAGTCGAACTCGACGAACTCGCCATCGGCGAAGACATCTGCTACGTGAAAGGACTGCTCATCTCGCCGGATATGGTCCGCGAGTTCCTCTTGCCGTATTACAAGGACGTCGTCGGCAAAGCCCGCAAACGCCAGTCGCGCAGGCTCTATTTCAACGTCGACACGGACGGTTTCGCAGATGTGGCCGTGCCGCTGTACCTCGAAGCGGGCATGGACATCATGGACCCGTGGGAAGTCGCCAGCGGCTGCGACGTCGTCCGTGCGGGCAAACAATGGCCCGGTCTTGTGCTGACCGGCGGCATCGACAAACGCGTCCTCGCCGCCGGCAAGGACGCCATCGATAAACACCTCGAATACATCATCCCGCCGATGGTCGAACGCGGCGGCTATATCCCCACTTGCGACCATGGCGTCCCCGACGACGTCAGCTTCGACAACTACATGCATTACCGCCGCCGCCTATGTGAACTGGATCATCGGTAACCGTAGAACCGCTTCTGCTGAAATGGGGACCACCGTGTGTTTCCTTGATTCCGCGCGCACAAAGTTCTTGCTGAAAGGAGATCGATCGGTATACGATTATTTAATTGCTCTTGAACTCTTCTTTGAAAAGGAGTGCGTGGCATGAGACAATTGCGTGCTGGGAAAATCTGGTTGCCATGCCTCTTGGTCGTGGCATTTCTCGTGGGTTGCGGTCAACAATCCGAACCGAAATCCAAGCCTGCAAAGCAACCGGCCCAAACGGCCAAAAAGAAATCCGTCGCCCATAATCTCCCTCCCGCGGTTCCCGCGCCACCCCCTGTGATGCTGGAGCCGGCTTTGCAGAAGGTTGTCGACGAGATCATGGCCAAGAACAATGCCGTGCGCAGCTACACGTGTGTCTGGGATGGCAGCGAGACCTCCAAGATCACAAAAGGACCGCGAGCAGGACAAATGGCCGAGTATGCGTTCCATGAAGAGCGCGCGTTCAAGCGCCCCGATCGCCTGAGGGTAAAGCTCACACAGGTGAAGCACGCGATGGCGGGTTTGACGGGGCAGGTTCGCGACCAAGTCATAGATGGCGCGACCTGCTGGGACTACCTTCAGACCCCGAGCGGCGCTGGCCAGGAACTCGTGGCGGCAATGCGCAAGGACCTTCCCGAGGCAGAGAAGGCCGACATTATTCGTCGACACGAAGCGCCGCATGTGTGGCGAAAGGATATCCAGCGGTTGCGCGAGGCAGGCATTTGGGAAACGCGCGTGTGGCATGAGTGGGAGCGATTGCTTGTTCCTTTCAACCTGTGCGACATGTCAACCTTGAAGCTGGAATCGGAAGATGAGGGCCAATGGGTGTTTTCAGCGAAACCAATAGCTTTTGCGAAGAGAATCGAGCGGATAACGCTGACTATTGCCAAGACGGACGGAGTCCTTCGAGAGATGCGCAGCTCATTGGCTGAAGACGGGGGCGAGAACGTTCAACGCATCAGCGATTTTGTCCTCAACCCGGACCTGCCCGATGAGACATTCGCGTTCACGCCGCCGGAAGGGGTGGAACTGACGGATTCTACGGATATGGAGATCAATAGACCGTCACAGGGCGGCTGATGAAGATGATTGGATGTCGGACCGTGCCGGAGATCTTCCAATGAAGGCTGTAGGCTGTAGGCTGTAGGCTGTAGGATGAATTACCGCACCTTGCGCTTCCTACAGCCTAAAGCCTACAGCCTACTATGGTTACTTCGGCGCGTATGTAAAGAATCCCTCGCCGGGCTTGCGTTCGATAGCGACGGGGAGTCCTTTTTCCATGAGTTCCTTGCCCGTAAAGATTGTAGGTGCGTCCGGTTTGTCGAGATCTGTGACCGCATACGTCTTGTCGGCGTCGAGTCCGTGGAGCGGCAAACGCGCGGTCTCGTAGATGCTGTTCTCGCGACGGAACACCTGCACCATGCCTTCGTTCGCATTGCTCCGATGGAACTGCCAGCCGATCCATTGGTCGTTGCGTAGCGAATACTCGGTCAGCGGATAGTAATCGCCGTAATAATTCGGCGCGAACGCTTTCCATTGGTCCATGATGCGCTTGATGTTCGCGAAATCGATTTTGTCGTCGCGCTGGTCCCAGCACGCTGTGTAATGCGGGCACAACGTGCTGCGGATCGAGTAGGTGTCCGTCTTCGACGATCCCGTGCCGTAGAACGGGTACCAGAGCGCCAGCGCCCACGTGTGGCATTGGTTGCCGACCGGTTCCATGATGTAGTCGCTACGCAGGAGCGGCGCCGCGCGGCGCAATGTTTCGAGATCGTTTCGCCGCCCGCCGCTCGCGCACGAGTCGATCAGCATGTTCGGATGCCGCCGCCGCAGTTCGTCCCAATACTGGAAGTACCCTTCGATGTGCCGGATCTCGGTGATACCTTGCCGGTCCTCCGTATCGTTCTTACGCCAGAAATCGAGCGGGTCCATGTTGAAGTCCTGCCGGTAGAGGTCGATGCCCTGTTCCGTCAACAGCGTATCGACGTGGTTGGTCAGCCATTCGCGCGCTTCGGGATTGCCGAGATTGAGCAACCCGCCGTCCTTGCCTCCGAAGATCCACTCCGGATGATTCTCCGTGAGCCACGTGCCGGCGGTTACGCGTTCCGGCTCGAACCAGACGATGATATTCACGCCCTTTGCGTGCGCATGATCCGAGATCGCGCGCAGACCGCCGGGGAACCGGTTCGTGTCGACTTCCCACGTACCGGTATTGGGCCAGCCGGTCTTATTCCAATACCAGCCCGCGTCCATCCACCAATAATCGAGCTTGAGGCCGCGTTCGAGATACTTGTCCACGAAGAAGATCTGGTTGTCGCGGGTCGCGTTGATCATCTCGCCGAACTGATGCGAACTGCACGCCGCAAGTTCCGGCACGGGCGGCAGCTTCCCACCGGGACGCGGCACGTTGTGATCGAGCATCCACGCGCGCCACACGTTTTGCGCATGCAGCCGGTCGCCTTTCCAAAATTGAAGGACGGACATCGGCTGCCGCACTTCTTCGCCCGGCAACAGTTTGAAATGCACGCGTTCCTGCCCCGCGCGCAGCGACAGGCCAATACCGTCGTCGCGAGAGAACGTCGTAGCCCATTGGCCCGCCCAACTCAGCACAAAAATCAAACCCTCGGAACCCGCGGAGATATTGAAAAACGGGAAACTGATCTGCGTCGGACGCCCACCCGTATTCGCGATACGTTTTTCCGCCTTCGGACCGAGTTTCTCCTCCTGCGGCTCGAAACTGTCCGCGGTGCAATTGTCGCCCTTGTGGAAATGCAAGACGTATTCGGACGACGCGCCGCGCTCGAAAACCGTGTCGACGGCTTGGATATTCTCGATAATCGGCGAGTCTTTCAAGCCGGTATTCTTGAAATAAAGCGTCCATTCGACCGTCGGGTAATCGAGATACGCGACGCCGACGCAACGCACGACAAGACCCGTCCCGGGATCCGCATACGACACCGTGTATTCGAACCGCATGTCGTCGAGTTTGCGCGAAGTGCGCTCGAGTTCCCATCCCGACAGGAATTCCGAAGACGGGCGTCCGTCGTAGACGAACGAGAAGAATGGATCCGTCGAGTACGACGCCCGCGCCGGATTCTCCAACGGCATGTCGCCCAGCCACAGCGTGCTGCCGTCGGCCAGCGTTACACGCGCGTCGGCCCAATCCGATTGGTCGCAACCGTTCCCGTCGCCTGCGTCGTCGATATCGAGGTAGAATTCCTTCGCGCCCTTCAAATCGACCGATACCGGTGCGCCCACCATACCCTCGCGCACGACGTCCGATTTCCACGCCTCGACTTCGCCCACGCGCACGTGAAAGACGACGCTGCCGCGCCCGCCGCTGGTCTGCTCGTTGCTATCCACGCCCGCGACCGCCTCGAAGCGTGCGCCCGGTCCCGGCAACCTAACCAGCAATTTACTCACGGCATGGCAATACAACCCACGTGTGTATTCCTTATCTGCGATTCGCATCGGACGTCCGCCACGCGCGTTAGGCTGAACCGGGTCGTTGTTCGCGAACACGACTACCCCTGCCGTAGCCGCCGGCGCCACCTGTACGCCTTCGAATTTCGCAGCCACCCACCGCCGCGCCTCATCCAACTCCGCAGGCGTAGGCGTCGCCCCGCACGTCATTTGCGCAACCAACGTCATCAAAATCCCAGTCATAACGTACACCTCCTTCAGTTTGCCTTTGCCGCGTGAAGCAAGAGATCCATTTAACCACCTATGCCCCTCTTGGTCATGCCGGGTCGTTTGTAAGTTCGATAACCTGATCGGGTTTCATCGCAAGTTCGAGGATCTTACCGCTGAACGGCGAGCGCAGTTTGCACGTGCCGCCGCGTTCGGACACGATTTCGAGTCGCGCCGTCTTACCGTCCTTGCGTTCGGCGGAGACCAGGAATGCGCCTTGCGCGCGCAACGCATGGAACGAGACATCGCGCCAGGATCCGGGTATCGCGGGGAATAGCTCGATGACGCCGGTATGGCTTTGCAGGAGCATTTCCTGAAGCCCGGCCGCCGCCGCGAAGTTGCCTTCGAGCGTGAACGGGCGGTACGTGAAATTACTGAAGCCTTTGCCGGACTGATCGCCGTTGCAGTGGAACCCGTTACGCAGCACGAAGGCCGTCGCAAACGTTTCGAGCGCCTTCTCCGCCTTGACGCCGTCGCCTGCGCGCGCGGCGAGATTGGCGAGCCACGCGAAGCTGTAGCCGCACCAGTTGCTCGAACCGAGGCGTTCGAGATCCGCCAACGACGCGCGAATCGTGCGCTCCGCTTCGGGACCTTGCGAACGGTCGATCAGGCCGAGCGGATGGATCGCCATCAGGTGCGAGAAATGACGATGCGAATCGGCCAACGGATAATCTTTCGCGACCAACAATTGCCCGTCCGCGCCAAGGCTGAACGTCGGCATCTCCGAGCAGACCGCGCGCCAATGCGCCGCGTCGTCCGTCTTCTCCAACGCGTCTGCGAGTTCCGCCGACGCCGTACACAGCCACCGAATCAGCGCCAAATCGTAGTTCGTGATCGTCGCGAACCACGCGGTGGGACGGTTATCGTTGATTTCCGGCGACGAACTGAGCGGCAACGTCCGTTTACCGTCCGTACCGCGCTCGCTTGTCACCGCCTCGATAAACGTCGAGCACTCGTGCAAATACGGGTATGCGCGATTTGCGAGGAACTCGCGATCCCCGCTGAATTTCCAGTGAAGGTAGAAATGCTGCGCGAGCCAGGCGCCCGTCGTCGACGAATGCGTATACTGCCGCCAGCCGCCGATCTGATTGTTGTCGAGGTCCGCCGTCATCGGCACGTTCATGCCCGGCATATCGAAAAAGCGCCGCGTCCATTCCTTGCAATTCTCGCGCGTTTTCCACAGCCAATCGAGGTAGCTCAAACCCGCATCGAGACGGTTGCCCGCGTAACACGGCCAATAGCTTAACTGCGTATTTAGGTCGTGATGATAATCACCCTTCCACGGCGGCAGTTTTCCGTCGTCCGCCGTCCACGGTCCTTGCAGCGTGATCGGCGGCGAACCGCGCCGACTGGCCGCGCCGAACTTGTACGTATCGAGATACCATTGCCGCTCGACCGCCGCGTTGGGCACATCGAGCCACGTCTTCGCCCAGTATGCCTTCCACCAATCCGCGTGCGACGCACGCACGGCATCCGGCTCGACATCGAGTACACGATCCACGTTCGCCTTCGCTTCTTTCAAGGGATCCTCAAACTCGAGGCTCGATACCACCGACCACGCCGCGCGCCACGTGCCCGGCGTCGCGCGCCACGCGAGGTATACCGCGAAACGAAATCCGCCCCAGCCTTCCTGTTCGTACGCGGACCACGTTGGCCCGGAGGTGCTTGCCGGCTCGGGATAACCCAGTTGCGTCAGATCGCCCGCGACGATCGCCGGTTTAGCGGGACCCGCTTCCTTGCCGCCAAACGCGGGCGCCACGAGTTTGGCCACGACGGGTTCGTCGCCACGCACCTCGATCATACCCGCGCACTGCGTCGCGTGAACCCATACCCGGACCTCCGTCCCCGATTTCAACGTTACGCGCGCCGTCGCGTCCTCGAACGACAGGTCCGTCGACTGGAATGCCGACGCGCCGCCTATCGTCAACTCGATACGTCCCGCGGGAATCTTCGTAGGCGCGGGCCGCTCATATGGACGGTCATACAGATTGAGCAATTCATCGACCTTTCCCGCCTTCTCCCACTCGCGCATCCGTGCATACGAATAGTCCGCCGAATGGAACTCCGGCACCGGACGCAAATCCCACAAGTCCGTACGGTCCAGCGAAATTTTGATCGGATTCCCATCGCCCCATACCAACGCGCCCAACAACCCATTGCCCAACGGCAACGCCTCATCCCATACCATAACCGGCGTATCGAAATGCAGCCCGTCTTCAGCCTTCGGAACACCGCCCTGCGCCTGCGCCGTTAGAACCATGAAAACAAAAGTCGAACAGATCATCCAAGCGCCCTCCATTTTCCACGACTCAACCAAGCGTACCCGGCCAAGAGGTATCGGGTCAACCATTCGCAACAATTAGGAGTTTGGAATTAGGAATTGGGAATTAAGAACGCCTAGTTCCTAACGCCTAATTCCTAATTCCTAATTACCATCACCTTGCCAATTACCGTCGCGGCGGCTATCATGTACGGTGAACTGTGGGAGAGAGAATCATGTTCGAACATCGACGAGCGCCGTTGTTGTCGCGAGTGGCATTTGCTTGGCGCATAGCGCGTCACGCCGCCATTGCGTTTGGCATTGTGGCCGCCGCGCTCGGACTGGGCATCGCGGGCTATCGGTTTACCGAAGGGATGCCCTGGATCGACGCGATCGTCAACGCCGCGATGATCCTCGGCGGCATGGGACCGGTCGGCGAGTTGCATACGGACGCAGGGAAACTGTTCGCGGCGGCGTATGCGCTATTCTCGGGACTGCTCTTTATTGTGATTGTGGGCGTCCTGTTCGCGCCGGTCTTTCATCGCTTCCTGCATCGCTTCCACGTGGACATGGCGGACGAAGACTCGCCGGACGGAAAGGGCAAATCATGACGTTGTCAACGGCGGTACTAGGCTTCTGCTTGCTTGCTGCGGCGGAGAGCGGCCTCCTCGTTCAGTTCCAGGCACACCGAGGCGGGCTGAAAGAAGTGCCCGAAAACACGCTGGCGGCCTATCGTCACGCATGGTCGATCCCCGGCGCAATTCCAGAGGTCGACGTGACGGTGACACAAGACGGCCAGATGGTCTGTATTCACGACGATTCGCCCGGACGCACGACAAACGCCCCCGCCGAATACCGAAAGAAACGCATATCCGAGATCCCGCTCGATACGTTGCGCGTCTGGGACGCGGGCGCGTGGTTCGATGCCAAATACGCAGGCGAAAAGATTCCGTTATTGACCGAAGTCTTCGCCGAGATGAAGGGACATCCCGAACGGCAAGTCTATCTCGACTTGAAAGACGTGGATTTGGCGAAATTGGGCACAGTCATCGCCGAATACGGCCTCGCAAGTCAAGTCATTTTCGTGCACGGCGCCCCGGAGATGTGCAAGAAACTGCAATCCCTATTTCCCGGCGCGCGGACGATGACCTGGATTAGCGGCGAGCCAGTAACCATCAAGAAACGCTTCGCAGAACTAGCGCAAACTAGTAATAGTTTTGCAGGGATCAGCCAATTGCAGTTCCATTTGACAGCGTTGCATACCGCGCCGGAGATCGCGTACGCCCTCGATGACGCGTTCCTACGCGAAGCCGTCGCCAAGACCCGCGCCGCCGGTGTCGAACTCCAATTGCGCCCCTTCGAATTCGACGCACACTCATTGCGCAAACTGCAAGACCTCGGCGTCCGCAGCTTCGTCGCCGACGAACCCAAACGTTTTGCCGAAGCATTGGCCCCGCGTTAGCGCCTTATCGGTCGGAAGCTGTCGAAAACAACAAGAAAAAGGGCATCGTTTAACCTGGCACTACAACGCTATGTTTCGGCACGCGCGTCGCTAGGATTGCATGGCCGAAGGCGAGCACGGCCGCGCACAGGAAGACGCGTTCGTAACCGAACCCGATCCATATTGCGCCAGCCACGGCGGGAATAGTCATCGAGATGATATGATTGACTGAGATGCCCACGGCGAGCGTCGAGGCCAGTTCCTGCGGCGACTCGGCGATCCGCGAGACGTAGATGACGCGCGCGCTGCCCAACGCGAACAGCAAGTTGTCCGCGATGAAACACGAGCAGGCCAACAGACGCGCATGTTCGGGATTCGACGTAAGCCGCATCGCGTAGCCGTAACCGATGCACACGAAGATGAGCGAGAACCCGTCGGCCATCATGACGGCCCGTTCGCCGAAACGGTCGACGGCCAGACCGGCCAGCGGCTTGAACGCGATGCCGATCAGCGCCGCGATCATCAGCAATCCCGCCATCCCGGCCGCCGGTTCGCCATAGACCTTGATCAGCACCCACGGACCGAACGTGATGAATACCTGCTTGCGCGCGCCAAAGACCAGTTCGAGCAAATAATACAGCCAATACTTCCGGCGCACGACCATCCGCGCGCGCGGTTTGTGGAGGTGTGGGACGTGCATCATCGAATAGAACACGCACGCCATCGCGCCAAGCGCCGCCGCGATGAAGAAACCCGTCCGATACTGCGGAGAAGTCCTGTCGAAAGTCAGCCAGACCAACCCCGTGCCCAGGACGGCTGCGAACGTGTCCACAGCGCCCATTTGCCCCATGCGGCGACCGCGTTTCGTATCGTCGCTCAAGCCGATGGCGATCGACGAACCCACCGGTTGAAGCATATGGAGTCCCGTGCTGCCCACCAGCATCGCCGCAATCATCCAGCCAAAGTTGTGGCCCAACAGGCCCAGCCCCAGCATCCCCGTTCCGAAGACGACCGCGCCAACAACCCCGACCCGCGTCACCGGCAACGCCGCAAGCAACCCCGCCGTTACGAAGACCAGAAAGCCCGGCATCTCGCGCGGCAACTCGAGCCAGCCCCGCGCTCCCGCAGACATCTTATACGTATCCGACAGAAAATTATTAAAGATGCTATCATGGACACCCGTCGCCATGGCCATGCACGCCACACCGCCAAAGAACAACAAAATTTGCCTGCGCCGTACCATTACCAACCCTTCATTGTTCATGAGTCAGATCTCGGATTTCAGATCTCGGATCTCATATTTCAGAATTCTGTTCACGTCCGCCATGCCAACCAACTTCGGATCCAAATGCGCGGTATCTTAACAGAACGGCCCCTATAGTCTCCCGATGGACGCCCGAAGTCTCAAAAGAAATTCCCCAATTACCCGCTCATCTGTGTTATTATGGAGCCATAGCCTCGGAGGCGGGGCGGCTCGCAAGGGCACAAAGGGAGAATGGCTATGTTGACGAGACCCACACTTTTGATAGCGGCGGGATTGTGCGTACTGGTATTGGCGGGGTTCATGTTCAAGGGCACTTCGCCCGTGTCCGCCGAAGGCACGGTGATCTATGTGAACAAAGCCAACCTGAGCGGCGTTGAGGACGGCCTATCGTGGTCAACGGCGTTCACGAAACTTCAGCCGGCTATCGACGCCGCTCAGCCCGGCGTCCAGACGGAAATATGGGTTGCGCAGGGCCTGTACAAGGGGGACGGATCAACCGGCAGCTTGTATTTGAAAGACGGAATTCAGGCGTACGGAGGATTTGTCGGGACAGAATTGTCACGTTTGCAACGTGCAGCCGGGGTTTACACTACGATTGGCGGAACAAGTGATGCGCATGTCGTCCACGCCGTTCAAGCGGATCATGCAGAGTACTTGTTGGATCGTTTTATCGTAGCATGGGGATGGGAGGTTTCTTCCACCAACTTTGGGGCCAACGGTGCGGGAATCAAGAACACGAATTGCTCGGCGACGATTACGAACTGCGTGATTCGCGACAATCACACCAGGAATATGGGAGGTGGGGTGTACGCCTCCTTTGGCTCATTACGAATGGAAGACTGCATCGTCGAAGCCTGCACAAGTACTCTTGGCGTCGGCGGCGCAATGGCAATTCAAGATACCGTAGTGTCATTGGTGAACTGCGTCTTCAGGGGCAATTCGGGCTACTCCGCAGGGGGGGGCATATATGCAGAGAATGGTTCCGCCGAGATCACCGCGTGCGCCTTCACAGGTAACACGTCCAATGGGCGTGGCGGGGGCCTCCACAAGGAGGGAGGGACATGCACCGTCAGAGACAGTGTATTTGAGGGTAATTCGGGCTACTCCGTAGGGGGGGGCATATACGCAGAGAATGGTTCCGCCGAGATTACCGCATGCACCTTCACAGGTAACACGTCCAATGGGCGTGGCGGGGGCCTCCACAAGGAGGGAGGGACATGCACCGTCAGAGACAGTGTATTTGAGGGCAATCGGGCGGCCACGGGCGCGGCAATGGCAAATTCGAGCTGTTCGGCGCAAGTCCTCGATAGTGAATTCAGCGGGAATTCTGCTGACCAGAATGGCGGTGCGATCGAGAGCGACGCGACGTCATCGGTCGAAATAAGTGGCTGCAAATTCCGTTCCAACCAAACGGGTGGGGCAGGCGGCGCAATTCGCAACAGCGAGAGTTCCGTGATGACCCTCGTGAATACTCTCTTCCAGGAGAACTCATCCACCGGACCGGGCGGCGGCGTATGCACGGACTGGGGGAGCGTCTCGCACGTGACGAACTGCACGTTCTGGGGAAACACGGCGCAAACCGGCGGGGCGCTCGACGCAGGGGCTGGTTCTACGTCTATCCTTGCCAACTGCATTCTCTGGTCGAATCAGCCTGCGGCCATCTCGGTAGGCGATAGGGAATCGATCTCGGTCAGCTTCTCGGATATCGAGGGCGGCTTTGTGGGCAGAAATAACCTCCGTGTCGATCCGCAGTTCGTCGACGCGCCCAGCAAGGATTTCCGGCTGAAATGGGGTTCGTTGTGCATTGACAGCGGGAACCCCAATGGCGCTCCCGGCGTCGATTTGCTGGGCGTGCCGCGCCCGCAGTCCTGCGGTGTCGATATGGGGGCTTATGAGGCCACGATAACGGACGCCGACGGGGACGGCATGGATGACGTATGGGAGACGGAGCGCGGGTTGGATCCGCTTAACCCGGCAGATGGCGGCCTTGATCCCGACGGCGACGGTTTGACCAACCTCGAAGAATTCCAGATCGCGTCAGATCCGTTCGATGATTCGGATCCACCAGCGCGACTCTACGTGGCACAATCGGGCGACGACGACAACGGCTCGGGAACCGAGGCCAAGCCGTGGGCTAGTATCGGGCGGGCCATGGCGAGAGCGACCCAATACAGCCTCTATCGAATCGCCACCATATATGCCGGCTATGGCACATACAACGAACCCGTGGTTTTCAGCCCGAACATCTCACTGGTTGGCGCGGGGCCGACCCGGACCAAGATCCAGTACTTCGATGTACACGAGGATGAACACGTCATCGTCACGGGCGCGAACAACACGGCGTTACGGGACTGCGCCGTTGGCCTGCCGGGCTATTACACCGCAACCACCGTGTTGTTGAAGGTGGACGACGCGGCCATGGAAGCAACGAACGTGATCTTCGACGGCAATGACAATCTATATTCTCTTGGCGTACTGATATCGGGTGCCAACTCATCGCCGTCCGTCATACAAGACTGCGTATTTCGCCGTCTTCATTTCGGGATTCAAGCAGTGAATTCGGGCGTGAACATCACCCGCAACACGTTCGAAGGCATTCGCGGGGACGCGGTCTTCGTGCGCTTGCCGGATGTAATAAAGGCAAAGGACACTATCGAGATTCCTCTTCTAGGCGACACCACACAAGCCAACACCACAGGTTTCAATAAGTTTAAGGCCGTCTCCGGGGCCTTCGTCGTGAATATGAACGACCTCGAGACAAAGGCCGAGAACAACGATTGGGGGCTCTACACGGCGAATAAGATCGTGGCCAAGATGGTCGGCCGTGTTGATTTCACGCCGTTCGTTGGCAGCGAAGGTGAAGGAGAGGGAGAGGGAGAGGGGGAGGGAGAGTTGCCCAATGCGGCCTTCAGGGCAGCCCTCACTTCCGGCACGGCCCCGTTAGTCGTCGAGTTCACCGATCAATCTACGCCGGGCACATCGCCCATCACGAGCTGGTCCTGGGACTTCGGGGACGGCGATTCAAGCATGGCCCAACATCCGAGTCATGTCTACAACCTCAAGGGCACTTACCGGGTGACGCTGTTGGTGAAAACTGCTGTAGGCACTGATAGCGAGATCAAGATGGGCTACATAACCGTTGCCGAGGACGGTGAAGGCGAAGGCGAAGGTGAGGGAGAAGGAGAAGGTGAAGGTGAAGGTGAAGGTGAAGGTGAGCACACGGGCGGCTGCATCGGTGGCACGCTCGATCCACCGTCGTCAACGCGTGGGATGGGTGACGGCCTGATGCTGGGCGCGGCGGCCACGATGCTGCTCGCGTTCTCGCGGAAGCACACGTCCCTTCGTTCGGCTTGCGTCCGACTGCCCTAGGTCGCGAGAACGGACTGGTTCCCGTGGGGCGTATCGCGGAACGCATCCTGCTCATCCGTGGTGAGAAAGCGATTCTGGATGCCGACCTGGCCGCCTTCTACGGCGTGACCACCTGGCCGTTCTAAAATTCTCCCCGCGTCCATGCTTCGCACTTCGGGCCTTAAGCCTGCACCGCTTGGCGCGTTCGCGGTCGTCGGCGTGGTACACTTTCGTTTATGGAACGCGATTTCGATGTGATTGTCGTGGGCGGCGGCCATGCCGGCGTCGAGGCGGCGCTGGCATGCGCGCGTAGCGGCTGCCGGACGCTTCTCGCGACGATCTATCTGGATACCGTTGCGCGGATGTCGTGCAACCCTTCGATCGGCGGCGTGGCCAAAGGGCAACTCACGCGCGAGATCGACGCACTCGGCGGCGAGATGGCCCGCTGTATCGACCGGACCGGCATCCACTTCAAAATGTTGAACGCCTCGCGCGGTCCCGCAGTACATTCGCCGCGCGCGCAGGCGGACCGCGTCGCCTACCAGAACGACATGAAGCGCGTTTGCGAGGACCAGGACCTTCTGACGCTCAAACAAATCATCGTAGACGATTTTCTCGTACACAACGACGCGGTCGCGGGTATCCGCACATCGTTGGGCGACGCGATTGCCGCGAAAGCCGTCATCGTCTGCACGGGCACCTTCATGTGTGGCGTCCTGCATTATGGCCTCTCGAGCATGGAAGGCGGACGCGGCGGCGAGATCGCTGCGAATGGGTTGTCGGACGCGTACCGGCGGTTGGGTTTCGAGGTTGGACGCCTCAAGACGGGCACGTGCCCACGGATCCACCGGCGTGGCATTCGCACCGAGATCCTCGATGCACAACCGGGCGACGAACATCCGCGTCCATTCTCGTTCTCGACGCCCATCGAAGGGTTCGACCCGAACAGAATCGTCTGCTGGATCGCGTACACGAACGAAGCAACGCATGCGGCCATCCGAGCGAACCTGGACCGCAGCCCGTTGTTCTCCGGCAAGATCGAGGGCGTCGGGCCGCGCTACTGCCCTAGTATCGAGGACAAAGTGATGCGTTTCGCAGACAAGGATCGCCACCGCGTGTTTCTCGAACCGGAAGGTCTCAACACGGCCGAGGTGTACGTCAACGGACTCACGACGAGTCTGCCGGAAGACGTGCAGTTGGCGTTTCTGCGGACCATTCGCGGACTCGAAGACGTGGAAATCCTTCGCCCCGGCTATGCGGTCGAGTACGACTTCATACCGCCGACGCAACTCAAGCCTACGCTCGAAACGAAGCACCTGCGCGGCCTGTTTCACGCGGGTCAGATCAACGGTACGTCGGGTTACGAGGAGGCGGCCGCGCAAGGGCTGTTCGCAGCGCTGAACGCGGCCCGGTACGTGCGCGGCGAAGCGCCACTGTATATTGGCCGCAACGAGGCGTATCTCGGCGTGATGGTCGACGATCTCGTCACGCGCGGCGTGGCCGAGCCGTATCGTCTGTTCACGTCGCGCGCCGAGTACCGGTTGCTCTTGCGCCACGATAACGCCGACGCGCGCTTGTCGCATCACGGCATCGCGGACGCCGCGTATCGCGAGCGCGTGTGCGCGAAGGAAGCCGCCGTGCGCGCCGAGATGCAGCGGCTTGAATCCCTGATCGTGGTTCCGTCGGACGCGTTGAATGCGTTGCTGGCCGGGCGCGGTCTCGAACCGCTCGCCGCCGCGCAGCCCGCCGCGCAATTGTTGCGACGCCCGGCATGGACCATCGCCGACGTGTGGCGAATCGCGCCCCCGCCGTTGCCGCTGTCATTCGAGGCGGCGGAGCAAGTCGAGATCCGCGCCAAGTACCACGGGTACATCGAGCGGCAAGAGCGCGACGTCGAACGGATGCGCGGCATCGAGTATTTGCCGATCCCCGGCGACCTCGACTACTACGCGATACCGGGCATTCCGCGCGAGTGCCAAGACCGCCTGAGCAGCATCCGTCCGGTCACGTTCGGACAGGCCTCGCGCGTGTCCGGCGTCAAACCGGCCGACATGGCCGTGCTGCACGTGTACGTGCGCAAGCGCATGCAGCAGCGGGAGACACCGTGATGCCCGGCAGGCTTTAGGCTTTAGGCTTTAGGCTTTAGGCTCTTCATCCTACAGCCTAAAGCCTAAAGCCTCTAATTGAAGGAGATCACCGTTCATGCGTAGCCATGTCGTACTGATTCGCCCGGCCTACGACAGCCAATGCCGATCCACGCCTGCGTTTCCGTGGGCCTTCCTCTATCTCGCGTCGGTGTTGCGCGAGCGCGGCGTCGAGGTCGAAATACTCGATGAGATGGTCATGCCGGATATCGAAGAACGGCTCGACCGCGCGCTCGAATCGGCCCGGCCCGTCGCCGTCGGCATCACGGCGATGACCGGCGAACAGATCCGACATGGTTTGCGATGGGCTCGGCGCGTGCGCGAACGCTCGAATGCCGCGATTGTCTGGGGCGGGATTCACGCAAGCCTGTTGCCGGAACAGACCGCGCGACATGAACTCGCGGACTATGTCGTGGCCGGCGAAGGCGAATATGCATTCGCGGACCTCGTCGATTGCCTGGCCAAGGGCGACGTACCCGGCGTCATACCCGGCGTGTTCTTCGCGCGCAACGGCGAAGTCGCCGGAACGCCCGCGGAAACCTTCCTCGACTTGGCGAACCTGCCCGAAATCCCTTTCGACCTCGTCGAAGCCGGACGCTACATCTCGGCGCGTCCCGATCTCGGCATCGAACGCTATTTCGAGGTCTGCACGAGCCGCGGTTGCCCGCATCATTGCGGGTTCTGCTACATCGAATCGGTCCACGGAAGCCGATGGCGCAGCATCGAGGCCGGCGCGTGCGTCGCACGCATCAAGGCGACGGTCGAGCGTTTTGGCGTAGACGGCATTTCGTTTCGCGAGGACAACTTCTTCGTTCAGCGCGCGCGCATCGAAGCGATTGCACGCGCGCTCATCGAACAGAAGATTCGTGTCAAATGGGCCGCGAGTTGCCGCATCGATTACGCCGCGCATTACACGCCCGCGTTTCTAGAATTACTGCGTGAAAGCGGCTGCGTGTTGCTCACCTTCGGCGTCGAATCCGGTTCCGATCGCGTGCTCGAATTCATCCAAAAAAACATCTCGGTCGCCCAAGTGCTCGATGTCGCACACAAAATGAAAGAAAGCGGCATCCGCGCGACGTATCACTTTATGGGCGGGTTCCCGACCGAGACCATCGAGGAATTCCTCGCCACGTGCCGGTTGATCGATACTTTGCGCGCGATCGCGCCGGACACCGTCGTACGCGAGATGTCCATCTTCGCCCCATATCCCGGCATCGGTCTGATCCCGGCCTGCGCCCAACGCGGCTACCGCGAACCGCAGAGTCTCGAAGAATGGGTCGAGATGGACTGGAGCCATCCCGAGCGGCCGTGGTTGACGCTCGAGCAGTCGCGACTCATCGCCGACGCGCAATTCCTCATCGCGCGGCTCGCGCATCCCAATCCAGCCGTCCGCGCATGGACGCAACGTCGCTGGCGGCAACTGGTAGGTAGCGCGCGCGGCATCCGCCTGCCCGAACGCCCATGGTTCGAAGCCGCGCGGCGCGTCCTGCGGCGCCGTTCGTAAGAAAGGCTTCAGGCTTCCGCAATCGCCAGTTTGTCCTTCATCCTTCGGCCTTGTGATCTCTCGCCGCCTCTTCTATAGTGGAAACGGTATTCGCAGTTGCGTGAACGAAGGAGAAGTTAAATGTCATCGGAAGCAACGGCGGGACAACCCGCGATCGGCGCTGCTTGGCGCGAGGCTGTCCGGCAACGACGCTTCATTTACGAGTCTGCGTTAACGGCGCTGTTGCTCGTGTTGTCAGTACGCCTATGCGCCGAGTTGATGATCTTCGGTC
Source organism: Candidatus Hydrogenedentota bacterium (assembly GCA_903925285.1). Lineage (GTDB taxonomy): Bacteria > Hydrogenedentota > Hydrogenedentia > Hydrogenedentales > SLHB01 > DSVR01. The sequence goes on along the minus strand of CAIYET010001097.1, from coordinate 16,141 downwards.
AGGCGCGTCCCGGCGCGCCGCTCGACGATCCCATTCTCCGCGCCGTCGGGCCGATACGATTGACGTGGCCGATCTTTGTAGTCATCTGGTTCTCGATCGTCAGTGGGCTTTACTGTCTGGCGCACGAGCCTAGGCGCCTGCTCATGGGGCTCCAAGCCACAGCGCTGCTCCTTTTCCTGCGCACGATAGCGCTTTACCTCGTGCCGTTGGAGCCGTTGCCGACGATCATTCCCCTCGCGGATCCCATCGTCGAGTTTCTCGGTACGGGCACGCTGGTAACGAAGGATCTTTTCTTCAGCGGCCATACCGCCGCGATGTTCCTCGTATATCTTTCAACGAATGCGCCGCGTTTGAAATGGTTCTACCTGGCTGGCACGGTATTCGTGGCGATCGGCGTCGTGGTGCAACACGTCCATTACAGCGGCGACGTTTATGTCGCCCCCTTCTTCGCGTACGGCAGTTGGCGCCTCATCCTACTCGCGCACGAACGCTTCAAGTAGGGGCTTCGACCGCCGCTCACGCATCATTGTTCGACGGGTTTTTCGAGTTGGAAGACCTCTTCCACGGAAACGCCGAATACACGCGCGATGCGATAGGCAAGCACAAGCGACGGCACGTAACGGTTCGCTTCCAAAGCGATAATGGTTTGACGGCTCACGCTGGCGCGTTCCGCCAACACGTGCTGCGTCATCTCGTCGTGATCGAATCGCAGGCGGCGGATTCGGTTGCTCAGTTCACTCTTCATCGTTCCACCCCTTGTATTGGATCACGATTGCAACGGACCAAACGAACTGGTGCACAATCATGGCGATGATATAGCTGTATGCCAGCCACGATATACGGATGGAAATCAATCGCGTGACGTCACCGGTCCCCACCGCAATGACAAGAAATGTCCCCATGCAAAGCATGCCCCAATACGCCCACGCGAACCTCCATGCCGCCAAATCGGCCCGGTCCCGGATTTGGGCGTCGCGTTCATCCACAAGCGCCTCCGCGCTGCCTGGTTTCTTCCGGTCGAAGAAGAGGCCTAAACCCATCATCCCCCAAATACCGAGGAATCCAAAACCCGCCAGTGCTGCCCGTGGACCACCGAGTATCAGCATCGCGAGACACGCAATCACGGTTACGGAAACCGCAATTCCACTGACGACCAAGTTGAACCGCGCACGTTTCAGTTGAATGTTCATTGCAAATCCTCCTCGTGTATTTTCTGTACATATAGTAACATGCGCTTTCCGTAATGTCAAGTAAAGATTACATATTGTAATCCGTGCCATTCATTCACGTGGCGGATCGACCGGATACCAGTTAGCAGCCAATTCCGGGAAGCGGGCAACACATTATTTCCGGCGGAAGGGTTTGGTCAGGGTGTCCACGACTTCGCCGGCCTTTTTTCCTGCGTTTTCGAGGCGCTGGGTGGGCCGGAGGCGCGCTTTCATATCATATGGGGAGTCATAGATCTGTAAGTCGAGGCCGGTCATTCCGCCGACTTTGGAGATGGCGCCGCCGACAAGAGGTACGCGCCCTAACAGGCCGGTGACCGATTCGAGGAAGTTGATCCGGAGCCGGACATCGGTGGTCTGTTGCGGGAAATAGATCGTGCCTTCGCCCGTCATGGCGAGATAGGGATTGTTCATCTCGGCTTCCTGGATTGTCCACACGCCATTTTTCATGACGACGTTCGCGTGGAAACGGTCGAAGTCGAGTGCGTCCTTTCCGTATTCGGGGAGATGGAGACGGACCAGCGTCGTTGTCTTGAGGATGTTGCGCAACTGAGTTGCGAACGCGACCTCGCCCAATGAACCATTCTGGGCGTCGAGCGTGAACCCGCCGTTGGTGCCTTCGATGGAATCCGCATCCGTGCCGGTGAGAATGCTCATCGAGATCTTTCCGGTGACCGTTCCGGCAAGCCCGCGCGGCATGTCGAACACCGTTTCGTCGACGAACCGGATATCCGCATCCTGCGTCTCGAAATTCAAAACGACGCGACCGGGAATCTTGTTCCGCGACGGGTCGACTTCAATCGAACCGGTGATCCTGCCCGAATACGGTTTCGCGACAAGCTTGGCGGCACGAACGACCTCCTCGTATACCGAAAATTCCCCGGAGACCTCCTGGGCGGCGCCTTTGCGATAGATCAGCGTGTCGAGCGTCACCTCCAATTCGCACGCGAACGGCGACGCATGCCACGGACCGTCGTCGGGCTTCGGGTTTCTCTTGTAGTCCGTCAGGTGGTCGGCAAAATTGATGACGTCGTTCAGATTGAGGCGGCTGCCGTTCGCGTGCCCGCGGAACACGCCGTCAATCAACTCCGCATTGAACGTACAATCGGAATCGAGTCCCTGCGCGTGCATGTCCTGCAATATGACTCGCGTGCCGCGTATCGTCACTTTGCCGGAGATCGTATCGATTCCCATGTCCGGCGCGATGAACGCTCCCACGCCGTCGAGCTCGAGCGTGGCGGCCAGCGGCTTCGTAGCGAACGACCCGCGGACCCGCCCGTGCGCGGCGCCTTGCTTGGGCAGAAGTCCCGCCAAAGACCCGAAGTCCAAATCGATGTTGTCGACATACGCGCCGCCGTCCTGAATCCTCAAGGGCACATCGAGCTTGCCATACCGGACGTGTATGGCATTCAGGTCCACGCCGCCGGTTTTCGTTTCCAATACGGTCTCGACGGCCAAACGATCCCCGCGTTTCTTGTTCAAGTAGTCGCCTATGACGGCGTCCACGCCGGTCAAGTCGGCTTCGAGCGCCAATTCCGGGCTGTCCGCCGAACGCCGTGCGCGCAGCACGATATCGCCCTCCGCCTCGATGGCCGCAGGAATCAAGGGCTGCACGAGTTTAAGCGGGACCGTCACCGATGCCTCGATCTCGCCGAGGGTCCACTTGCCTTCTCGCTTGGCGAGCGTGAACGTCGCGTTACAGGGCGGCTCGCCGTCTCTCGAAATATTTACGGGCACTTCATCCTTCTTGGACGGCGGCCATTGGGCCGCGACGCGGAACGTCGATAGCCCCAGACCTTGAATGATCGGAAACCATGTCTGCCGCGCTTCGATCGATTTCAGGAACGGGAGCGCGCATTGGGCGGCATCCGCCGTAAGTGCGCCGTTTACCGCGCCGGTGCTCGCGGCATACTCGCCATGCAAACTGAAGGCGCCTGCTTGCGCGGAACGCATTTCAAGGTTGAATTCGATCGCCTTTGGATCGGCCGTCACATGCGCGGTGGCATTCGAAAACGTGTCCACATAGCCGGGCGCAACCAAGGCCACACACCCGTCCTCGATCGCTGCGGCCAATTCGAGATCGGCGGGCAGACCTTTACCCCCCAACGTGGCCTTGAACGTCTCGACGGTCAGCGTGCCGCCCCAGTCGCTCAGGAAATCCCGCGAGATGAATACGTCCAAGGGCGCTTGCTTCAGCGCGGCTTTTCCGTGCAGGTCGACGGCGATTCCGCCCTCCTCCGGATGTAGCGTGCCCGATATGGCTATTCCCTCTGCCGACACGTTGTCGAGCGCGATGGTTCCTTCCTTGAATCCAACGCCGCCTTTCAGCTTCTTGATCGCCAGCGGCTGTGCGAAGCCCGGCAAATCGAGCGTGACGCTCACGTCTTTCAGCGAACCGGTAGCGGCAAAGTCGCGCGGGAATCCTTGCCCGCGAGATACCGTGGCGGAAATCTTGTCGATCGTGCACCGGCCCTTGAGATCCTTGACGGGCATCGACGCGGGCACCAATGCGAGCCATGCGGGCGCCAGCGTGGCCGAGCCGCCCGCTTCGATGGCCACCGAACGGGAACGCCAATCCGGGCGCAACGTGCCCGTCAATTCGAGGCCCTCCGCCGCCAACTCGCGCACGCGGACGACGCCGTCTTCGACGCCGATACTGGCATGCAGATTGGAGAGCAACCGTTTGCCGTCGCCGGAAACGACATCGATACCTTGCACAGCGGCGGTTCCCTGGGCGACCCGCGTTTCGCCGACGTCATTCACGCCAATCATGACGTCTTGTATAGCAAGAGAAGCATTCTTGCGCGGTTTCAGTCGAAACGCGGAACCGCGCTGCAAATCGGCCAACGCAATCAACGTAGCCGCGTCCGTGCGGGCGCTGGCGATCCGGCAGGCCAGTTGCATCGGCGGATTCCACGTAAGCTCGCCGTCCAGAGAAGTTCCTGCGGACGCCCACTTGAGGCCGTTAACCGTTAAAGTATCTTCTTGCCACCACGCCGTCGCCGACAACGAACCGTTCAGCGCGTCATGCGCCGCGCCGGAGACCGCGCCGGAGATTTCCGCGGATATGCGCCGCAGGTTGGGCGCGTTTACCACGACTGTCACCCCGGCGCGCGCGCCCGCCAGTTCAGGCCGGTTCGCAAGCGCGGCCAAATCCACTTGATCGAGCGTGATCCTGCCCTGTCCGCCGGGACCGTTGCGCGGCGACAACGTGCCTTCGATCAGAAAGTGCGCATCCGCGCCCCACACGGGAAACTTCGCCGTGATGCGTACGGGAATCGTGTCCGCCATGACCGTGTTCGCCACGCCGTCGAACGTGGCCAGGATCGGCCCGTCCGCGCCATGGCGGATCACCCCGCGCCGGATGTAAAACGCGTCGATATCGAGATTCGGCATGGCGGAGGACGAGGTCGCATCCGGTTTGCCGAAGCGCGCGCCCACATCGCGCAACGCCGCCAAATCCTTCGGCAACACGAGCGAGACATCCGACAGTGTGACGGCTCCGATTACGATGCGGCGTTGTGCAAGACCCGCGAGGCGCATGGAAGCCGTCGCACGCCGGACCAACAGGCTGCTTTCGCCTTCGTCCAGCGACAGGTCGTAGACCGCGATGCCGGGCGCCGGCAAGAAGCGAACTTTCATTCGGCCCACGGACGCATGCATGCCTGTCGCGCGCTCGAGTGCCGCGACAATTTCGGGACGATAGCGTTCAACGTCGGCGACCCGATTTACCGCGCGGACACCGAGGGCCACGAGGGCTGACAGGATCGCCAAGCCAATCGCATAGCGCCACCGCCAAAGCACGGCGAGAACGTTCGCATGCTTATTCATGCGAAAAGTCTAACACAAGCAAAGCGTTCGCCGCTCCGAAATTTGAGATCCGAGTTCTCAAATTCGTCGATGGACTTTAGGTTGTTGCACTTGGAGTCTGAATCTGCGATAAACTACGCGCATTTATGAGGAGCCTGAGATGTTGTTGAGATCCGTTATCATCCGGTCCCGCCTGGGCGAGTACACGGCGGAGACGAACGGTCGGGTTGCGTTCTTTGACCGCGCCGATGGTAAGACGGGCAAACTCATCCGCCACTTCGTTCTGCTCGATCAAGGTGTGAAGCTGATGTACGAGCCTTGGGGCTGGCAGAACGAATGGTATGCGGACATCATACGCGTCGATCCGGTTGGGGACGGCGTTATCGAGCTGTCGGATCTTTACGTGGACCTTGTGATAGAAGGGGATGGTCCCACGTACCGAGTAATAGATCTTGACGACTTGGCCGACGCCGTGGCTTCCGGGGCCATCAGTCGCGAAGATATGGACGAAGCCCTACGGCGTCTCCAGCAATTCGTCGATGACCATCTGCATCGCGGGAAGGACTTCCCCCCGCGGTGCATGCGTTCCTACATCGCCCACGGCAGAGGCGAACAAACGCATGCAGCCGATGGCGAAGAGATTGCGGCTAACGCGTGAGGGCGACCAGGAGAAACGGGTTCGTGGTCGCGCGAGTGGCTTTTCCTGAAGGCTATCGGGTAAGGTTTCCATACGAGCGACTGGGTTCCGTCGGCATTTAGGGGCATATAGTGCAACGGATCTTGGATGGGATTGTACCGGGTTTAAGATGATGACGGCACAACGTAAAGACGGCCTTTCACGGCGCGCGTTTCTGGGCGCGGCGGGATTGGCATTGGCAGGCGCGGTTCGCATAGGAGATGCAATGACCACATCCGAGACGCCTCGGCAAGTAGAAACGACGACAGAAGACCTCTTGCGGCATTTACGCACGCCGCACAAATTCCCGGAGTTGGTATTGGAGGCCGCGTATAACGAGGACGAGTTCGACGCGCTCGCCACGGATTGCGCCTTCATCTTCCGGCACAAACGTCGCTACTACATGACGTACATCGGCTTCGACGGCGTCGGCTATCGGACCGGCCTGGCGTCGTCAACGGACCTCGTGCGTTGGGAAAAAGAGGGCATGATCCTCGATCGCGGCGAGGCAGGCTCCGTCACGGAGTTCAACGCCGCGCTGACCTGGATCGTCCGCGAAAACGACCTGTTTGGCGACGGCAAACTCAAGAAATTCGACGCCCGCTACCTGGGCACGTACCATGCCTACCCACAAGCAGGCTACGAGACCGGCCCTGCGGCGATTGGCCTGTGTTCGAGTGCCGATTTCCGAAAGTGGCGGGTCAAGGACCCATTTCTGCGCGCGTCGGACCCGGACGCGGGCGCATGGGAACGTGGCGGGCTTTACAAGTCCTGCCTGGTCGAACATGCGGGGAAGTACTACCTTTTCTATAATGCGAAGACCGAGGGCGCCCCGTGGACCGAACAGACGGGCCTTGCGACCTCGAAAGACCTTAAGACCTGGAAACGTCACGAGGCTAATCCCGTAATCCCAGTCGGACCGAAGGGCGGGTTCGACGACGTGTTTTGCAGCGACCCATGCGTACTGCGCTACGGCAACACCTGGGTCATGTTCTACTACACGTTGTCCAGCGACGGCCGCGCGCGCGATACCGTCGCTTTTTCCGACGACTTGCTCGACTGGCGCAAGTCCAACGAGATCCTAATCGACGTCGGACCGCCCGGAAGCATCGACTCGACTTACGCCCACAAGCCCGCCATCTTCACCAAGGACGGCATTTTATACCATTACTACTGCGCGGTCTCGCCGGCCAGGGAGAAACACATCGACGCCGAAATCCACGAAACCCGAGGCATCGCACTCGCCGTGTCCTGACTCCTGAATTTCTACAGCCTACCGCCTCATTTTCCTGCGGCTCTTCGGAGACGTTGCGAGGTTGTCTCGAAGATGTCCGCAGCAACGGTACGGGAAACGCCCAGGTGCGTGAGAGGCCCGGTACAGGCATCCAACGTGGCATTGTCCGGCGCGGCGGCGGGGAAGGCATCGGCCAGTGCGGCAGCGGCGGCTACAATCATGCAGATATCCCTGTGATTGCGCGGTGCGGTGTCTGGGGCGTGATGGCAATGGATGGGTGTTACGATGAACCCGGGCAGACTCCAGCGTTGCGCCAGCCGGTATGCGGCCTCCGGGTGCGTAATCCCGTACGAGTCTTGCTCCAATCGAAGAAGCTCGGCGATGCCCTGATTGGGCGGCATCGTCCCGGTAGCATCTGGCGCAACGAGGGCCAGTGCCAGCCGACCAAGGTCGTGCAACAGGCCGGCCGTATAGGCTTCGCCGACATGCTCGCGGTTGGCGGCCTTTGCCAAGGCCATCGAGGTCGCGGCGGCAAATACGGAACGAAGCCAGAACATTTTCACGTCGAAATGGGAACCGACGGGCACCGGCGGTACGGTTTCCGAGTTCTCCGCCACGCGAACCGTGGTCGCGCTTCCCAGTATCGTTACCGCGAGATTTATGCTGGCGATGCGGCCCGGCATACCGTAAACGGCGCAGTTGGCCAACCCCAATAACGCCGCCGAAAGCGCCGGGTCCGTACATACTATCCCGGCCAGATCGCGAATCGTGTGGCCTGGCCGCGCGACGCCTTCCTTGATATGCCGCAACGTACTGGACAAGGCAGGCAACGCCTCCAGCGCATCGAGCCGCGCCAGGATGTCTTCGACATTGACGGCGCGTTTCTTGGGCGCGGGCGGCGTCTCGGCGGGCGTTTCCGACGGTTCCGGTGCTTTATCGAGCGGGTAATAGCGGTCAAGCGCGGCGTGGATGTCGTCGAATGAGCAGAGCATGGCCTTCACGCGCAGGCCGGTGGCGCGCTCGACCTCAGCGACGGCCGTCGCATCCAGCGGACACGCCATGCCGACCGTCAGCAGCTTGCCCATGTGGTCGATGGGCAAGAGCACATGCTTACGGGCCAAGTCTGCGGGAATAATGGGCGGAAGGTCATACGGGATTTCGTAATTGCGCAACTCGATGGCGGTGACGCCGGGCTGTCCCGAAAGGAAAGTGTGCAAATCCGCCTTACTGAGAAATCCCAAGTTGATCAGTACTTCGAAAAGCTTGCCGCCGCGTTCCGCCTGAGCCGTTAACGCGTCGGCCAACTGGGTTTCCGTGATCAACTCCGCCTGAACGAGCAACTGCCCGACGCGCGGATCGCGGGCGGGCAGCCCCGCTTCAGGCGGAGCCTGTGCAAGGCATTCGGGCGTGAGCATGAAACGTTCCCCGCATTTCGGACACGTGTAGAGTTTTCCCATGGCGGCAGCCGGCGTATTGGCCTTGTGGCCGCAACGGCAAGCGACCCGAATCATGTCTGCATTCTCGTTCACGATATGGTCCCCGCACCGACGCTCCATCTATAGTGTAGGACGCGCATGGACGAGAGTCAAGTGGCTGCGATATCGGAGGTAGTCCACACGTTTGGCACTCGATGGCATGAATGGCCAACGGGCTGCCATTTTGGCAAACGAATTTATTGCAATAGTATTAGTCAAATAGGTTTGCGTTGAAATAAAAACCCCGGCGCTTCCCAGCCTTCGTTTCAGCCAAAACGAACTTAAAGTCCCTATTACCAGTAACTTACTTTGTATTGACAGGCGGGCGGTACACCTGCTATTATAAAAGGTGACTGGCGCGATGAGCGAAAGAACTGAAAAGGCTGCTCGTCGTGCCAAAATGGCCGATACAAGTCTTTGGCCAAAAGGAACACCCGGTAGAGCCGACGACAGTAGGTACAGGCGGCGTGAAGGCCGCGTAACGAAAAAGGAGAATGAGCACATGAAGGTAAGGCCGTTAGCAGATCGAATTCTTGTGAAGCGCGAGGAATCCAGCGAAACCGTTCGCGGCGGGATCATCATTCCCGATACCGCGAAGGAGAAGCCGCAAGAAGGTCGCGTGGTCGCGGTGGGTCCAGGCCGTTTGGACGACGACGGCAAGCGCGTACCGCTGGAAGTGAAGAAAGGCGACCGCATCCTGATGGGGAAGTACGCCGGTACGGAAGTGAAGATCGACGGCGAAGAGCACATCATCATGCGGGAAGACGACGTATTGGCGGTGATCGAGTAAGGGTATTGGGCGCATAGAACGAATCCGCCCTCCGGGGCGGTTCACGAACGGAGGACATTAAAGCATGAGTGCGAAGCAACTGGAATTCGGCGAAGATGCACGACGCGGCATATTGGCCGGCGTAGTTAAACTGAGCCGCGCGGTCAAGGCCACGTTAGGTCCCAAGGGCCGCAACGTAGTCATCGACAAAAAGTGGGGCGCCCCGACAGTCACCAAAGACGGCGTCACGGTAGCGAAGGAAATCGAACTCGAAGACAAGTACGAGAACATGGGCGCGCAAATGGTCAAGGAAGTCGCATCCAAAACGTCCGACGTGGCCGGCGACGGCACGACGACGGCCACCGTGCTGGCGGAAGCGATCTACCGCGAAGGCCTGCGCAACGTCACAGCCGGCGCCAATCCGATGGCGCTCAAGCGCGGCATCGACAAAGCCGTCGAAGTGGTCATCGCAGCCCTTGCGAAGATGAGCAAGAAGGTCAAAGACGACACCGAGGTGATCAAGAGCGTCGCCTCGATTAGCGCAAACGGCGATCCGACCATCGGAAACATCATCGCCGAAGCAATGCAGAAAGTCGGCAACGACGGCACGATCACCGTCGAAGAAGCCAAAGGCATCGAGACAACCCTCGAAGTCGTCGAAGGCATGCAGTTCGACAAGGGCTACCTCTCGCCCTATTTCGTAACCGACGCCGAGGCGATGGAAGCGGTGCTCGAAGACGCGTTCATCCTCATCTACGAAAAGAAGGTCGCCAGCCTCAAGGACCTGCTGCCGTTGCTCGAGCAAATCGCCAAGAGCGGCAAGCCGCTCATGATCGTCGCCGAAGACGTCGAAGGCGAGGCACTGGCCACGCTGGTCGTCAACAAAATCCGCGGTACCTTCCAGGCAGCCGCCGTAAAGGCGCCCGGCTTTGGCGATCGCCGCAAAGCCATGCTCGAAGACATCGCGGTGCTAACGGGCGGTATGGCAATTACGGAAGACCTCGGACGCACCCTCGAAAGCGTACAGTTGACCGACATGGGCCGCGCCAAGCGCATCGTCATCGACAAAGACAACACCACCATCGTCGAAGGCGCCGGTTCGAGCGACAAAATCATGGGCCGCATCAACCTCCTCCGCCGCCAGATCGAAGAAACCACCTCCGACTACGACCGCGAGAAACTCCAAGAACGCCTTGCCAAGTTGGCCGGCGGCGTCGCGGTCATCCACGTCGGCGCGGCGACGGAAATCGAAATGAAGGAAAAGAAGGCCCGCGTCGAAGACGCGCTACACGCAACCCGTGCCGCAGTCGAAGAAGGCATCGTGCCCGGCGGTGGCGTGGCCCTGCTGCGCTGTCAGGACGACGTCGAGAAGATCGCCCTCGAAGGCGACGAAGCAATCGGCGCAAAGATCGTGGCCCGCGCCATCGAAGAACCCCTGCGCCAATTGGCAGCCAACGCCGGCGCCGAAGGCGCCACTGTAGTGCAGAACGTGAAAGCCAAAAGAGGCGCCGTCGGCTACAACGCCGAGACCGGCGACTACGAAGATCTACTCAAGGCAGGTGTGATCGACCCAACCAAAGTAACTCGTTGCGCGCTGCAAAACGCATCGAGCGTGGCCGGCCTGCTACTGACCACAGAAGTCCTTATCGCCGAATTACCCGAACCCGACAAGAAGGGTGGCGGCCATTCCGGCGGTGGCATGGGCGAAGATATGTACTAGAGTCCAGAAGGATCAATACGTCCAAAGGGCGCTTGCGCGATTGCGCGGGCGCCCTTTGCCTTTGTTTCATAAGACACCTACCCACAGCCGGTTATGACGCAAAATATTCCCAAACCGACCGTAAGCGAGACCGGAGAATCCCTCGCGCCGCGCTGGGCATTATTTCGTTCCCGTTCGGACTTCGAGAAAGTCCTTGACAGGCGGTACAAACATGATATATTATTCCTATGGACGAGGGGAGGAGTAGCCCCTACGATGAGAAGGCGATCAGGCGGCGCAGGCTGCGAGTTTTTCGCAAACGTCGAAAGGTGTAGGGCCATAGTAGTTTTGTGGTGATAGGGCAATCAATAGCCATAAAAGAGGAGTGTGGCAACATGACGAAAAATGTGGTAAGAGTGGTTGTATTAGCCATCCTAATGACAACATTTACGATGGCAGGCGCAGTAGCGCAGACAGTGCCGAACGTCGAAGGTATGACGGCGGCTGCGGCGGGGACAGCGCTGACAAACGTGGGGCTTGTGAAAGCAACTACGAACAAGTACGGGAGTAGTGCCAATTGGCCGAGCGGGAAAGTGTATCGAACGATTCCTCCAATTGGTACGGTAATCGTCGAACCCTCGCCAACCGTGCCCGGTTGGAACACTGTTACTTGCGTGGTTGCCACTCCTCCAAGCCCATTCAAGAGCGATCCCGTATGGCCGTGGGGCACGAATGCGCTTGAAGGCACAGACGTAAATAACTTTTGCGACGCCCAACAAGCTCTCGTCACCAACCCCACCCTCATAAGCATGATTCCGCCCGAGTACATGGCTCTCATTTCGTTGCTCGCTTGCGAAACCGGAGACCTCAACGGATCCTCGCAGGTGATTCTGAAGAACCCATATGGCGACCCGACCCATGTGCCCCCGATTGCTGAAGGGCCACTGTTCTACGCCCTCCATGGCAACAATATGAACGACGGTAAAATCGAATTGAGACTCATCGGAGACATTCTGGGCAACGTGAGTTTCAACATCCCCGCTCACCTCCCCGAATACACGGGCCTCACGCACGAAAAGGTGCTTCATGCGTTGAACGTGTCCGCCGAACAATTCGAACAGGATGTAGGCAGCTACTGGACTCTGCTGGGCGGATTGGCCAATGGATTGCAGCAGGTTCTGCTCGGCCATATGCTTATCGGCGACGGCACAGCAACGCTCTCAGACTATCACTTGACTGACGATACGCCCCCCGTGAACATGCCCAACGAGATTAACTGTAGCGGATCGGGCGGTTTCATTATGGCGTTGCTGGCCGTTCTAGGCAGTACCGGTATAATCGCCAATCCGACGCCCGACATAACCGACTATGCACGGATGCCGGAATTCTTCTCGAAGGCCGGCGATGCCGACGGCGACGGAGCCACCAACTACTGCGAATACTATTATGTAAACGACCCCGCAGTTTTCCCCGGTCTCACAAACGATCAGATGGTTGAAAAGTACGTCGAATACGCACTTAATCCGGCGAAGCGCCCCCCGCTGACCCCGGTGGACTACTGCGACGGCATTGCGTTCAAACTCATCTCGCAGAGCAGTCCTAATCTCTGGCTGCCGGTCGGAAGTACCTTTACGCTGTCCTTGGTGACCGGTGGCGCGGGTGGTACCGTTTCTTACGCGTGGACTTTCAATGGCCAGCCGATTTCGGGCGCCTCCGGTGAAACCTACACAAAAGATAATATCACGCTCCTAGATACCGGCAAGTACATCTGCACCGCGACAGATTCCGGCAAAAAGATGGCGGTCACGGCAGAGTGGCAAGTCACGGTCGTTGCCGGTACATTGCCGCTGGCTGCGCCGGTCGCTTTGGGCGCGCTGATTGGCATGTTGTTGGGCGGCGGCGGTCTTGCAATGTTCCGCAAGCGCGGCTAGACTCGATACGAACTGGTTAACTTACACATGCTGCCCGGACTTCGGTCCGGGCAGCATGCTTTTTGTTTTGGCGCGCTTGTCAAGACGTATTTTCTTGTAGGTATAAGTCCATTGCCAGTACAGTATTTATCGTAGGTGGTGCACCGGTACATTGCCGGCAACCACACTGATTGATCGCTCTGGGTGCGCTGAAAGGATTGCGGATTGTAGATGGTAGATTGCAGATTGACTATTTCAAGGCTCATCAATCTACAATCCGCAATCCTTCATCCTATCGTTTGTAAGCCCCGTCGGATTCGGCACGTTTCTTCACGGCATCGAGCAATTCCGGCAAGCTGCGATTGAGAAAGAAGTTCTCGACAAATGCAGGCACGGACATCCCGCTGTCGATCCGCGCCGCATAAACCAGAATCGTCATGCTCCGGCCATGCGGGACGAGCGTCCAACTGCCCTGCGTATCGTGAATGCCATTTTGTTTGGTCTTGTCGATACGCCAACTCAAGACATACGCGGCCTCGTCGCGCGTCTGAATGACATGAAACGAGATCTTGCCAAGAAGAACCTTGACGGTCTCTTTCCATCCGATCTCATTGCCCTGTTCCGAGTACTTCACCGACGATACCGCGTGCGGAATGTACTCATGATAGGCATCATTGGCGATCAACAGTTTCCAAATCGCGGACGGGGGCTTCTCGATCAGAATAGCCGCACGGCCCTGCGCGCAATTGCGGCCTTCCGCATCCTTGAACCCCTTGCGTTGCTGGATGACTTTGCCCGCTTCCAGTTTCACAATCGCTTCGGGATTCAAGAAGTCGCAGAGTTGCGCGGGGATTTCGGCATGCGCTACGCACACGCAGAACATAAGCCCTCCCGCTATGAAAGACGATGTGATTCGCATAACAGGATTTTACGCAAGCGAGCGACGATAGGCAAATCGCCTGAAAGGATTGCGGATTGCGGATTGTAGATTGTAGATTGATGAGTCTTGAAATAGTCAATCTACAATCCGCAATCCGCAATCCGCAATTGCCAGGTTTGTCCTTCAACCCAAGCGTGTGCTAACATCGATTGGGAGGGTTATACCATGGGAAGCAACAACATGACACGACGTGGATTCCTGAAGACTGCCTCCGTGGGTACGGTGGCCTTGTCCATGACGGCCGCGAGTTACGCGCGCGTGAAAGGTGCGAACGACCGAATCTCGATAGGCGTGATCGGGTGCGGCAGCCGCGGCATCGACGCACACATGGCCGGCGTCAACCCGTACGCCAAAGACCAGAACATCGAAATTACCGCCGTGTGCGACCCGTGGCGGGTTCGGCGCGAGATGGCTGCGGCAAAAACCAAGGAATGGTACGGGCGCGAGGCGCGGCAATTCGTTTCCTATCGCGACTTGGTGGCGCTGGACGACGTCGACGCCGTCATGATTGCATCGCCCGACCATGTCCACACGCTGCATCTCGAAGCGGTTGCCAAGGCGAAGAAAGATGTCTATTCCGAGAAGCCGATCTCGATGGACCTCGGTTCGCTGAAATCTGCATACGACGCCGTCAAAGAGAACAAGGTCGTATGCCAGATCGGTACGCAGCTCCGCAGTCTCCCCAGCATGGCGGGCTGCCGCGAACTGTACAAGACCGGCATTCTCGGCAAAGTCGGCCGCATCGAACAGTGCCGCAACGGCGAACAACCCTACTGGTACGCCTACCTCAAAGACGTCAAAGAAGAAGATGTCGACTGGAAGGAATTTCTTTACGACCGTCCGATGCGCCCCTTCAACGCCACGCAATACTCGGGGTGGTACGGCTTCCTCGATTTCTCCGGCGGATCCGTGCCGGGCTTCGGCAGCCACTACATCGATCTAGTTAACTATATAACAGGTTCTCAGTTTCCGTCCAGCGCCGTCTGCCTCGGCGGCACCTATACCTGGAAAGACGATTACGGGTTCACCTGCCCTGACCACGTGCAGGCCCTCTGGACCTATCCCGAAGGCTTCATGGTGTCGTACACGACCAATTTTGGCAACAGCGGCAGCAACACTTTCCGCATTCTTGGCGACCAGGGCACCCTCGACATGGTCAACTGGAGCAGCCCCGTACTTACCGCCGAAGGAGGAAGCAAGAACAAAGGCGATATTCGCGGCAAAAAAGAAGTCGAAGACATCCCGCAGCCCGACCATTTCCTCGACTGGCTCCAATGCCTGCGCAGCCGCGAAACACCCAACGCATCCATCGACGCCGGTTACCAGCACGGCGTGGCGATACTCATGGCCACGCGCGCGTACGAAACAGGACGCCGCCAAGTCTACGACCGCGAGAAGCGCGAGATCCACGAGGGATAACGCGTCAGGAGAATGACGTCATGAAACTGCGCCGCCGCACATTTCTCAAGTCCGCTGTGGCGGGAGCGGCAAGCCTGATTGCCGCGCGCTCCGTTTCGGGCGCCACGCCGAAGTGGCGCATTGGATGCTATACGCGGGCGTGGGACCGGCACGAATATCGCGTAGCGCTGGATGCCATCGCGGAAGCCGGTTATCGTTATGTGGGCCTCATGACGACCAAGTCGGAGTCGCGGCTCGTCGTTTCCGTGAAGACCACGCCGGACGAGGCGCGTACAATCGGCGACGAGTGCCGCAAGCGCAACCTCGAGGTCGCGTCGGTATACGGCGGCGACATCCCGGTCGCGGAGTCGCTCGATGCGGGCATCAAGGGGTTGCGCGGTCTGATCGAATGCTGCGCGATCATCGGAGTCGAGAACCTCATGATGGGCGGCATCGGCGACAAGGCGCTATTCGACCTCTACTATAAGGCTATCGCGGAATGCTGCCCCTACGCCGCCGAAAAAGGCATGGGCATCAGCGTCAAGCCACACGGCGGGCTGAACTCGACCGGGCCGCAATGCCGCAAGATCATCGAGCGCGTCAATCAAAAGAACTTCCGCCTCTGGTACGATCCCGGCAACATTTTCTACTACTCGGACGCCAAACTGGATCCGGTCGACGACGCGGTTACGGTCGCCGGTCTCGTCGCAGGCATGTCCGTCAAAGACTTCATGCCGCCCAAAGAGGTTCTAATAACGCCGGGCACGGGCAAGGTCGATTTTCCGAAGGTAATGGCGGGGCTTGCGAAAGGCGGGTTCAAGTCCGGCGCACTCGTGGTCGAATGCCTGGCACCCGGCGAATTGCCAAAATTATTGGAGGAGGCCCGCAAAGCCCGGGCTTTCGTCGAGAAGCTGACCGCGGTTGAGGGATGAAGGCTTTAGGCTTTAGGCTTTAGGCTGTAGGCTGTAGGCTGTAGGATGAAGGATACGAAACGAAGGGTACTT
>CAIYET010001096.1 GCA_903925285.1 Candidatus Hydrogenedentota bacterium | reverse complement strand
GGTCCACACCGGTTCCATACGGACGATCCCGATGTCCAGCAGTTTGTCGAAGACGCCCTGCGAGAGGACCGGATTGACATCTACCGCAACAGCCAACTCTATCTTTTCGACCGCTATCTCCCTTGGCCCCTAACCCTCAAGAGTATTTTCGCCTTACCGCCCCGCCTGCTGGTTTCTTCCGGCCTTGATCTCTTCCTGCCTCGCAAGGCCCGCACGGAATCATTCGAGGACTACATTATCGAAAAATATGGCAAAACTCTTTACAACGTCTTCTTCAAACCGTACACAGAGAAGTTTCTCGAGTATTCGTGCGCTAATCTCCACCGCGATTGGGCAACGACCGGAATCAACCGGGCCACTATCGACAAAAAAGTCAATACTTCATCCCTGTTTGCATTGGCCCAGTCGGTACTGTTCTCGAAACCCGTCGAAACCAGCTTCATTTATCCGGGTTCCGGCGGCATTGGCATGTTTGCCCGAAAGCTCGCCGACGAAATCAAGGCAGGCGGAGGCCGGATTTTGCTCGAGGACGAGGTGGCTCAGTTTTCTGTAAAGCCAAACGGCTCCGCCACCCCCGAGATCACCAGCGTTGTAACGCAACAGGGCGAGGCAATCCCCGCCGAATATGTGTTCTGGTCCGGCTCGCTTCAATCTCTGCGTAAGATCGGCGAGGCCCCAGAGTCCGTACCGCGCCTGCATTATCTTTCTACAGTTATCTACAATTACATGACTACATTTCAGATTCCCCAAGGCTTTCAGTGGTGCTACTTTGGGGACGGCAACTTGGAAGTTGCCCGGATTTGCGTGCCACGCAACTTCAATCCCGCATGTGCGCCTAACGGTAAAGAGGGGATTTGCATCGAGATCTCGTGCCTGGAAGACTCCCATATATGGCGCGAACCGGCCCGACTGGACTGCCGCATCGAGACGTTCCTCTTGCGCGCCGGATTGCTCGACTCCTTGCGTTCGGTGGAAGATTATCACGTCGAGCGAATCCGCGAGACCTATCCACTCTACGTACTCAACTATCCGCGTAAACTTGCGGCGGTATTTGACTGGGTCCACGGTTCTTGGCGCAATATGACGCTCATCGGTCGTACCGGCCGCTTTTGGTACAACAACATGGACCATTCGATAGCCGCTTCCCTTGTGGCGGCCGACCGGTTCATCAAAGACTTCAAAACGGGGTCGCTCAAAGTGGGTTCGGCGTATTCCGTTGAAGATCGCTATCTCACAGGCGTCTCGCAGTGAATTCCAACGACAGCCATTACCGCAAGATTCTTCACGACCAGCGCGCGACCCGTTTTGCCAGTTGCGGGTACAGCGATCGGTTCGATCCGTTCATCCTCAACAAGGCCCCCGTGGTTCGCGCCATGTACGAGTCCATATTCGAAAGCTCCCTGCCGCAGCCTCCCGTTGATCGCATGCTCGATATCGGGTGCGGAACCGGTATCTACTTCGACGCCCTTGCCCCCTACGCACGCGAGATCGACGCGCTGGACTGTGCCGAATCCATGATCGAAACCGCCCGCCAATACTGCCAATCCGAAGGATTGAATTCCATTCGAGCCGCCGTGGGATCCGCGCAGGCCACGGGGTTTGAGGCCAACTCTTTCGATGTCGTGGTTGAGTTGGATGTTCTTCATCACGTCGAAGATCTCCAAGCGGTCTTAAGGGAAGTCCACCGTGTTCTCAAACCCGGGGGCCTTTTCTTTGTGTTTGAACCCAATATCCGCAATCCGCTCATGTTCCTTGCACAGGCGTTGCCTGCCGAGGAACGTCTGGCGTTGCGGCGCAACTGGCCAGGCACTTTGCGTCGGTTGCTGGAAGAGCATTTCGAGACGCAGCGCTGGGACGGGGTGTGCGCGCTTATTACGCAGACTACTGGTTGGCGGCGACGGATTTTCGATTTCTACTTGGCGTTTTGGAAGGCAACGGGACTCAAAAAATGGTATCCACGACAAGTATGGCTCGGACAGAAACGATAGAAGGCCGCCCTTCCTCCGAATCACCCAAAGTAAATCTCATCAACCTGCCTATTATCCACCTAACCGGCGACCCCTACGGCAGCATCCCTTTCATTCACGCGGGACTGGCATACTTGGCCGGCTACCTGCGCTCGAACGGCATCGACGTATCAATCATCGACGGCTACGGCCTGGACCCAGCCCGGGAATACCGAATCGACGATAGCCTGAGCGCATTTGGCCTTACGGAAGACGAAATTATTGCACGCATTCCCGGTTCCCCGACCCTGATTGGCATCACCGTGCATTCGGGCATGTCGCATTCCTTCGCAATGCGTTTGGCGCAACGCATCAAGGACCGGTTCCCCGCGTGCATTCTGATCGCCGGCGGCCATCACGCCAGCGTCCTTTACCAGGATTTCCTCGATAATGGATTCGACTACGTGTGCATCGGGGAAGGGGAACAACCCCTGCTCGGCCTAGTGCAATACTTACAAAAAGGCGAGGGGCAACTCGAGCATATTGACGGCTTGGCTTGGCAAGGCCACGAACCAACCCCGCAGGTGTTCGAAAAAGACCTCGATAAACTGGGGTTTGCAGCTCTCGATCTCTTTCCGCTCGAGCAATACTGGGCTTTGCGCATGTCGCATGCACCAGTACGCGGACCTTACATGGTCTTAACCGCGTCGCGGGGCTGCCCGTATGCGTGCCGATTCTGCACGACGCCCGCCCTCCTGAGAAGGCAATGGCGGAAACGTTCTCCCGGTCACGTGGCGGACGAGATCGAGAATGCCGTGAAAACCCTCGGCATCGAGGATGTCATCATTCAAGACGAGGCCTTCGGAGTCATTCGCGAAAACGCCCTCGGCATCGCGCACGAGATCCAGCGGCGGCAACTCCCCATCCGTCTGTTCCTTCCCAGCGGAGTCAAAATAGAACGTCTTGATGAAGAAGTCCTCACGGAATTGCGGAAAGCCGGCCTCGTCCACATGTGCCTGGCGCCCGAAAGCGGTTCCGCGCGCGTCCTCAAGAAGATGAACAAACCGCTGGACTTTGACTACATGTTCAAGATGGTCGCCTGCGCACGACGCCTCGGAATACGGATGAGCGCCTTTTTCGTCCTCGGTTTCGAGGATGAGGACGACGCGGACCGCGCGCAAACGGAAGCACTCGTCGCCAAATTGACCCGCATGGGCGTGGACGAGGTGAGCCTGTTTATCTGGACACCCCTTCCCGGCGCGGACGCGTTCACACGCGAAGGCGGATGGACCCGGTACGAAGACCTGAACTGGACGCCCACATGGCGCAAAGACTATCCCGAACTGTCCCGGTTCCGAAACAGGCTGTACCGGAAGTGGGCCATGACCAAGATCCTTTTCTACCCGTTGGATTCCTTGCGGCTTGCGTTGCACGTACTCACGGGGCGCTACGAACTGAAAAGCGAAATGGCCCTCCGCCGGGTCTTGATACACCGGCTGCGCAAACTGGGGCTGTGCAAAGTCCGCTAAGCGTGTTTATCGCCGTCCGGCGTTTTGGCCGGCTCTTCTTCGACGGCAAAGTAGGCGGTCAGTTTGTCCCAGTACGCAAGCACGATCCACAAGAGAAAGGGCAGGGTAATCGTCGCGAAACCGACGGCCGTCGGCATGGGCGTCCTTCCGTACACGGGGGAGAAACGCAGGACGATGGTCAGCACGTGAAATGCGTACAGGATAAGAATGCCCGTGGCCAGCACGCGCAACCGCCGCCAAAGCCCCAAACCGCCTGTCGCCAAAATCAGCGCCACGAACGGCGCCACATTTGTAACGAGGAGTCCCAGGTCGTGCATGGTGGGCGAGTGGGCGCCGTAGCGGTAGGTCAACGCAATATCGGTATTGAGAAAACCATTGCCGTCGTGCGTGATCGCTACGGACTCGATCGGGATATTCATCGTATAGCGGATGATTCCGGCTGTCGAATAACCCAGTACTTGCGCGTAATACGGCAAGGCCATCAACCATAAGACCAGGCAAATCGGCGCCAGCACAATGAATTTGACGCAAAGCCAGAACGTCGTTTTCCCCCGAAGCTCTGTCATGGCTGTCTCCTTCGTACGAGCAACTCGACCCATGCCATCCATAATGCCACGACGAACACGATGTAAATGCCTTGCCAGACGTACTCATGCGCAAACTTGAATCGAGGGCCGCCTGCGTCCCACGCGCCGATCACTCCGAGAAAAGAAAGGCGGAACGCGTTGACCCAGAACAACGCCGGGATACCGATAAGCAGTCCGGCCAACCGCCGCCACCACGGCGCGGGGAATGCAAGAATGGCCGCCAAGAAAATGGCCATCGACTGGACTGCGCCGCAATCGGGAACTACGATGAAGGGAAAGATAAGATCGTCGCGCTCGCGCTTGTCGCGTGGTATCGCGCTGGCCGCCAGGACATCTTTTTCGAGCGCCGCTATGCGCGCCTTCAGTTCCGTGACGCGTCTCGAGCGTTCCGGTTCCGGCAACGCGGAAGCGCCCTGGGTTTCTTCAAGCTCCTTACGCGCGTCCGCCAAGCGGCGGTCCGGTCCCGCCTTCCACACGAACGAGACGAGAGGTCCCATATCCATCGTTTTCATCTGCATCGCGTGCGCCTGCAACTCGTCGATGCGCTTGGATCGCTCGGGTTCCGGTTTCGTCGTATCCTTGAGGGCAGCGTCGAGTTCCGCCTGCACCTTGACGCGATCATGGCGTGCTTGAGCGGCTTGGAACCCCCATGCCTCCCAAGGTGAGAGCGGAACGGTATCGACACCAGGCGGGGGCAGAGCGGGGGCATCTTCGCCGCGATGCCATGCCGCCAGCGATGCGCGGACCAGCGCCTCTTTGCCTTTGAAGCGTTCGGCGCCGCCCACGGTACAGGAATATCCCACGAACCGCAGAAGCCATCCCGTGCTGCGGGCCACTTGGAGCAGATACCAGTCGTTGGGCAGGCTCTGCTTCTCGACTTCGTATCCGACGAGCATTATGAGCACGCTGACCATGAAGACCACGACGAATTTCAACGTCTTCCGGTGTACAGCCTTTCTGCTCGGCTGGGGCGCGAGCTTAGGCTCGGCGGAAGAATCGGACCGCGCCGAAGGGTTCTCTTGGGATTCCGACATCGTTACCTCGTCAGGTTAAAAAATGGTTCAACCGGATTTAGTACTTCATCTTCACTTTCACGCAAAATTATCGTTTCGATTCAGTTTCCCCGGAGGGGAAGAACATGAATAGCCGTGGGTGGTAACCCACGGATACAAAACCGACACGCATCGACCCTGAAGGGGTCGTACTACGTCCATATCATCGTTCATACAAGATACCGTTCATCATATTCCACGCCCGCATCGTCCAACAATTTTCGCAATTCGTC
>CAIYET010001095.1 GCA_903925285.1 Candidatus Hydrogenedentota bacterium | reverse complement strand
GATGCTCGTGGTTTTCGCCCGTGGGACGCGGTTGGACGGAAGCTCAAGAAGGGACGCAAAGCCATTTGGATTCTGGCCCCTTGCATGGGGTCCGTCAAGGAGAAAGATGAGAATGGCGACGAGGCCAAGAAGAACGTCCTCTACGGCTTCAAAGGCATTCCAGTCTTTGCCGTGGAGGATACTGAAGGCAAACCGCTTCCCGGCAATGAGCGGTATGACGAGTGGGTTCGGAATCTGCCTCTGTTGGAAGTTGCTGAATCATGGGGCGTGCATGTCGGTACGTATTCTGGCGAAGGCAAGGGTGCTCTCGGATATTTTCAGTTCGGTACGGGCCGCAAGGCAATCATGCTCGGAACGGAAAACCTCAGCACTTGGGCGCATGAATTGGTACATGCAGCCGATGAGCGCATTTCCAAACTGGCGGATGCTCGACCCTTGCTGGAGATTGTGGCTGAATTGGGTTCCGCGATTTTGCTTGAGGCCATCGGCCACTTGTACGAGGCGGACCTTGGCGGTGCGTATGAGTACATCCAACGTTATGCGGAAGCCGCCGGCAAACCTCCTGTATCGGCCTGCATTGGCGTCCTGGACCGAGCCTGTAGTTGTGTCGCATTGATTTTGGACACAGCGGAGAAGGAGGCACAGGTGGAGTCCTGAAGGTGGCGTGCCACCGGTGGCACCACCCCGCTACCAAGTGTGAAAAGCGAGAATGAAGCGATGGAAACCGAGTTCAGAACCGGGACAGTTCTAACTATTGATAATTAAGTGTTATCACTACTTAGACCGCCCCTGAAGGAGTACCGAATGGACGGCGAAATCATCAAGTTTGAACCCGCTCAGGAGCTTGGGCCGGTGCTTCAGAAAGCAGAGGAATACGTCCGTGAGAGCAAAGCACCAAACACCAGAGGAGCCTACCTTGAGGATTGGGAGCATTTCTGCGGATGGTGTTTGGCCCACAGGGTTGAATCGTTGCCAGCTACCCCGGAAACCGTCGCTGTGTATATAGCGGATTTGGCGGAACGGCTGAAACCGTCCACCATCCAGCGACACTTGGCGTCGATATCGGTTGCGCATCAGGCGAAAGACTTCAAAAGCCCGACGCATTCCCTATTGGTGCGTACAACGGTGCAGGGAATCCGGCGTCTCAAAGGTGTTGCCAAGGATAAGAAGGCTCCGGTCCGTGTCGCCCACCTGATTCATCTCTCGGATGTGCTGCCAAAGAACCTTCAGGGTGTGCGTGATAAGGCCGTCTTCCTGATTGGCTACGCGGGAGCATTCCGAAGGAGCGAGCTTGTGGGTCTGGATTTGGATGATGTGCGCTTTGAGCCAGAAGGTGTACGCATCACGGTACGGAAGTCCAAAACGGACCAGGAGGGCATTGGGCATACGAAGGACATCAACTATGCCGGACATTCAGCCAACTGTCCGGTAAAGGCACTGAAGCTGTGGGTTGAGAAGGCCTGTATCGAGGCGGGTGCATTGTTCCGGCCCGTCAATCGTCATGGACAGGTATCGCCTCAACGGTTGACGCCTCAGAGTATCGCCCTCATCGTCAAACGGGTGATGAAGGCGATGAAGATGGACTCCGAACAATTCAGCGGCCACAGCCTCCGCGCCGGTTTCGTGACGGATGCCATTAAACACGGGATTCAATCTCAAGCGATACGGCGGGTAACGGGTCACAAATCAGAATCGACTTTGGCCGAATACTTCCGGGAAGCGGATACTTTCGACTACAACATCATCGCCAAACTGGGCCTTTGAAAGGAGGACCGATGAATGGAGCAATGCAGACGATGCCGCTACTCGCTTCATGCGCATGATGAGCTTCGATGCTGGAAACGGATGATGCAACGGTGTCAGCACGAGGGCAGCATCCGACGACTTGAAATGGTATCGGGACTGTGCGGCCAGTTGAACCCAAATGACGACTGCCCTGTGTTCAAACCGAGACTTTGGGATTGGCTCAAGGGGTTGCTCGGAAAGTTTCGTAACGTTACGAAAGACTGATTCTCAACCAGAGGCGGACTCCCAGCATAGGGTTTTCCGCCTTTTCGCTTTTCACTGAAAGGAGGTACGCGATGATTGTTCCGAGAAAGGGTTGCCTGATGGGGATACAACTTGCAGGTTTGATTTGCTTGGCCTTCGGATTGGTTTACGGTTACAACCGGCTGATGTCGGATACGGGAAAGGAATTCAAGCCCCCAATTGAGGCCAAGACCGCCATTCTGGAACGAATTCACTTGGCCGGAGAACTGACCACGGCTATCGGCTGTGTCCAAACCGTAGTCAAGAATGGCGAAGTCCGGGAATGGCTGAAAGTCCAGGTGGGTACGGTTGAAATCCTATACGTGGCCATGGGCGAAATCCGGGCCGGAATCAACTTGATGGACCTCGATGAAAGGTCATTGGTGATTGACGGGACGAAGGCCACGGTGACTCTGCCGCCATGCCGGATATTGGATGCCAGCATTGACGTGAATCGCTCGTACGTTTTCGACATCAAG
>CAIYET010001094.1 GCA_903925285.1 Candidatus Hydrogenedentota bacterium | reverse complement strand
TGCCTACAGCCTAAAGCCTAAAGCCTAAAGCCTAAAGCCTAAGTTCTGCAAGAGGCTCCAAAGACTTGTTTGAATGTCTGTGCGAAATCGCCCATGATTTGCGGCATGGGCGGGTGCGTGCCGAGTAGCGCCTCGATCGAGGTTACGGGCTTGTCGGCGATGCCGCAGGGGACGATATAGCGGAAATGGTCCATTTCGGGATTGACGTTGAGCGCGATGCCGTGGAACGTGACCCAGTTGTGGATACCGACGCCGATGGCCGCCACTTTCGCACCGTTCACCCACACGCCGGTGAAACCGTCCATACCTCCGGCTTCGATGCCGTAGCCCGCGAGTTGGCGGATCAATACGTCCTCGAGCGTGCGCAGATACCAGCGGATGGACGAGTTCCAGCGGTTGAGGTCAATAACGGGATATGCGACGAGTTGGCCGGGCCCGTGGTAGGTGACGTCGCCACCGCGGTCGGCCTTGCACACGGCGATGCCGCGCCGGGCCAATTCTTCATGCGACAGCAGTAGGTTGTCTTCATGGGCGCTACGGCCCAAGGTAATGACCGGTGCGTGTTCGAGCAGGAAAAGGGCGTTGGAGGATTCGCAGGCTTCGATGGCAGCGCGACGTTCGTATTGCAGGTGAAGCACATCTTCGTAAGGCGCGTGCCCTGGTAATCGGATGACTTCGATGGACTTGTCCATATACCTCAGACGAGCGCTGAGACGGAGGCCTCGAGGCCGATCGCTTCCAGGACGGCTTCTTCCGTCGGCTCGACCGTGACGGTTTCTTCGGCGGCTTTGATGGCGCTGTCGGGATCTTTGAGGCCATGGCCCGTCAGGACGCAGGTGACGCGGATGCGGTCGCCGACGATGGGCTTCATGGTATCGAAGTAGCCGTTTGCGGCGAGTTTGATGAGTCCGGCGATGCTGGCGGCGCTGGCCGGTTCGGCAAAGACGCCTTCGATCGACGCGAGCATTTTGTACGCATCGCGGATTTGGTGATCGGTGACCATGCCGATGACGCCGCCGGATTCGTCGCGTGCCTCGACGGCCGTCTTCCAGCTTGCGGGGTTTCCAATGCGAATGGCCGTTGCGAAAGTCTGCGGGTCGTCGACGGGTCTTCCCAGCACGATGGGCGCGGAGCCGGCGGCTTGGAATCCGAGCATTTTCGGACGGTTCTTGGCCTTGCCCGCCGCGAAGTACTCTTTGTAGCCTTTCCAGTACGCGGAGATGTTGCCTGCGTTTCCGACGGGCAACGCGTGGCAATCCGGCGCATAGCCTTCGAGGTCGTCCACGATTTCGAACGCGCCGGATTTCTGGCCTTCGATACGGAATGGGTTCACGCTGTTCACGAGCGCGATGGCGTGCCTGGACGCAATCGAGCGGACCAGTTGCAGCGCGTTGTCGAAGTTGCCTTTGATCTGGACGACGCGCGCGCCGTGGATCATGGCCTGCGACAGTTTGCCCAGCGCGATCTTGCCTTCCGGGATGATGACGATGCACTTGATCCCGGCGCGGGCCGCGTAGGCCGCCGCCGAGGCCGACGTATTGCCGGTCGACGCGCATATCACGCCTTCGAAACCGTCCTCGACCGCTTTGGTGATCGCCATGGTCATGCCGCGGTCCTTGAAGGAGCCGGTCGGGTTCAAGCCTTCGTACTTGAGATAGATGTCGAGCCGCGGATGGATGGCCTTGGCCAGATTGTACGCCGGAATCAGGGGCGTCGAACCTTCGTTCAACGTAATGATGCGCGTCGTCGGCGTAACAGGCATATAGGCGCGATAGCGTTCAATGACACCGCGATTCAGCATGTGGAAAAACCTCCCGGTTCTATCCCAGCACTCGCAACACGTGCGTGGGTTCTTCGATGCAATCCAATTTCTCGATTCGCGCCAACGCGGCGCGCAACGCGGCTTCGGCCGTCTCGTGCGTCATCATAACGACATGGACATGCTCTTTGCCATGCGGGTCGCGCTGAATGCACGAGGCGATACTGACGTCGTGCTCGCCGAGGATCGTGCAAACCTTTCCCAGCACGCCGGCTTGATCGTTGGTGGTCAGCCGCAGGTAGTAGCGGCCCACGACTTGCCCGATGTTGCGGATGGGGCGGGGTTTGTCGTAGACGAACGGGGCCGGGGCCTTGGCGTTGCCGCGCTTGGCGATGTCGATGATATCGGCCAGGACGGCGCTGGCCGTGGGCATGCGCCCGGCGCCACGCCCGTAATACAGCGTCGCGTCTACCACGTCTCCTTTGACATATATGGCGTTGAACTCGTTGCGCACCGAGGCCAGCAGATGCGTCTTCGGCACCAACGTCGGATGCACGCGCGCTTCGATGCCGCCGTCCACCGCGCGGATGATCGCGAGCAGCTTGATCAGGTAGCCCATCTCGCTGGCGTAGGCCACGTCGTCGCGCGTAACCTTTGTGATGCCCTCGACGTACACACTATCGAGCGGCACTTGGGTCGAGTAGCAGAGCGAGGCGAGGATCTGGCACTTGTGCGCGGTGTCGTGGCCTTCGATATCCAGATCGGGTGGCGTTTCAGCGAAGCCGAGCGCCTGCGCCTGCGAAAGGGCCACGCCGAAATCGAGGCGGTCGTAAGTCATGCGGCTCAGGATGTAGTTGCACGTGCCGTTGAGTATACCGTAGACGAACTCGATTCGGTTGGCGGCAAGCCCTTCGCGCAGGGCCTTGATAATCGGGATGCCGCCCGCCACCGACGCCTCATAACGAAGTTCGACCCCGTTGGCGACGGCCGCCTGGCACAACTCGACGCCTGCCTTTGCCAAGAGCATCTTGTTCGCGGTAACGACATTCTTGCGCGCGTTGAGGGCCTTGAGGATAAAGGTCTTTGCAACGCCCGTGCCGCCTATCAACTCGCAGACGACATCGACCGCAGGATCGTTGATCAACGCTTCGGCGTCGCCGCTGACTGTGACGCCGGTGAGGTCGAATTCCGCAAGACATTCCTGGCGGAGATCCGCCACGTGTACGAGCGCGACGTCCACGCCCGCCTTATGTGCAATCTGGTCGTGGTTGGTCTGCAACGCCTTGATGACGCCGCCGCCGACCGTCCCCGCGCCGATCACGCCCACTCCTATCCGCATGTTCCCACCTTTCTTGAGGTTTCAGGCTTCAGGCCGCGTCGTCTTCATGAAGCCTGAAGCCAGGAACCTCCAATTCAAATTTCCAAAATACAGATCACGTCGCCGACCTTGACTTCGTCCTCTTCGTCGACGAGTTTCTGGACCAGCGTGCCCGATTTCGGGCTGGGGATCGTGAACGCCGCTTTGTCAGTGACCATCTCGACCAGGTCATCGTTCTCGTTGACGATATCTCCCTCGTCCGCGAGCCAAATCGAGACGCGGGCCATTTCATCCAGGTCGTCGCCCAGGCTGGGCAGCGTGACTTCATACTGCATATGCTTAGATCCCTCTTGCCGCCGCAACGCTTCTTTCCGGCGCAGCGTGGTCTGTCCAGACTTGGTCTGCATGATAGGAACTCCTCACAAAGGGGCCTGCCATGGCGAATGAGAATCCCATGGCATAGGCCCACGTTTCATATCGCTTGAATGCCTCGATCGGCACAAATTGTTCCACCGGACGCTGGCGCGGACCGGGCTGAAGGTACTGGCCCACGCACACGGCAGTACATCCCGCTGCGCGGAGATCGCCAAAGGTCTGTCTTACTTCAAGCTCCGATTCGCCAAGCCCGGCCATGAGCGACGACTTAACGATTGTTTCGGGTGCAAGGTCTGCGGCCAGCCGCAAGACCGCTATCGAACGCATATACGAACATCGCGGATCGCGCGCGGCCGGATGCAGCCGCGCGACCGTTTCGATATTATGTCCGAACACATCTGGGCTGGACGCCAGAACCGTCCGCACCGATGCCTCGTCGCCCCGGAAGTCAGGAACAAGCACTTCAACACGAACACCAGGGCATGCCGCGCGTATCGCCCCGACTGTCATGGCGAAATGCGCCGCACCGCCGTCGGGCAAATCATCGCGCGTGACCGACGTCACCACGACATGCGCCAACCCAAGCCTCCGGGCCGCCTCCGCCACACGCACCGGCTCGTCGGGCTCGATGACCGCCGTAGGGCCATGCCCAACCGCGCAGAATGTGCAATTTCGCGTGCAATTCTCGCCCAGGAGCATAAACGTGGCCGTACGCCGCCCCCAGCATTCCGATTGGTTTGGACATCGCGCGCTACGGCACACCGTATGCAACCCCAAATCCTTCAAGACGTCCTGCGTGGCCGCCATAACGCCACCGGACGCCCATGGGCGCCGAATCCAATCTGGAAATTGTGAAACCATATGACTTTCGTATAGCAGTAAGTAATCTGTAGGTTGTAGAAAGTGCGAAGCGAAATAACGCATCCTACATCCTACAGTCTTCCTATAACTCGGACCTTCCGCGCGGACCACGGGTTTCACCACGCCGCGCGCAAGGCTTTCGCGCCGACACAGGGGCGCACGAAGGAGCCTGCACAATGGTAGCGTGGACAGTAGTATAGCATATTTCCGCGCCCAGTAAAAGTTGGCTGGAAATTATGCAGCGCCCGATCTTGGCGGTGCTGTGGCAACGTTACCGGCGTTGCGGAAACCCCAATCTTTCCGGGAATTTCCTGGGAGTGTTGAATGGTGCCGGGGAAGAGATTTGAACTCTTGACCACTGGATCCACAATCCGTTATTACCACTGTAGCGTACTGTGTCCGATTGTAGCTAAGCATCTTTTTCAAGACCAGCAGTGGCCTAAAATAAGGGGTATTTTGCAAATCTTGCCACAATCCGCACGTAAGGGTTCATCTTGCGCCTGACTCACCCCGCCTGAGCCCTTCGGAGGTCGCGGAGCGCCTCGTCTGGCGCGTACGCGAAGCATTCACACCCGCGCGAGGCGGGTTGCATGGTGGATTCGGTGGC
>CAIYET010001093.1 GCA_903925285.1 Candidatus Hydrogenedentota bacterium | reverse complement strand
GCCACCGAATCCACCATGCAACCCGCCTCGCGC
This sequence comes from Candidatus Hydrogenedentota bacterium, assembly GCA_903925285.1. Taxonomy (GTDB): domain Bacteria; phylum Hydrogenedentota; class Hydrogenedentia; order Hydrogenedentales; family SLHB01; genus DSVR01. Next base: position 1,500 of record CAIYET010001093.1, on the reverse strand, counting down.
GGGTGTGAATGCTTCGCGTACGCGCCAGACGAGGCGCTCCGCGACCTCCGAAGGGCTCAGGCGGGGTGAGTCAGGCGCAAGATGAACCCTTACGTGCGGATTGTGGTCCAAATGGGTGCAGGACATAAAAGTCGATCATGCGGCTTCGGCGGCGGGTCGGAATTCGGAATGTTGAAAACAGTGGACTCACATACGAAACTCGGCAATATTGCGGCAGTCCAAATGGGTTACTATGCTGTACCAGAACCGAAAAACGATCTGCAGCGTCCTTATATACAAATGTTGAATGAAATCCAACACATTCGAGATGAATCGCTGGTGCTTCGCGTTCGCGCGAATCCCGACGATTTCGGTGTCTTGGTCGACCGGTGGCACGCCGTCCTATGGCGACACGCGTATCGGTTGACGCAGAACCGGGAATCGGCCTGGGACGCCGTGCAGGAGGCGTGGCTCGCGATTTTCCGAAGCTTGCACAGCATCGAGGATCCGGCGGCGTTTCCGAAATGGGCCTTTCGGATCGTCACGAACAAGTGCCGTGACCACGCCCGGCAGGCCCGGCGTCAAGAGGCGGCGATGGCGGCCTACAAGGAACAGTCTGTTGCGCTCCCCGCGTCCGCGACGTCCAACGAGCGTCTCGCGACGGCGCTCACGCGACTGGAACCGGAGTTGCGCACGCTGGTGGCTCTGTATTACGAGGATTCGTTTACGGTTCGCGAGATTGGCGAGATTACCGGCAGTCCGGAAGGCTCGGTCAAATCGCGATTATACCGCGCGCGGCAAGAACTGCGCCGGATGATGGAGGAAACGGAACATGGAGTTCATGGATAAGCTCTTCGAGGACATCACGCTCGATACGCCGCTGGACATGGAGCGCATGGATCAACTGAAGGCGCAGCTCAAGCGCGAAAGCGAACTGAAGCAGAAGAAGTGGCTGATTGCGATTACGATTTATTGTCTGCTGGGGCTGGGCATGATGCTGGGCGGCGCCCTTATCGTCCACGCCACCGACAACATCCAGTTCATGTTCTACGGCAGCTTCTTCTTCATCATGGGATTCGAGACGACAGTGCTGGTCAAACTCGCCTATGGCAACCTTAGTTCGCTCACCAAGATTCTTCAGACATTACGTGAAGTACAGGTGTCGGTTCTGGAGCATCTCAACGCGCAATCCAATCACCACAATGGGAGGAGCATGTGATGAAGGCGCTATTCGATGGATTACTCGACAGGATTTCGGTCAAGGCGTTGGGGGTGCTCTGCGGGCTGGCGCTCATGGTCGTCGCCTGGGTCGGGGGCGGAGTGTTTGTGCACAGCGTAGTGGGCGAGATGCGGCACTTTACCTTCGGCGGACAAGAAGTCGCCGAGGCGCATTTCACCGAAGACGGAACCGTCCGCATGATTTCGCGCATCAGCCTCACGACCTGGCCGGACTTCGTCTATCTGCCGCTGACGGCTCCCGCGCAGCCGGGGGCAAAGATCGAGTCCGTTTCGGTCAAGATC
>CAIYET010001092.1 GCA_903925285.1 Candidatus Hydrogenedentota bacterium | reverse complement strand
GCCACCGAATCCACCATGCAACCCGCCTCGCGCGGGTGTGAATGCTTCGCGTACGCGCCAGACGAGGCGCTCCGCGACCTCCGAAGGGCTCAGGCGGGGTGAGTCAGGCGCAAGATGAACCCTTACGTGCGGATTGTGGTCTTGACACACGCCTTGACAATGCCTTCCTATTGGGCGTGTAATCGCAGTGCGATCTATATCGAGCAGTAACTTGGCTAGAAAGAGCAGGGGACATGTCTGACGAGCTGCGAGCCAAAGTCGAGGGCGACCGAAACGTCGTTATCCAGAACACCGGTCCGAATGCAATCATCAAGGTCGGCGTCTCGGCCACGCAACTCGCCATCGTACCCCCGAATGCGCGCGTTTCCATCCGTGCGGCCAAATCGGAGGTGGATCTGCTCAATCCGTACAATCGCACGATCGACGTCCGCGGACGCAACGCCGACCTCGAGTCGTTGAACGTGTGGCTGCGTTCCAAGCGCGCCGTCAGCGTACGAACCATCATCGGACGCGCCGGCGCCGGAAAGACCCGTATCGCCATCGAACTCATGCACACGTTGCCCGCCGAAGGCCGCGACGCGTGGGATGCGGGCTTTGTGCGCTCCGAAGAACTACTCCGTTTTATCGACAACGAAAACCTGTCGGAATGGGAGTTGAAGAGGCCTGCCCTCATTGTCCTCGACTACGCCGCGTCTTCGGCTGCCGTCGTCAAGCGTTTCCTGTGCGGTCTGGCCGATCGTTCGGGCCGCGCGAACGGCGCGTGTCTGCGCCTGCTCCTGATCGAGCGCGACGCGAATTGCGATTCGGGCTGGCTGAGCACAGTCTTGGGCGCGGGCTTCAGCGATGCGCGCCTGCGCGACCTGTTCGATCCGCTCGAGCCGCTGTCGCTCGAACCACTCGGCCACACCGACCGGCGCGCCGTGTTCGAGGCCATGCTCGAAGTGGCCGCGAAACATGCGAACCGGCCCGTGCCGGCTGTCCCGACGCCTGGCGACGACGCAAACTTCGAGCGCCGCCTTCTCGAACCGATATGGGCCGACCCTCTGTATCTCATGATGGCCGCACTCACGGGCGTAACGACCGGCGTCGCGGCCGCGCTGTCGCTCTCGCGGACCGAACTCGCCGACGCCTTGGCGAAACGCGAACTCGAGCGCATCGCCAAATTCGCAGAGCCTGGCGATCCAAAAGGCGGTTTCCTGATGCACATGGCGGGCTACGCTACCCTCTGCGGCGGACTCGCCTACGAAGCGGCGCTGCGCGCTGCGAAGGAAGAAAGCGTAGCGCTCGCCCTCGACTATCCCGGTGGACCCGGCGCTGCGGTTGCCCGCCTTTTCGAGGCCCTCCCTGGACCCGAATCGGGCCTTGCGCCCATCACGCCGGACATTATTGGGGAAGCCGCCGTTCTGCGCGCGCTACGTGCGCGTCCGGCCAGCGTGCAGCAGGACACCGTTTCGCGCGCCGTGCGTTTGCTTGACCGCCCCGTTCTCGCTACCCTCGTCCGGTTGATCCAGGACTTCTCGGCGAGCGGCGCGACGGAGCCCCTCGCATGGATCGAACACCTGATCCGCACGGGTGCCGCCGAGGATATGGGAATCCTTCTCCAGATCGAGAGCGTCCTTCCCAAACAGACGCTCGCCCTCCGCGAGAAGGCCGCGGAAGTCACCCAACTCCTGCTCGATTGGTTTAGCGATATCCCCGAAGCACTTACCGAAGACCTCAACAGCGAGAAGGCGCGGCTGCTCAACAACCTGGCCATCAGGCTGAGCGCGCTTGGGCGGCGCGAAGAGGCCCTCGAACATGCCGAGGAGGCCGTGCGACTTTACCGCGCGTTGGCGTCGGCTCGGCCCGACGCGTTCCTGCCGAATCTCGCTACGTCGCTGAACAACCTGGCCGTCATGCTGAGCGCGCTTGGGCGGCGCGAAGAGGCCCTCGAACGCGTCGAGGAGGCCGTGCGGATTCGTCGCGAGTTGGCGTTGGCTCGGCCCGACGCGTTCCTGCCGGACCTGGCGATGTCGCTCGGGGTGTTGAGCCTTGTGTTGTCGGCATTGGGCCGTCCTGAAGAGGCTGCGGCGCGGTTGCGCGAGGCTTTGGTCGGCCTTCTGCCGTACTTCGAGCGGTATCCGCAGGCGCATGCTGGATTGATGGCCAGGCTTTTCCATGACTATCTCAATGCGTGCGGTGCATCGGGCGCGGAACCGGAGGGCGCGGTGCTGACGCCGATTATGAATGTGTTCGACCGCCTGAAGGGCACTGAAAAGGAGACATAACATGATGGAGTACACGGAACTCGCCACAAAACAGGCTTCAGGCTTCAGGCTTCAGGCTTCAGGAAGTGCGGAGTAGCCTGAAACCTCTCTAACTCCTAACTCCTAACTGCCGAATCTAGGTTTATCCTTGCTCGAACTGTCCCTTGCCACTGTGCGTGCGCTATACTCTTCCGTATGGCGATTGTTCTTGGTATCGAAACCTCGTGCGATGAGGACGGACGACGCATTGTCGCGTCGGCGCCGGCGTCGCAAATGCCGATCGAGCGTTTGCGCGCTTACATGGCGTTGTGTTTCGTTGGATTCTCAATCTTCGTGTTCGGGATGGGGGTACGGTTCGACATATCGCCGCTGGGCATGTACGCGCACTATGCCGACCCGGAATTGTTGCGCATGCGGCTGTTCGAGAGTTGTTTCTACCTGCACGTGCAGCCGCCCCTATACAACCTCGCGCTGGGCATCGTACTGAAGTTGTGCCCCGGATTCGAGACGCAGGCATTCTACGCGTTGTTCCTCGCGACGGGTCTGGCGCTGTCGCTGATGCTCCTGACATTGATGGTGCGGCTCGGCGTGTCGGAAAAAGTGTCGTTCGCGCTAACGGCTCTATTTGCGTGCAGTCCTTCGTTCATTCTGTTTCAGAATCTGCTGCTGTACACGCTCCAATGCGCGATGCTGCTCACCGCGGCGGCGCTGTTGCTGCACATCTTCCTCGCGGAACGCCGTGGATGGGCAGGCTGGGGCTTCTTCATCGCGTTGTTCCTGCTCGGCGGCATTCGCTCGATGTACCACCTCGTTTACTACATCGCCGTCGCCGCCGGCGTGCTGGCGTTGACGCGCCCATTCCGGTGGCGCTACGCCGCCATGGCGTTGATACCCGGTTTGTTATTCTTTTCGTTCTACCTCAAGAGCTACGTCCTGTTCGGCCAATTCACGACATCGTCGTTCCCCGGCAAGAGCCTTTGGGTCAAGACCATCGGCAATCTTCCGTGGTCCGAGCGCGTCAAATTGGTCGAGGCAGGCACGATCTCGAAAGTCTCGCTGGTCGAACGATGGTGGGCCATCGACTACTACCCGCCCGAACTCCGCGAGCCTGCCGGGTACGAGGATATCCCCGTGTTGCGCGAGAAGTCGCGATCCACCGGCGAGGTCAACTACAACCACCTGTCGGAACTCCGCATTTCCGAGTTGTACACGAAAGACGCCATGTACGGGTTTCTGCACTATCCCAAGACTTTCTTGTGCAGCACGGCATGGGCGGCCCTCACGTTCTTCTCGCCGAACCATCTCGACGCGCCGTCCCTGGGCTGGCTCGACACGCTCTACGACCGCGCGGCCTACGGCAAGATCGACGTGAAGCTGGCGCGCTATATCCCGTGGTTGGGCGGGTCGAAACACGTCCCGTACGTCTTCCTTTTGATTGGACTGCCCACACTCTTCGTCTTCGGACTCTGGCGCACGATGCGAAGCACCGCAACCGCAGAACGCGGCGTGTTGCTGTTCATGTGCTTCACGATCTTCTACGTGGGCGCATTGAGCATCATCCTCGAACTCCCGGAAACCAACCGATACCGATTCGAGAGCGATCCCTTCAACGTCGTGCTCCTGGGCCTGTTTCTGCAAGCGGCGATCATACCCTGGACGGAACGCATGTTGGAGATAAAGGATGAAGGATGAAGGATGAAGGATGAAGGATGAAGGATGAACTATTTCGCACTTCCTACAGCCTACAGCCTACAGCCTACAGCCTACAGCCTATTCTAAGAGGTGTATTCGATGAACGATGTGCTGCTGGAAACGGCCTTGGCAAAAGAAGTGACGTTGAAGGCGTTGCTCGAAGCGTACGGCTCGATGGTCGTGGCGTATTCGGGCGGCGTGGACTCGACATATCTGGCCGATGTGGCGCATGAGACGCTCGGCGCGCACGCGCGGCTGGTCTTGGCGGATTCGCCGAGCATCCCACGTTCGGAGTTCGACGAGGCCAAAGCGCTCGCGGCGGCGCGCGGGTGGAACCTGACCGTCATCGAAACGGACGAGTTCTCCGTCGAGGAGTTTCTGCGCAACGACGCGCGCCGCTGTTATATCTGCAAAGGCGAATTGTTCAAGCAGATGACCGCATTCGCGCGGACCGAGGGGATCGCGCGCATGGCGTACGGCGAAACGGCGGATGACCTCGCCGACCCGACGCGGCTGGGCAAGCTGGCGGCACAGGAATACGAAGCCGTCGCGCCGCTGTTGGAAGCCGGCATGCTCAAAGACGAAATCCGGTTGCTGAGCCTGCGACGCGGATTGCCCACGTGGAACAAGGCGTCGTTCGCATGCCTGGCCTCGCGTTTTCCCAAAGGCACGCGCCTGACTGTCGAGGCGCTGGCCCGCGTCGAGCGCGCCGAAGAATTGCTCAAAGGCATGGGGTTCCACCAATACCGCGCGAGGCACCACGGCGACATCTGCCGCATCGAGGTCGATCCCGCCGAACTGCCGAAGCTCGTCGAGCCGGAAGTCCGCGAGACGCTCCTGCGCGAATTGCAAGCGGCCGGGTACCGCTACGTGACCATCGACCTCGCCGGGTACCGCACTGGCAGCACCGCAACGTGAGCGAACTGGACGAACACGGACGAACACGGATGCGCGCGCAATCCGCAATCCCATTTGCCGCCATTCGTTGTCTTGCGCTACCATGAGCGCGGAAATCGGGAGGTTGTTATGAAAGCAGTCATCATGGCGGCGGGCAAGTCGACGCGCACGTATCCTTTGACGCTGACCCGTCCGAAACCGTTGATCAAAGTGGCCAATAAACCCATTCTGGCGCACCAGCTCGATGCGTTGCGCGGCATAGCAGACGGAATCATTCTTGTAGTAGGCTATCGCGCCGAGATGATTCGCGAGGCGTTCGGAGGCGCATACGACGGGATACCGATCGAATACGTGGTTCAGTCCGAACAGCGCGGCACGGGGCACGCTATTCTTCAATGCGCGCAACACGTGGACGGTCCGTTTCTTGCCATGAATGGCGACGACCTGTACGATTCCGCCGACTTGGCAAACGTTGCGCGCGAAGAGCAGGCCGCGCTTGCGATGACCGTCGAAGATCCCCGCTTGTACGGCGTCTACGAGGTAGACGACGGCAATCGCGTGGTACGCCTCGTCGAAAAACCCACCGAAGTCTTCTCGCATCTCGCCAATGTCGGCGTCTACAAATTCACGCCGGAGATTTTCGAGATCTTGCGGCGCACCGAACCGTCCGTGCGCGGCGAGATCGAAATAACCTCCGCCGTCCAGACGCTTGCCGAACGCGGCGTGTTCCGCGTCGTCGAAACGGCGGGGTACTGGCTGCCAATCGGCTATCCGTGGCACTTGCTCGATGCCAACGCGTTCATGCTCAAACGCATGACGCCGCGCATCGAGGGCGAGGTGCATCCCGCAGCAATCCTGAACGGTTCGGTCACCATCGGCAAGGGCACGGTCATTTACTCGGGCGTGGTCATCGATGGCCCGGTCTGCATCGGCGAGGACTGCCGGATCGGGCCGAACTGCTATCTGCGCCCCGGCACGACGATCGGCAATGGCTGCCGTATCGGTCAATCTGTCGAGATCAAAAATTCCATTTTCATGGACGGTGCGTTCGCGTGCCACTTGAGCTATATCGGCGACAGCATCGTCGGCGAACGCGCCAATCTCGGATGCGGCACCGTCACCTCGAACGTTCGGCATGACGACGGATATCATCGCTCGATGGTCAACGGTGTTCTGATCGATACCGGACGCAAGAAACTCGGCGCCGTCATCGGCGACGACGCCCACACCGGCATCCACACCGCCATCTATCCCGGCCGCAAGATCTGGCCCGGTGCGACGACCCTTCCCGGCGAAGTCGTCGCCAAGGATATTGTCGCGTGAGATCGGAAGAGGAAGTTGGAATTCATGAGTTGTGCTACGGTGCTAAAACGCAGACAACCAGTTGATTTTGGATTTTGGATTTTGGATTTGGCGTCCAACGCCTGCATGTCCCCGCGACGCGGCAATATGCCAATCCAAAATCCAAAATCCAAAATGAGTTGCGCATTGAATTTGTGTCTGCATTTGCGTTGCGCTGTACTTAGCGTCGTTGAGGACTATCCCTTGATCCCGGTCAGCGTGACACCTTGGATGAAGTGGCGCTGAGCCGCGAAGAATAGGACGATCACCGGTACGGTCATCAACACCGACGCGGCCATCATCAGACCGTAGTTGCCGAGTTGGAATACCTGTAACGCGAACAATCCGAGGCTCAGGGGATACAGACGCTGATCGTTGAGGTAGATCAATGGCCCCATGAAATCGTTCCACGTGCCCATGAACGTGAAGATCGCGATGGCGGCGAGCGCGGGCTTGATCAACGGTACGATAATCCACGCGTAGATGCCGAGATAGCCGCAACCATCGATCTTGGCGCTGTCCTCGAGGTCGGCGGGAATGCCCTTCATGAATTGGCGCAGCAGGAAGATGTAGAACGCGCTGCCGAAGAACGAACCCACCCACAGCGGCTTGAGCGTGTTGTACCAACCCAGCGACTTGAAGATCAGAAACACCGGAATCATGGTCACTTGCGCCGGGATCATCAACGTCGCCAGCACGAGCATGAAGCAGAAATCGCGCGCCGGCCAGCGCAGTCGCGCAAACGAAAACGCCACCAGCGACGAGCCGAGCAATTGTCCCGCGATGTTGAGCACGACCAGGAACAGGCTGTTCTTTACATACATCCACAGCGGCACCATGCGCAGGGCATCGCGGTAATTATTCGCATACTTGTTGTACGCCGCCTTAAGCCCCTTGGCCTGTCGGCATTCGAGCGTCAGCTTGAGCTTGCCCGGCTCGTGGAACGACGACGTGCCGGCCTCGTCGAGCCGCAGCCACGTTTTCATCTTAATCGACGTGTCGTCGTCGCTGCGGAACTGCCACGTGATATCCTGCCAACGGTCGCTGCCGAGGAAGCCCGCCTGCGCCGACTTGTACATCTTCCCGGCCATTTCGACGGTCAGCCGCAGTTCGTGCCACGAGCGGTCCGCATGGCTGCTCACCACAATTTTCTTGAGATTACCGGGCTGCATATCGAGGGGCAGGACCGCGCCAACCACAAACAAGTCTTGCTTCTCGAACGAATACTTGGCTTCCTGCGCCGAGCGGCGAAGCCCTTCGGTGCGCGTGATCAGTTCCACATCGCCGCTGACGGTTTTCCACGGAAACTTCTCGGTATCGGTCGGTTGCTCGATGCGCACGTCCCAGCCCTGGAATACGATGTCGGAAAAGGCCACGCGACGGTACACGGCATCGAACACCTCGCTCGCGAGGTCGGCATCGACGTTCTTCACGAACCACGCCCCCGCCTCAGCCGTCGGCTTGTCGAACACTTCGTCCGGCATGCGCTTGAGGAGCCGCGCGAAAATCCCTTCCGACATGGCCGGTTCGCCCAAATAGCAACGGAAAAATTCCGGCAGGGACGGACTCAGTTCCGCCAAGCGCATCCCAATCGCCGTCTGGATCGGTTCCGACAACCGCGTCCAGTTCGCATCCGTGACCCGCGACGGTTTCTCGGCCTGTTCGTTCACGCGCAACTGAATGTATGGGGACTGTACCACGCGCGGCGGAATCTGCGGTAGCCAGCGCGGCGGATACATCTCGTCCGCCACTTTCGCGCTCGTGCTGCCCAGCCAGATGAAAGGAACCGCAAACAAGAGCGATCCGCCAATTAGCGCCGCGTGGAGAAAGAGCCGTCGCGCCACTCGTTCAGGCTTGCCAATACGTCTCATCATATGCGTCTACTCGACCCTACTGCTAAGGATGAAGGATGAAGGATGAAGGATGAAAAAGAACACAGCCTTGTTCCGTCCATAAAACTCTTCGATTGCGCACCTGCTATTTCATCCTTCATCCTTCATCCTTCATCCTTCAAGGCTCACGTCTCCGATTCATAATGGACCCACCGTTTCGATAGCTGCAACTGAATGACCGTCAGGACCAAAATGATTCCGAACAGCATCCACGCCAGCGCCGAAGCGTAGCCCATTTTCATGTAGCGGAATGCGTTGTTAAACAACAGATACGCGTAAAACAGCGTCGAATCCACCGGACCGCCCTGCGTCATGATAAACGCCTGCGTGAAAATTTGAAACGTACCGATCAATCCCATGATCAGGTTGAAAAGGATATAAGGACTCAACATCGGCAGCGTGATGTTCAAGAAACTTCGGAAACGGCCCGCGCCGTCGATCTCCGCCGCCTCGTACAGGTGCTTGGGAATCCCTTTCAAACCGGCCAGCCACACAATCATCCCGCTGCCCGCGCCCCATAATCCCATCAAGATCAGCGACGGCTTCGACCAATGCTGGCTCTGCAACCACGCGGGGCCAATAACACCCACCTTCGCAAGCAAATCGTTCAAGATGCCCTGCTGGGGATTGAAGATCCATATCCAGAGGATCGATGCCGCCACGGCAGGCATGATCGCCGGCAAGTAAAAAAATGTCCGGTAAACCGCCATCCCTTTGACTTCGTAGTTGAGCAGCATTGCGATCGCCAGGCTCACCAGCATACCCAGCGGAATCCCAATCGCCATGTACATCGTGTTCCACAACGATTTGTAGAACAACGGATCGTCCACAAACATCGTCGTGTAGTTATTCAGGCCGACAAACTTCGGAGGCGACAACACGTCGTATTCGCAAAAACTCATGAACAAGGAAAATACGATCGGGCCGCCGCCGAATATAAGGAAACCAAGGAACCACGGCGTCGCAAACGCGTAGCCCGCGTAGAACTCGCGGCGGAAATAACCACGCGCCTGCGTCTTGCGGTCGAAATAGACGTACATGAATACCACCGCGATGAGAATCAGAACGATATATCCCCAGACAACCGGTCGCCAACTCAACACGGGATACGCCTTCGGTTTGAAGATCCGGTCGAGTTCCTTTTGCAGGATCCCCTGGTTGTACTTCAAGGAGGCTTCGGCGTTCTTGCGGATATCGGTCCTGTCATACCGTTTGTAGATTCCACCGTCCATCGCGCGTACCTGGCAGTTCCACAGCAACTGGCCTACCGGCGTCACCGGACGGTACTTCGAAAACGGCATCGCGTCCACGAAAGTCCGTTTCGCGACGCTGAACTTCTTGTCGATGGTCGGGTCGCTGTCGACGTAATGCTCCATCGCCCACTGCGTAATGTCGATCCGCGCACTGATTTCGGGCAGGAAAACGTTGCCCGAGGCCTTGGCCGTCTGCCGGCACGCGTCCGAACGGATCTGGTATGCGCGCAACCCAGCCATATACTTCATGAAGTCCCACGCCTCATTCGGATGACGCGCGCCCGTCGGTATCACCCAAGCCCAGCCGCCACACCACCCGAGTTGTTTCTTGCCCTCGGGCGCGGGCGCCAATGCGACCCCAAACCGCAGATCCCGTTTCCCGTTGGCGATCAGTTGGATAAAGCCGTCCCCGTCGATCTTCATCGCCACCTTGCCAGAAAGGAAAGGGTCCAAGTCGCCGGTTTGCAGCGTAGACTCGAACGCGCTCACTTCTTCCGTGCCGCCCATCAGGTCGTAGACTTCGGTCATATACGCCAGCGCGCCGACGTTCTCCGGCGTATTCAGCGTACACGTGCGCCCATCTTCGCTCAGGAAACGCCCACCATTCAGCCAGCTATAGATATACAGCCACGAGTTGCCGAAATTCGGAATGAAGCCCACGCGTTCGAGTCGTCCGTTCGGATCGCGCTGCGTCAAGATCTTCGCGCACTCCTTGAGTTGCGCCCACGTACGCGGCGGTCCCACTTTCGTCGGATCGTCCGGATCCACGCATCCCAGCGGAACAAGTTTATCCGCGAACTTTTCCAAGATGTCACGGTTGAAATAGAGCGCGCGGTTATCCGTCACAGCGGGCATCGCAAACAACTGTCCGTCATAACACGCCTCTTCCCAGCATGCCTGGAAAAAGAGTTCCTTGTGAATGGTCAGCGGGTCGTCCGGGCGCTCTTTCAAATCGCGGTCCATAAACGGTTGCAACGGCTGAAACGCGCCGCGCAACGCCCACTCGCCCACGGCAAACCGGTCGAACCACACCACGTCCGGCGGGTCGCCCCCCGCCACCGCTGTCAGTAAACGTTGCGGATCGTCCGTCTTATTGAACGACGCGCTTTGCCCCATGATAATCTTGATCGTTGGCTTCCCATCGCTTCCGTTGTGGGTCATCTCGAAATCTTGGATCTGATCGAGCGCCAGCGCATCGTTCTCGCTGCCCCAATAATAAAGCGTCACCGTCTCCGGCGTCGCCGCACACAGAGCGCATACCATCAACAAAGCTGCAGTCACCATCGGCACTCCAACTACTCAAGACCGGCGCACATAAGACCACAGCGGAGCGTTACTTTTCAAGCGGCGAAGGCAGGGACGCATCCAATTGTGCTGAAGATCGAGATTTCATCCAAAAAAAGGCAGGCGAAAAGTCGCGTGCTCCCGAAATTTTTTGGGGGTGGGGGGCTGGGGAGG
>CAIYET010001091.1 GCA_903925285.1 Candidatus Hydrogenedentota bacterium | reverse complement strand
GGCTGTTTCTTCGCGCACTGACTCCAGAATCTTCGCTTCCGTTATTGGCGCCGTGATGATCTTCATAGATTTCACCTCCTTCCTAGTGATTACGTATATGGCCAGCATTTTAGCCGGACGCATTAGGCTGACTTTGTTCTTGCAGCATTTTCGCAAATCCACCCAGAGCGATCTCCTTTAAGAGAAATGAGGCATTTGTGGGCACCAAGGAACACTGGCTACCCGTGGTGCCTCTTTTCAGGCGGGTCGTTCGGCACCCCCCCATACACAAGGGTAGATAGACGCAAGCACAGCATGATTCCTCGAAAAGGCGGGAATTGACATACGTTTCCCATTGAGCATCATGCCTTACAAAAGATCCATCGTCTGCAATATATCCAACGCGATTCTCGCTGTTGAACTTGCTCACGCTGCACTTGAAAACATCCCCGTTGAAATTGATCACGTATTGGTTTTCGCGTTCGGCATAGCAGTACACCAGTTTTCCAGTCTTTGCCTGATTATACCCATGCGCAGTGTTGTATCCCATTCTCTCCGCCTGAACGCAGTACTTGGCGAGGGATTCAGATATGTTGGCCGGATGAATATTCTTCGTGGCACTCAATGCACATTCACCAAAAATGGGTTCAAGCGCGACCCGAAGACGTGAGCGCACATCTTCTGGAAACATTTCCAGAAGTTGTGGAACAAGATGCAAATTGCTGTGGTTGAAATTGATTCTAATTGAGATGCGCACTTTTTCGTGAGTACGCGCCAGCCTGACAATGTTCCTGTAAACTTTCTCAAAAGTGCCTTTGCCATTCTTTAGTACGCGAAGTTTGTTGTGAGTCTCAGGCGGACCATCCAGCGTAATCTGGTAGCCATAGATTTCTGCATCAATAAGTCTTGCGATCCGCCCTGGGCTGAGAAGATAGCCATTCGTGGTCATGTTGATAATGTGAGAGACACCCGTGGCGCGGGCTACAGCTACGGCATGCCGGGAAATCGCTATTACCTGGGAATACCCCATCAGGGGTTCGCCTCCGAACCAATTCAACAGCAAGACCTTGTGCTTCGGGATCTCCGCTGTCAGCCATTTCTTGACTGCCGTCACCGTTTCGTCGGCCATCATCGAGGGATAATGCTCTTCATAACAGTACGGGCAGGCAAAGTTGCAATCGAGGGTGGGCATGATGATGACGTCAAGGCGGTTCTTGTCTTGGATACCCGCGCGCTTCCGGTTGCGGACGATCTCGATTTCGTCAACATTGTCTTTCACAATGTACTTTTGTTCCAGCAAAACTGCTGAAATCGGCGAATCTGCCGTCTGTAACAGGGCTGGATTCTCAAGAAGGCTTGTCAGGAGGGGCACCTCATCCTTTTCCCATGTCGTCAGGCTGCCATACAGCGTGTTGAATAGGATCATCACACCAGTGTCGTCGTGATTCACAAGTACATTGTAACGCGACGCTTTCATGCCCATGCGTCTTCCTCGACAACCATTATCTCTGCGGCCGTCAACAAGTGAGCGGGTGGCGGTCCAAAAGTGAAGCACCCGATGGATTCGTTATACGGCTATTGATGAGTATTTTCAAGCCAGGGCGTCGGCTGGTGAGCGGAGTCGATGCCGAAGTCGATGCCTTGCTAACCCTGCGAGAGCATTCTATACTGTGAGCGTCATTGATGATGTGAGAAACGAGGCAGGCAATACTCGGGAGATAGCGGGAGATGGATCGTGAAATGACAGGCACACGGAGCGAAACAAGAGTGAGCAGCAAGACGTACGCCCATCTCTTGTGGCGTTGGATCCGCAACTGGTACTGGCTATTTAGCCTCTTGCTGATCTTGTTTTCGCTGTGTTTGGGTTTTTGGGGTTTGAGCATTTACTATGCCCGCATCAAGGAACCGGTGACGGTTTTTGATTTACTGTATAAGACCCTCAAGACCATCAACCTTAACATGGATTTGACATCTCATGTCCCGTGGCCGTTGGAGGTTTCACGCTTCCTAACGCCGATTCTGTTCGCCAACGCCCTTATCCTCGGTCTTAGCAACATGTTCAAGGAACGGTTCGCGTTTCTGCGTCTATGGTCTTGGAGGAACCACGTAATCATCTGCGGATTGGGCAACAAGGGGGTCCGTCTCGCGAAGCAATTCCGAAAGCAAGGATACAATGTCGTTGTCATCGAAAAGGAACCCCATAACGAACACGCGCTCCAGTTTCGCTTTCGCGACACCGTTATACTGTCTGGGGACGCTACGGACGAAATTCTGTTAAGGCGCGCGGGCCTTGCGAAGGCGCGCTACCTGCTCGCATTGTGCGGCAATGACGGAGTCAATGCGGAGATCGCGGCGCAGGCAAGAGCACTGATGCCTAAGAGAAGAAAGACGGCCCTGATTTGCTTCATCCATATCCTGGACTTGGAATTGTGCCGTTTATTGCGGGAGAGAGAGATCGAATCGGAAAGTAACGCGCCTTTTCATATGGAATTCTTCAATGCATATGAAATGGGTGCGCGCATCCTGCTCCAACGGCATCCGTTGCCGGTCTCTTCGGATGGCGTTGTTCCCCATATAGTGATCGCGGGTCCGGGGCGGCTCGGCTCAAGCCTTATCGTACTAGCCGCAAGAGAATGGCGCGATACGGAAGGCAGCAAGAAACAACCGATGACCGTCACGGTGGTGGATCGAAATGGGCCGGCCCGGATTGACCTGCTGTGCGCGAAATACCCGTACCTCGATACGGCGTGTACGTTTGATATCCGAACCATAGACACTTACTCCCGTGAATTCGCTCAATCGCAGTTCTTGTTTGATTCCCAGGGAAAGTGCGTAGTATCCGCCGTATACATTTGCGTTGACGGCGACAGTGCCGGCCTCATGGCGGCATTCACTCTTTATGCGCAATTGGAGCGCAAGGGATGCAGAATTCCGATTATTGTTCGCATGTCGGATAAATCGGGATTTGCATCTCTGTTTTCGGAAAGCGATTCTAACGCTCCCTACGGGTGTATTCGTGCCTTCCGTCTTATGGATGAAACGTGCTTGCCGTCAGCGCTTCTCATGAGTACAAACGAGAGCATCGCCCAGGCGATCCATGCCGACTATCTCCAGAAAGAGCTTGCCAAGGGGGAAACGCCGGAGAAGAATCCGTCTGCCGTTCCTTGGGAGCGTTTGCCTGAGAAATTGAGGGAATCAAACAGGCACCAGGCGTTTAACCTGGCGGAACGCCTACACGCGTTTGGATACCGTATAGCTCCATTGCTGGACTGGGACGCCGAGAATTATAGGTTTACCGCCGACGAGATCGAAGGAATGTCCATTATGGAACACGACCGCTGGAGTGAAGAGAAACGCGCGGCCGGTTTCACCTATGCATCCGGCGAGAAGACAAAACGCACGCACCCTGATTTGCTGCCATGGAGCCAATTGGACGAACCTACAAGAGAAAAAGACCGCAATATGGTCCGCGCCGCGCCGCGATTCCTTGCGCGCGTCGGCTTTCAGGTCGAACGGATCACGAAGCCGGGTAAGGGGTAAGTTGAAATTACCATGGAAGAGTTGACACTGCCGTCAAACAGAACTTGGCACAATGCTCTTTGAGAGCATAAGAAAGGAAATTGTCCCATGTTAAAAGGGCACGGCCACCAGAACTGCATGCATTGCGACAGTCATCAACATGACACTTCAGAGCACCAAACCTGCTGTTTGTGCGATAGCCACGAGCATGACGATCCTGAACATAAGTATTGCATGCATTGTGATAGTCATGAGCATGATACGTCAGACCATCAAACCTGCTCTCTGTGCGATAGCCACGAGCATGACGATCCTGAACATAAGACGTGCTACCATTGCGACAGTCACGAACATTCTACGGGTGAATGCGAAGACGAAGACGGTGAAAACTCTGATGAGAGCAAAGAGAATGGAGAAGACAAAGAAACTGAAAACTCTGATGGGGACGAAGAGAATAAAGAGGACAAAGAAGCTGAAGAAGATAATTAGGCTGAATGTCTGCACGAAATCGCCACTGCTCGCACGAAATTACCATTGATGAAGATGGACGCAACCTGGCCCACGTCCTACTACGTTCAATCAACTTTCTGCAAACGGTGATGGAAAAGCAAATAATCCCGCGCGCGCCTGAACGTGTCGTCAGCAATCACCGAAAGAAACACCACAAAACCACACGACCTCGATGGAAGAGGCCTTTATCTCGATTGACGTGAAACGGAACAAGAAGCCGGGTTCGTGCGATTCATTTCACTTGCCCCGTTTGCGCTCGAGCATTTTGACCGCGGGGCCATAACCTTGTTGCGCGGCCTTCTGATACATTTCCACGGCTTTCGCCACATCGCGCGTAACACCTATCCCCTGTTCGCAACAGACAGCGAGATTGTACTGCGCCGAGGGCCTGCCTTTGCCTGCGGCCTGCCGAAACCACTTCACGGCAGTCTGTGGGTCCTTTACCACTCCGTTGCCATTCAGGTAGCAGAGCCCGACATCGTTCTCTGCTGGAGCGTAACCTTGTTCGGCAGAGCGACGGTACCACTCGAAGGCCGCCTTGGGATCTTTGGGTCTTGATATGCCATGCTCATGGCAACAGCCCATAAGCCACTGCGCCTCCTTACTTCCAGCGTTTGCAGAGCGTTCCCAGGCAGCGCGCTTCGCTGGGGCAGCCTCCATGAGGAATTGTCGCGTACTCCCTGCACGCAATGCCGCTGAAAGCGCGTCTTGTGCATCCCTGGCAACAGCGTCGGGCTGCGCGGCACTTCCGCGAGCTGCGCCTCCTGGCACGGCTTGTTCCTGCTTAGTTTTCGTGCGGTCGGCACCTTCTAAAGCGATCCTAACCCACAGACGCACCCCGGTACGCTTGGAATATAGCAATCCCGCTGCAGCCAAGATAAGCACGGCAATTACCGCTGCCGTGAGGGTAGACCTGACACGCCTAGCGGTGGCCATCGACGAGACCGCTTTCCCGGATTCAGAGCGGGTAACGGTAACAGGTCGAATGCGTTTGGCAAAGGCGCTAAGAAACGCAAAAGCGACCGGAGGAAGCATGAATAGGAGTGCGATAACGGACAGCGCTTGCGGCAAGAAGAACCACCCGATAAGAAACCAGGCAATGCAGCTCCTCGTTGTGGCGCGCAATATGGCTTGTTTGTATGCCGAAAAAGGCGAATTCATGTCGAGCTGATGCTCCTCCGGGGTTTCGGCGTCAACTTGATGGACTACCTCTCTTCCTAAAGCTAGCATTATCTTCGCGACCTCGGCAGGACGCTTATCTAAGTAAGACTCGAATACCTCGATTTGTTCCGCTTCCGGCATCCTAGCTAAGGGGAAGTACTCTTTTACGTCTATGAAACCTTTCAGAAATCGAGCCAGAAGAAGAAGCAAAGCAATGCCAAGCCCTGTGGAGCAAAGATAGGAATCTCCGGAGAACGAAAAGCCCTCAAGAGGTATCCCGCAGCCTTTCAACGCCAACACATCCTCCACACGTGAGCCTGAAAGCAAGACCATGCTCGCGGCAGAAGATATGGCGACGACCGACTTGGCGAGAATTCCGAATATCAAGGAGATGAGAACGCCAATCCAGCCGAGGACCGCTCCTAAGGCAAGATTCACAGCGCCCTGCAATGCACGGGCAGCAAAATACGCGAGAATTGCGAGAATCACATACGTGATCCACCAACCATGCCAAAGACGCGATTCGAGCACGCGTGCTCGGATAATCGGCCCAAGGAGGTAGTGACCATAAAAACTACCCGATGGGACCGAGAGTTTCGCCAGCTCGTCGGTAATGATTCCCGCCCAGTTGGCGTATATCCATTTCTTTAGTCCTGATAACTGTGTCGCATCCGGGAGTGTTTGTGCCAACCACGACACCATGGCTATCAGCGTCGCGTCGCTCTTTTCGGGGGATGAGACCGATTGCCTCTTCATATATTCGGGACCACGGACGATGCCACTCCATTCAGCAAGGGAGCGGATTTTGTCGCCCACTCGAACCTGGACTAACAAAGGCTCTTCAGACAAGAGTACGTAAACGCCTTTCTTCTTGAATTCTTTGGGAACTGCCATGCGCGTAGTGTCGCTCTTGAACAAGTCATCGGCTTCGATCCCGGCGTAAACCGGGTCCAGCTTCTTGACAGTGCGCACCACGAAGCAAAAACCTTTCGGATAAGTCATCGTGCGGAGAGATTCACTTGTCTCTTCCCTTAGTAGCTGGGCATCGTCCAGAAGCTGGATGGGATGAGATACCTCGGTCCTGCTACAGGACACCATACCCAGCAATACTGACAGGAGCAAGACGTACCTGAAGACGGTTCGAAAACCTGCGCGCTCATCGTATTTGGTCACCAGTCACCTCCCCATTCACCAAGAATGCAGTGCTTCATGCCAAATATCCTTGTCCGCGTTTCAGTTTCTCGAAAGAAACGCACAAAACCACACGGCCCCGACGAAAGAGGCTTTTGTCGCGCCAGTAACGTGAAGCGGATCAAGAAGCCGGTCAACGGATGATATCACCTTGTCTATGTTCTACTGGCTTTCTCGAATACGCTTCGCCCGGGCCGCGCAGTCCGCCGCATTTTGTGGCCTATCCATCTTCTTGTAGATAAGCGCCAACCATTCTAATACTTTTCGCACATCGGAATGATTCGGCCCGAGGGCCGCTTCCAATATCTCCAAGGCGCGAAGAAAGAGTGGCTCGGCCTCGGCATACTGGCCCATTGCTTCGTGCAACACCGCGAGACATCCCAGTGTCGTGGCCACGCGGGGATGATTTGGCCCGCGTGCCGCTTCCCGTATCTCCAAAGCGCGCAAAAAAAGCGGCTCGGCCTCGGTATACTGGCCCTGGGCGTGGTACAGCAGGGCAAGATTGTGCTGTGTCGTGGCCACATCGGGATGATTCGGCCCCAAGGCCGATTCTGATATCTTTAGGTCGCGAATATAGAGCGGTTCAGCCTTGGCATACTGGCCCTGGCGTTGGTACAGTGTTGCAAGATTGTGCTGTGTCGTGGCCACAGCGGGATGATTGGCCCCAAAGGTCGCTTCCCGGATCTCCAGGGCGCGCAGATACAGCGCCTCGGCCTTGGTATACTGGCCCTGATCACCGTACAGCCCCGCGAAATTGTCCAGTACCGTGGCTACGAGGGGATGATTGGGTCCCAGTGCTGTTTCCATTATCTCCACGGCGCGGATTGTAAGCGGCTCGGCCTTTGCATACTGACCCTGCTCTTGGTACAGCCCCGCTAGATTGTGCAGTGCCACTGCTACGTGGCGATGATTGGGCCCCAGTACGGCTTCGTCTATCTCCAAGCTGCGCAGATACAGCGGCTCCGCCTTGGCATACTGGCCCTGGGTTTGGTACAGACCAGCGAGATTGTTCAGTGTCTGGGCCACATCGGGATGATTGGACCCCTGGGCCGCTTCACGTATCTCCAAGGCGCGTAGATACAGCGGCTCGGCCTTGGCATACTGCCCGTGGTCTCGGTACAGCCCCGCGAGATTGTGCAGTATCGAGGCCACATTGGGATGATTGGACCCCAGTGCGGCTTCTTTTATCTCCAAGCTGCGCAGATACAGCGGTTCGGCCTTGGCATACTGGCCTTGGTCTTGGTACAGCATCGCGAGATTGTTCAGTGCCGTGGCCACAGCGGAATGATTGGGTTCCAGGATTGTCTCGCGGATTGTCAGACAACGTTCCGCTATTCTGGTAGCAGGAGGGTAGACCCCACAGTCCTGAAGAATGCTTCCAACCGCACCTAGAATGTAAGCGGCTCTTTCCTTCTCCTCCTCACGAATTAGTCCGTCACTATAAGTGCGTGCATTCTCTTCAAGTGAGTTCCACACATCTGTGTGCGTCGCCGCCCATGAAAGGTTCTCCACGAGTTCGGTACGAGGAGTCGTGTCCCTGAGCGCCAGGAAGACCGGTACATCCGTCAGGTAGTCCCTGAGGCGTTCCCATTCCTCGGCTTTCCGCATTTGCCACGGCAATTCGTCCAGTGTCCTGGCCCCCAGCCGGTCCTTCTCGAAAAAGGCCGCCAGCCGCAAATACGCCTGCTTCTTCCGGTCCTCGTCCGGAAGGTATCCCCGCTCGATGGCTTGGCGGAGGAAGTCATGGGAGAAGTTTAACAGGCCGCCCCGGCTGACCAGGTGGTTCTCCATCGCATTGTAGAGCGGGCTCCAAATCAGGGCTGGGACGCCCGTCAGGTCCAGAATCTCCTTTTCCGAGAGGCCGCGCCGGGCCGCCCAAAGGAGCGAAAGCGCCTCGCCCACCATGCCCGGGCGCTCGTGTTCATAGTCCTCTTCCATCCGGGTGAGGACCGCATCGAAGAACTCGGCTGCACTGTTGGT
>CAIYET010001090.1 GCA_903925285.1 Candidatus Hydrogenedentota bacterium | reverse complement strand
GGTGTGGTGTAACCGGCAGAACTTCCACCAGACCCGTAGTAATTGTAACCTCCACCTGCGCGGGGAGTGCTGTAGCCTGCTGAACTACCCCCAGATCCATAGTAACTGGAACCCCCTCCTGATCGTGGTGTTGAATAGCCGGAGCTTTGGGGCAATGCAGCGACAGCTGAAGATAGCACTATCAGAATAACTGCGGGAACATGCTTGTTCAATTGCATAATTGATGTATATCCGATGTGATGGGACTTGTTGTTTATCTTTCGATAGGGACCTTGAATGCCAATCGTGCGTTCACAGGGCATTGTTGACTTCTAACTTTCCGTGTTTTACAATAATCTTTCCATCGACTAACACAGTGCATCCGGTCAGGGATGTATCGAATGACCATGATGCATTGTTCGTGCCGCCAGCCCAAAGATTATTTCCAAGTCCTACGCTCACGGTGCCGGCAGGCACCCAAGTCCTCAGCTTGGTGCCAACCGGGACCTGAATGTTGGGGTTTATACCGAGATCAACATAGGCAAAATCGTCTTTTCCCGAGGGTGAGTCGGCATAAGCCTCTTTCCACCTCGTGTAGCTATCGCAACGGGCAGCTGTATGCGTCGCGAGTTTCCCTGCCTTGAATGTAAAGGTTGCGTTTGTTAGTGCCCCATCCTCAAAGGGGCTGTAGTCAAACACCAACTTTCCCTCTGCTGTGCCCGGCACAGGAGTCACATAGACTTCACCGGCCGGTAGCCAAACCTGCGTATGCGGGGGGCCTTTTGCGATATCCTCAGCAGAAACTACCCCGTCGCTTACCCCAACAACGCGACTCTCAATGCGCAGCGTGATGTCCGTGCCGTTGCTGTGTGTGATGCGTATCTGGTTACCCTTCTGAAGTATTGCCTGAATCTTGGCCCCGGTAGCTTGCAAGTTGGCGTAGTCAACGTTGATTCCTGCATAAAACAGCTCTGCAAGTTGAATCTTGGTCAGTCCGTATTGTTTTGCGGTGGCATCGGTCGGGTAAAGCCCGTTGCCTATTTCAATTATACGCACCCCGTGACCAAGCCGTGTCCGAAAGGCCTCGAGGCCGCGCCTCGCGACAGCTGATAGTCGTGCTGGTGAAACGCCACTTAATAGGCCGGGGAATTCTTGACCGCTTATGTTTACTTCAACCGTCTCGATCTCAGCGAGCCTAAGGCTAAATGGGAGTGGCATGGCATCACGTGAAGACGGGACCTCATCGAAAAATCGCAGGTTTGCCTTTTCTCGATTGACGACTTGTAGCGGCTCCCCGCCTTGTTTCCATACAGCAAGGCTGAGTTCTTCAAGAAACTCCATGTCACGGACATCACCGCGCAGCACAACGCAGTCACCTTGTTTGACGCCGGCACATTGGGTGGCGATCCGGTCGGCGATGCTCCTATAATCCGGTTTTGCGGCAGCGTGCAATGCAGTCCAAGCAAGAACCACGAAGCCAAATGTTGCCCAGCGTTTCGCGGTGGTGATTATTTTCATGTGTTTTTCGACGTACAGCGACGTAGTCTAATCGCAATGTCGGCAGGCCACCTTCGACTGGGCTGCGCGGGCGATCCAGAATTCGTATCCCATGTGATACAGCATGAAGCGATACTACATCATCCTGTGTAGCTTGTCTATCCGGGGAACCCCTACTTCTTCTGTCAGGAAAAACCTTACAAGAAATGCAATGAAGTAGCCAGATAGATTAAGTCTAACAGCGCCGGTATTCCTCACCCCTCCCCCCGTACGAAAACCCCAGCAAAATTGGTACAATAATTAGGTAAGGATCTAGCCAAGACAGATCTGACCCCACCCCCTCTGCAAATAACGTGCAAAGGGGGGTTTTTCACGTACACACCCAAAAGAAAGGCAAATCATGTCCCCTCAAGCCGGTTTCATATTACAAGATCAAGTCGTCCCCCGTTTAAGAGCAGCAATTCCCCGTACTGTATTAACCATAGGCTCTGAAGATCATGAAGAGCTGATACAAGATGCTACGTGTTTGGCCGCTCGTATCCTCCACAACGCAGAGCTCAACGGTAAACAGATCACGGCTTCCAACGCGGCCTACTACGCTATCCAACATTGCAAATCAGGCCGTAGAGCAGTTGGCCATAGCAATTCAGATGCTTTGGGATCGGCTACGCAAATCAACGGTAGAAGTGCGCCAGAATCGTTAGAAATGGTCGTAGCAATTGATGAGATTACGGGTGGAGAAGTATTGCTCCACGACGTATTAAGCACAGACCAAGAAGACCCCGGAACGAAAGCTGCCCGTAAAATGGATTGGGAAAGCTTCATGCTCGGGTTGTCAGCAAGGGATCAGGCGGTGGTGACTTTACTAATCGAAGGAAAAGACGCCACCTCCATCGCCAAGGAACTTAAGGTCTGCTCGTCTACCATCAGTCACCGGAAAACTCGTATCGCCAAATCTATCTGCGAGTTCATGGGTCCGCAAATTCTGGTAGATATCGCCCACAAACCGAAATGGACCGACAACCTAACCGCCACCAAAGAACGGATGGCTTGCAAGTTCGACCGCGCCCATTGAAACGGAACCCACCCCCTTGCCTGCTTGATTAACGGTGGTCCTGAACCATCCAAAGCAGGCAAGGGGTATTCGGATCGCTATTACCCGTTAAAGGGGAGTCTTGAATAGAAATGCAAGCACCATCCTCGCCAGTTTGCTATCGTCTATTTCAGAAACAGGTCCGAAATCCTGCAATGGAAGCGGTCAGTAAGATGTTGCAGAGTTTTCAGGGTCACGTTCTGCTCGCCCATTTCCAGGCCATGAAGAGCAAAGCTACAAATCCTCAGATCTTGCCCAGGAACACGTCAGCAATGTCCAACCCCAGCCTGTCGAGGATCTGCTGCAACGTCTTTAATGTGATGCTCTGCTGGCAATTCTCCAGGCGAAACAGCGATGAGGGGGTAATCCCGAGTTTCCGTGCGAAGGCAGCATACGTCATTTCTCCCCGCCGTTTGCGCAGGAAGCTCGCAAGTTGAATGTCCAACGTCCGCCGCATCTTCGGAGGTTGAACCCTTCGCCGTTCCTTTTGCGGAATTTCTCACTTGCGTCCGTTCCGCTTAGGGAATACATAACGAGATGCAAGCGAACTGGACCAAGCAGAATGCGCTGTATTGTCGAGACTCGTTGGAGCCTCGCAGCTTTCATCCTGCACAAGGCAAATTGAAGACATTTGGCGGGAGAAGCTGTTTTACGCATCGATTTTCGCGCGCTCCTCATACGAGCCCTGACAATAAACTACAATATTCACATGATGCCCCCTAGGAAGAGCACTGCTATTGCCCTGGTGATCGGATTGTGTGCCGGCATTCAGTTGTCGGTTGCTCAGCCAACGAACCGAAGCAGCACTGAAATCACCCCTATCGCCTTTCCCAATCTTGACTCGGATAACGATGGCTTGCCAGACAACGTTGACCCAGACCCCATCATTGCGAACTACACCGCCATCAGGTGGGAAGTGACCTCCGTCAGTTTGGACTACGACGTGAAGCAGAAAGTGGTGATTTCCCAGGGGCAAAGCAGTGAGAGCCTATCCCAGAAGTCAACCAGGGGGACTTTTAGCTGGTTGGTTGCGGCTGATGGGAGAATGGAGGGAGAAGTCCGAACCAAAGCCAAGTTGTCCGGCGACCCGTTGAAGCTATTTGGCCTTCGCGACTCGGGGGTTGAGGCTAGTGGAGCCATTGCCGCCAGCGCGTCTACCCGTGTCCACAAGGAGCGTACATCTGACGACACGGAGCTGTCCTCCATGAAATCCTTCCTCTCGATAAGCGATGAGACCGCTGTGGGTGACCTCCACCTTGGCTTCTCGGTAAACATCCTATCGTTGTCTCATTCACCGCTCGTGATGCAGGCCGCCCCCATCCCCGTGCTCATTGCTGGACGACATGTTGCCAACGCCAACCCAAGCGATGTGGGCTTGGCGAACGTTATAATCATTCCCGCCGATCGTCCTGAAGGCGTTCTTCTCAGCTTTCGAGCGGAAATAAACAACACCAAAGCATTCGAGTTGGTCCGCTGTCTGCGCAGGGGTGATAGCCCTATCATTGACCTCGCGCACAGCCGCATTTCAATAACCTCAAAGAATGACTCTTCGGAAGTTGACCTGATCTCCAAGATACGACGGATCGAAACGGAGGATTGCCTTTTATCAGTGCATACGGCAGGCGGGTCGGTATCCTGGCGTATTGCCCCGAGATTTGGCCTTAAGCCAGTGACCCTCCGGCAGGCAATGAAGGCCATCAATGACCTCTTGCGCCGAGACGCTCATGCTGAGCGGGACTTTTTCGATTTCAGCCCGACCGGCCTCAAGAGCACCACTGCTGGCTACACGGATGAGGGTGTCTGGATGCTGATAAAGGGGCAAACGGCAGCAGTGGTCGATACGAAAGCCCTCGACGACCGTCTTGATAAGCAATTACAGATATCGCTTCTTGAGAAGCAGTCGATCTCGGATAGTGTGCAAGAAGTCGTCAATGCCTCGAGTCGTAACAACCAAAAGAGCACCCTGCTAGGAATGCGAATTGATTTTCCCCTTTGGAAGGCTGCTTCGGACCTCGGCTGGCCAGATGCGCTCTACCTCCTCGCAAAGTGCTATGAATACGGAGTTGAGGTTGCAGCCGACGAACGAAAGGCCTTCGGTTTTTACCGCAAAGCAGCGGACCAAAACGAGGCGTTTGCGCAGTGCGCCTTGGGCAACTGCTACCTTCAAGGCAACGGCGTTGCTAAAGACGAGGTCGAAGCGCTCAAGTGGTACCGCAAAGCCGCAGAGCAAAACAATGCGTTTGCGCAGTGCGCCTTGGGCAACTGCTACCTTCAAGGTAACGGCGTTGCTAAAGACGAAGTCGAAGCGCTCAAGTGGTACCGAAAAGCCGCAGAGCAAAACAATGCGCAAGCGCAGTTCAACTTGGGCTACTGCTACGAGAAAGCATCTGGCGTTGCCAAAGACGAAGTCGAAGCGGTCAAGTGGTACCGCAAAGCGGCAGAGCAAGACTATGCGGAAGCGCAGTTTGTCAGCGGTCACTCAAACTGACCCACCTCGGGTCGAAATGATAGGCTTCAAACTGACCCACCCTGAGCGCGGCCAAAAGCTGCATATTCTCCGGATTTCCCGGAGGATGTGCGGTTTTTATGGCCAACAAACTCATGG
>CAIYET010001089.1 GCA_903925285.1 Candidatus Hydrogenedentota bacterium | reverse complement strand
GGATCGTTGGAATGTCCAAGAAGTAGCCGGAAACAAGTCGTACTTCAGCGCGGCATCGCTTGTACCCATTCGGGAACAGCCGTCATGGCGTCCACGAAATTGTGGACCACATCGGTGTGGCAATCCTCTTGCCAGCCGCCCCTGACGGCGTTCGAAGCTTCCGCCTGCTGCGCAGGCCCTCCGTCGTTGTCGATGAAGTAGATCATCCACGTGAGGTTGCGAAACGCGATCTCCTTGTATTGTTCGCCGCCACCGGCCGCATAGAAGAGCGCCGCCACGCCGCCGAGTTTCGAACACGCGCCGCCCCAGGGGGCCTTGTCGTCATCCTGTTCGCCCATCACGGTGACTCCGCCGGGACGCGCGCTCGAAAAATGCCTGAGAGCAAACTGGATCAGCTTTTCGGCGTCGGCCTTCCAGTCGGGATCGAGCGTCTCTTTTCGCTCGATGAGATAGCGCGCGGTTTCGAGCGGCGCCCACGAATTGCGATTGTTGTCCATGTCGTAGTCCTCAAAGAATTGGACCCAAAGGCATCTCGATGGATCGTCCGGCGTCTCGAATTCGCATTCCTTCATCCATTTCCAGAGCACGTTTCGAGGCGGTTTATAGTCGAGGCGGCCCTGTTCGATCAGGGCGTCGAACAGCCGCAGAATATAGACCATGTTGCCGGAACGCTCGCCCCAAGAGGCGCCCGTGACGGAATCGACCCGGAACGGCCATGGGGAATGCGTCGCATCGGCGGGGCGCATGTTATGAACCAACGCATCGGCATTTCGCACGGCCTGATCAAGATATCGGTGGTCGCCGGTAGCGCCGTACAACCGGAGCAGCGCGTATCCCGCAATGCCGCCCTTATCGGGCTCAATCACGTTTCGTCCATACCGGCAATCGCCCTGCGAGGAACGGAAAAGCGGGAAGTCCATGTAGTAGCCGGTCGAACGCGTAAACCGGGGATACGCTCCCTTGTTAGGGGTCAGCGTCTGTTCAATAAGATAGTCGCCCAGTTTCCTAGCCCACGCGAGGACGCGCGCGTCTGAGCGCCCCTTGAATTCCCAATACTTGAGATAGGACAGGATGGCCGTGCCGTTTTGCGTCGCCGGAATGTTGTCCATTCGGGCGACATCGTAGTCGCCCGTAATAAACGTCATGAACGCGAAATTCGGATAGCCGTGCGCGTCGACCGGGCACTTGAGATACCACTCCATTTCCCGCGTCAGGGCGTCCGACCAGTTCGTCCACGGCAGGAGTCTACCGTTGGCGTCATACACAGCCTCGTGAAATCCTATCTTCTTCGGCAACGGGGTCGAGGCATCCTGTCCAACTGCGGGAATGGACGCCATCAGCCCAAGCGCAATAACAAAATTACGCAAGCATACACACGTCATATCACCCGATCTCCCTGTGCTGTTAATAGCGTGTCATGGCCCTATCTAGCTGCCAGATTCGGCCAGATCACGGCGTGTTTCTCCTCAGGACGACGGTGAAACATTTGCCGGGCGCTGAGAAGTCGAGGCAGATGCCCTTTCCATCGTTCTTGGCCGCGGAGGACGCGATGGGTGCCCACGTCTGATCGAATACATCCGCCGTGTAGTCACCGG
>CAIYET010001088.1 GCA_903925285.1 Candidatus Hydrogenedentota bacterium | reverse complement strand
CGCAACGCGGTAACGATTATGAATTGCGCCCCCTAACGACCCGTAGGAAGGCGGGGGGAAGCCGGTGGATGGGGAACGAGGTAACCACTGCAAAGTCCAGCCGGTGCGCACCCATTCAGGCCGCCATGTGAGGTAGCGGTCCAGCGATGTGGCAGTGGGGTATATGGTCTGTTGATATTGAAAGAAGAAGATGCCCTTGTACGACTCCATTCCCACCCAAGTTACACGACGCTCTTGATTGTCGCGTGCCCCCCAACGAACCATTCCCCATCGGTGGTAGCTGAAGATCCAGAGCGACGCAAACAGAATGCCGCTCAGGAGCGAACCAACAACGAATATCCAGACGAGCATCCGACGCATGAAATCACCAATCAGGGAAACGCCTGATCCACTTGTCGCAGTCAGCCAGTGGGACGCGTAGCAGACGCGGGAAGCGCCCCCTCCAGTACGTTGATCTTAGAGGGCTCCCAAGTGCAGATCACAGATCTCACATTAGGACCGGCAGTAGGAGCGTCTTTCCACCAAGCGGGCGCTGTCTTGCTTGATTTCAGATCTCCTGACGGAAGTCCGATATCTTTGCCTGGTTTCCATGTGGCCGGATCGTTTGGCGCAACTTGCGTTTTCGTGTAGAATTTAACCGTCGCCTCCCATAGTATCTTCCCCTTGGTATCAGGCTTCTCAGATTCTTTCCAAATGTCCGTCCATGGGACCTCGGCAAACAGTCCGTTGGGCATTTTGACGACGTTGCCAACATCTGTCGTGCTGCCTTTCTTTATGGGCATGGCCTCCCAGAAATGCACACTTGGTCTAGGCACCTTCTTCCCATCCTTATCGCAATAGTCATATATCACCGTCACCTCTTGAACAAAGAATCGGTCTTCTGCTACCGGCTTCTCTAAATTGAACTCCCACTCGATCTCGGCGCTACCGTGTGTCGTCCTCAAGGGCTTATGGTGATCGATCTTAATACTCATTGCAGCGATGTTCGGCTGTGTGGCGGGTAGTGGTGTCGGCTGCGCCACAGCCAACCCCAACGGATCTACACCGCAGACCGGGTTGCACCGCACATACTCATACACATCACCGCCGTCCACATACCCCAGCGTATCCGGCGTTCGCCACATCCCGGTGTTCGGGTCCAGGTCGGACTCCCGCAAGATACCCAATCGTGCCAGACGTTCCGACCGCGTGCTCGCTGTCATTGTGTTCATGGTTGCTCCTTTGGTACGCGTCTGGCCGGTGGTGCCGATGGTGGTGCCCGACCAGTTGCCAAGAGAATCCAAGGTCCAGTCCTGAAGGTTGGTCCCATTGCGATTGGCATCGACCAGACGATTCAGGGCGTCGTAGGTGTAGGCTTCGCTGAAGCTGCTGTTGAGGCTGTTGGTTTTGGTCAGCGGATTGCCGGCGCGGTCGTAGGTGTAGGTAAACCCGTCCAGCGTGGTGGTGCCACTGGCGTTGGTCCAGGTCTGGGAAGCAATCCGCCCGAAGCGGTCCAACCCGCTGTAGTCGTTGGCGGCCGTGCCATACGACAGGGTCAACCCGCCGGAAACCGCCGGGTGTTCTTCTTTGATGATGGTGCCGGCACCCAGGTAGGTGTACTGGACATACTTGCTAGTACCGCTGGAATCGGCGGCGATGTTGTCCAGACGACTGAGGACCGCGCCCAGGCCGGTCGTTGGATAGTTATAGTATGCCACGCGGCTGGCGAGGTCGGTGACATTGGAGAGATGACAATGGCTGGTGTTGTCAGGCATCGTGGAATTACTGGCTCCTGGGTCCTCTTGAACCGTCTGCACCGCGGACTTCAAAGGGTTGATTAGGTTCGCGCTTTCTTTGACCGGCACTCGAATGGTGCAAGGCACCCGGTTCGAGCAACAACTCAGGCTTGTCCCAAAACACAATAGTGCTACCAAGCGACTGTCGCAATTCTGCGACTCCCTTCCGTGTAAGATTTGTATCACTGATGTCAAGTCGTCGCAGGTGCGGAATCGCTACAAGCGACTCTATCGCCCGATCCGTTATCGCAGTGTCGCGGAGCCTGAGTTCGTCCAGACCTGTGATCTTCGCCAGATGTGCTACACCTTCGTCCGTGATAGTCGTTCGATCTAGAACAAGTATCCTCAGCGCGAGCAGGTGTTTCAGTCGTGAGATGCTTGTGTTCTGGAACTCCGTGCAAGACAGGTCGAGCCAACACAATGAATGAAGATTCTGAAGACGTGCCACATCAGCATCAGACAGGCGCATCCTGATGAGCGACAAGTCCGCCAATCGTGTCAACGACGATAGGTTCGGTAGGCATTCATCCAAATCCAATCGGCTATCACCCGAAACGTTTACCGATAAGTGTTCCAAGTGACCAAACATCCCGATGCTTTGAAGGTCGCCGACACTCGTGGTATCCACATACAGGGTTGTCACGCGGTATGCAAGATACTCGATATTGCGCGGAAGATACTTTGGGAGCCAGGCATACAACGGTTTCCTAGCCACGAGAGCTTGCACTCCGGGAACACGCTGAAGAATCGCAAGCGATCTTTCTTCACGTTGCCAGCCCCGCCACAACCACAACAACCCCACTGTTACTACGATTCCGCAGGAACAAAGACTGCTGCAAGACACTTTACCCAAACCCGGTATATACGCTTGCGCGGCTGCCGACTGTAACTACGGGGGTCGGTCATATCGTATACGCGACCGCACTCTGGACACCGACCTAAGCTGGCGCGCAAGTCATAGTCACAATCGCGGCAATACTGAGGATGATGATGGGACGACTTGGGGTTCATGCATTTCCATTGCGCTCTATGGACGACCGATCATGACCTATTGCAGTAGACGACCACCCCCTTGTCTTGACACTCCTTTCAGCCCCGGATCAGTGCTTGTGATATCGATACTATAGCGTCTAAGCATACGATTGGCCCAATCAAAATCAAAGTGATGTGTGAGCGTTCCTTTGTGAACAGGGGTGGGCAGGCCGGGGCCAAATTCTCCGTCTGGCATGGTGGCGAGAAGGAAAACAGTGTCGCAACTTGCAAAGCCAAATATGGAACTGGTGACAGTGAGTGGGGGCTGCACCTTGGCACCATCAAACGTCCACTGTTCACCGCTTATTACATCCGATCCTCTCGCATTTCCATTCCAAGACCACTTTGTGCCGTTTATCCCGGTCACCAAAACGTTGGCGACAAGCATGAAAACTGCAGTGCGG
>CAIYET010001087.1 GCA_903925285.1 Candidatus Hydrogenedentota bacterium | reverse complement strand
GGAAGCCTGAAGCCTGAAGCCCGGCCTTTGACGCCTGAGGCCTGAGGCTTGGCATATCGGTCAGTCAACTCGGCGCTCTCCTCGTTCCATTGGCACAACATGACGCTCGGCTTGTCGAGCCAATCGACTCCAATCGCCAATCGCCATCCTTCCGCTAGTCAGTCATATCCTAGCGTCACCACCGTCCTCTTGTCAACTGTTACTTGCGGGAGAAAACGACCGCGTTTTGGGCAGCAATCTTCTATTTGGTGGCCGTGAATTCGTCGATAACGCGGCCGGTCTTGTCGAAGGCGCGGGAAGTGACTTTGTTCGCGTCCACTTGGAACGTCACGCAGAGTGGCGTGCCCGAGCAATCGAACTTGACGGCATAGTCGGGTTTGGGGATCGGTTGCGGACTTCCGCCGACGGACGCGGAGATGTAGTAGATCGTTCCATCCTTGGGCGATTCGACGCGTTTGCCGGCATTCATCGGATAGGTGCGCAGATACTGGTGGACGTGTCCGGTGAGGGCAAAATCGACGTGGTATTTGTCGAAGAGCGGAAGCCATTGTTGCACGATATCGGGGTTTGCGTCATCGGGCGCGTACGGCGGGAAGTGGAAGACTGCAAATGTCCATTTGGCGGTCTTGGCGCGCAGTTGCTGTTCGAGCCATGCCGTTTGGCCTTCGATGGGTGCGGTAACGTCGGGCATCAGGAAGAGGGCGTCGCCGTATTGGAAGCTGTAGGCACGTCCGGGTTCGAGGCCGACGGGGCCGTTCTTAGGCAGGGAAAACAGCGCACAGTAGAGGTCCGAACCCATGCCGTCGATATTGTCGTGGTTGCCCATCGAGGGCATGAGCGAAAAGCGTGGCGTGAACGCGGCGCTAAGATGGAACAGGCAATCCCAGTCGTCGCGATACTGGCCCGTGCCGACGAGGTCGCCCGATATCGTGCAGAAGGCTGGTTTCGGGCATTGTGTAAAGCCCGCCGCGAATAGGTCGCGGGTGACGGGGCCGTTATGCGTATCGCTCAGATAGAAGAACGTGAATGGTTCGCTGCCGGCGGGCGCCGTCGTAAAGTCGGAAGCCGGACTCGTGGGATCAATCTGGTACGTGTAAGTCGTTCCGGGTTTGAGCCCCTGCAACGTGGCCGTGCAATGGCTGGTCTCGCAATCATTCACGAGTAGGCGATCCGTGAGCGTACGGCACTCGGCTTTCGCATCGAGCCACGGCGAATCGACCTTGCCGATTGTTTCGCGATAGCGCACGGTCGTGCGGGGCGATTTGCTCCGCCACTGGATCGTCTGCGTCGTCTTGGGATCGTCGCTCCAAGTCAGAACGATGTTGTCGGACTTGTCCGAAGACGGATACGGCGCCTTCCGGAACGCGTCGATAAGATTCGCCTCGCGTGCGCGGCCGCGGATGGTCGGCAAGAGAACTTGGCCCTTCAACGCGTCCGGCACGCTGGTCAACAGTAGATCCGACCAATCGTGATAGATATACGCGCCAACCTTCATCTCGAAGACCTGCTGGTCCGCGGGAAAGAAATGGCTCAACTCGATCTTGTCGCCCGGATGCTGCGGTCCGACGGCGACGAAATAGTGCGGGCGATGTTTGTCGAACCCGTTGATACCGAGGCCGACGCGCCCCGGTCCGAACGTTTTCTGCCAAACCTCGTAGGTGTACTCCTCGTTCTTCACCTTGAGGTTCGTCTTTTTGAAACCGGCCTCCGGCAGCCAGAACGGTATCGTGGACTGTTTCTTGTCGCGCATGACGGAAACCACGACCGGCACGTTTGCGTCGAAACACCAATACTGCGTCGCAAAGACGTGTCGGTCTTCCGTCGAGATGAACGGTTGAATCGCGCGCCCGTCCAGTTTCATGAGTTGGTTCACGGAGAGCGTTGCGGTGATCTTCGCGAGGACGCCGTCCATTGCGACTTGAACGGGCGGGGATTGGGCAAATACCGGGAGCGCCAACAAACCGCACAGCAGTACGATCAAAAAGGATGAAGGATGAAGGATGAAGGATGAAAAAAGGCTGTAGGAACAATAATCCGCAATCCACAATCTACAATCTACAACACGAAATCGTTTGTTAACGACGATTTCATTGCGCAATCGCCAACTCATCCTTCATCCCTCATCCTTCATCCTTCCCGAAGTCGGTATTAACGGCGATAGGTTTGGGCGCGTTTGCGGCGCAGTTCGGAGGCTCGCTCCTGCATGGCCGGGATGTAACGAGCCAGCATGGTCTGCAAGCGCGCGTCGCTCTCGGACTTCTCGGCGCGATCTTCGATGCCGTTGTGGCATTGCACGAGCAACTCGATCTCTTCGAGGTCGAGCGTTTGGATCTTGTCGGTCAAAAGCTTGGCAATCGCGTCGCGCAGGAGTTTCTGCCGACGCCGGTCGGCGAACGAAGGCTGCAGGGATTGGTGGCGGGCAGCCAGCGATTCACGCATCTCTTTGGCGCGTTCGATGCGCGTATCGAGCGCGGATCCGGGTCGTGCGGGTTCCGGCGGGGGCGCAGGTTCCAGCGCTACAGGCGGCTCCTCGTAGATCTGCGTGTTCATGTCGGCGACCTGTTCGAGGGTCAGGCCGCCGAGGTCGTCGAGCGACATGCCGAGGATACGTTCCGCCGCAGCCAGGTGATCCGGCGGCAATTTCATGCCTTCTGGAATGACGTCTTCGAATTCCGCGGACGTAAACCTTTGCTGCGGTTTGGGTCCGGTTCCCGCCGTGGCGCGCAGTAGCATTTCCAAGTGCTGTTCGCATTGGAGCACGCGCTGCTCGAAGCCGGTCACCTTGGCTTTGGTCAGTTGGAGCGCGCTTTCGAGGTTGTCCACGATACGGCCCCAAGGCCGCTCGCCTTCTTTGGCCCGGCGCGCATCCGCCTTGTCAAGCAAGTCCTTGACGTTGCCCAAGGCCGTCTTGGCTTGTTCGTGCAACGTCTGCAACCTTGCCAAGTCTGTTCGTAATTTCGCTTCTTGAGTCGCCATCAACCCGTCATCCTGTGTTACCCGTCACTTTCAGCCGTTCTGTACAGTGCCTCGATTCCCCTGTTCCAATTTCGGAGTCTATCACGATTTGGGAGCCTTCGACAACGTAGCAATGCACTTTATTGGGCTTTGTAGTCAATCGAAATTCCGGCAAGAGCCGAGCGCGCAGGCATGCGTTGTGCTATACTGGCGCGCAACGATTGTTGGCCAAGACTCGGAGGGCGCGTTCCATGGGTGACAAGACCGAAGCGAAGAAGTTGGTAATTGCCGTTTGTTACGGGA
The DNA here is from genome assembly GCA_903925285.1 of Candidatus Hydrogenedentota bacterium. GTDB lineage: Bacteria > Hydrogenedentota > Hydrogenedentia > Hydrogenedentales > SLHB01 > DSVR01. Next base: position 6,963 of record CAIYET010001087.1, on the reverse strand, counting down.
ACGACTGCAAGGAAAAGGACGGCAAGAAGGTACGGGCGCGGTTGAAGGAACTTGTGAATGCCCGCGCCCTGAAGAAAGCGGTGAAGATCAAGAAGGCGGATTGCTTCGACGACTGCAAGAACGGTCCCATCGTCGAATGCGCATCGATACCGTTACGTTTCCAGAAGGCTTCGCCGGACGACGCCGAAACGATCCTCGATCAATGTCTCGCGGGCAAGCCCGAAGAGAAACCCAAGAAACCCGTCAAGAAACCCGTCAAGAAATTGGCCAAGAAACCGGCGAAGAAGACCGCGAAATAGGACTGTAGGCTGTAAACAGCCTACGGCCTAAAATGAGGAGAGTGCATTTGGACGTCAAGGCGCGTTTGGGATTCGTTGGTCTGGGGACGATGGGCGGCGACTTGCTTGAGCAGGCGCGCGGCAATCCGAAGATCGAGGTGGCCGCGTTGTGCGATATCGAGCCGGTGGCGTTGGATAAGGCGGCAAGATCGTGCGTGAACAAGCCGGCACAATACAACAATCATCGTGTGATGCTTGCGAAGGAAAAACTGGACGGCGTAGTCGTCGCCGTTCCGCAGCATTTGCATGCGGCGATTTCGATCGACGCACTCGATGCGGGCGTGAATACGTTTTGCGAGAAACCGATGGGGTTGAGCGTCGCGCAGTGCGAAGCGATGTTGGCAGCGGCGCAGCGCAACGGGAAGGCGCTGATGATTGGCCAAGTGCTGCGCTACATTGGCGTGTACCGCTACGTGCTCGAATTAACCCGGTCCGGCGAACTGGGCAAACCGTTTGCGGTGCGCATCATCCGCACGATGGGCCTTTGGGGGAGTTGGGGGCGGCCATGGCGGTTGAAGCGCGAGACGTGCGGCGGGATGTTGCTCGAAATCAACGCGCACGAAATCGATTTTATGCGCTGTATCCTCGGTGAGGCCGCGTCCGTCAGCGCGACCGGCAACCGCTTCAATAATCTTGAGAACGATTACGAAGACCTTATCTTCGCGCAAATCGTCTTCGCGAACGGCGGCATGGGCAGTCTGACTGCGGCAGCGTGCGACTACATGGGCCGTTACACCGGCGAGGTGTTCTGCGAGAAGGGGACGATCTATTACGACAGCGTCGCGAAGACCCTCCATGTCCAACGCGATGGGACCGAGAAGGAGGTCGTCGCCTACGACGACGTGCATCCCGAATGGGAGAATGGCGTGTACCGCGAGATACGCGAGTTCGCAGAGACCTGCATGGGCGAACATCCCGCGACGATCCCCGGCGAAGAGGGATTGCGCAACGTCGAAATCGCCGAAGCCTGTTACCAAAGCATTCGCGAAGGCCGCCCGGTGTCGCTGCCGTTGAAATGAGTGCTCGCCACGAATCGCAGGGAGAGCGCATCAATGAGGCTTTAGGCTTTAGGCTGTAGGCTGTAGGCTAAAGGCTTTCTTACTACAGCCTAAAGCCTAAAGCCTTATTTCGCAAGGATTGTCCGAATCGTCCATGCGGAAGTGTGGGAGGCACGATGGCGTCTGAGAAGCGCGAGTTGAATGAGCGCAAGTTCGGACAGTGGGAACAAAGCACCGAGGGGCGGCGTTATTGGCTCGATGTGACCGGGCGGCATGGCTGGCGCGCGCGATACGTGAAAGACGTGGATGGCGACGACAACACGTTGCGATTCTACCAAGAAATCTACGATGATACGGGCAGACTCGTGGAAACGCATAAGAAATATCCGGTTGATGAAGGCCATGTCCGAGTAGGCCGAGAGGATTAGTGCTATGCTGGTTACACGCGTGATGGTGGTGGAGGAACTCCGCGCCTACCTGAACCATGAAATCGTGCTGGACGTGCTGGTCGATTGGGCTGAGACCCAGATGATGGAAGCCGAATTCGACGACAAGGATGGGGTGGTCCGGGACGTTGTTGCACGGCTTGGCCTCTCCGATGTGCGCGCGTTCGGACTCGCTTGGGAAGACTGCGAACACATGCTCGCGGAATTGGGTTTCGCGGTCCAACTCAACATCGTGGTCGTTTAGAGGCGGGCAGCAGACAACGATGACGGTGGACGGTACGGACATGACGTTTACCTACGACGATTGGGGCCGGATGGTGTCGCGCGGATCCGGTAGGATCGCGGGTGGAACATGCTCGGTTGGGAGCTTGGGCGGTTGTTTGTCGTGGGCGCCGCTGGTCAAGGCTGGAAGAAGAGGAGACTGGCCCATGAGCGTCAAGGAAATAGAGACCGCTATCGCCCGACTCTCTGCGAAGGATCTGACCGAGTTGATGGCATCGCCGAGGCCTGTTACCAAAGTATTCGCGAAGGCCGCCCGGTATCGCTGCCATTGAAATGAATGCCAGCCACGAATCGTAGGGAAGTCACATCAAAAACTTTCATTCCGCTTTTCGTTATGCCGGATCGTCTCGGACAGTTTGACGACGACCTCGGTGTACGCGTACGATGACGCCAACGAACAGATGACGATGACCACGGATATGCTGTTCACGTACGACGATTGGATCCCGATGGCAATGCCGTGGATGGGGACAGGGAGGGGGGAATCGCCGGTTCTTGGATGTCGTTCCGGCGCGAACGGGAATTCTGCGTGCCATGCGGCTCATGATGCTTGTGCGTGATGCTTGTGCTGGGTCATGGTTTACGGTATTCTCAATACATGCAGATTCGATTGTCGCAACATGCGCTTGAGCAATGTGAGGAAAGAGGCGCCTCCAAGGAAGAGGTGCTTCGCGCGGTTCGTGAAGGTCTGCGCGAACCAGCCCGTCAGGGCAGGATCGTGTGTCGGCTCAACGCGGATTTTGCGGCGGAGTGGCAAGACAAGTACTATGCGGTGAAACAAGTAGCTCCCATTATCGTCGAGGAAGGCGATGAAACCATTGTAGTCACGGTTTACACGTTTTACTTCTGAACGTCGCGCGTCTTGCCTTCAGGCGGCTTGGGAGCAGTGGAGACGATTATGAAACTGAGTTATGATGCCGAAGTGGATGCACTGTACATTCGCCTGGTGGAAGGGCCATGCCAGTGCCGGACATTGCGGCTGAACGATGAAATCGCGCTGAACATCGGCGGCGGTGAGACGCTGGTTGGCGTTGAAATACTCGATGCGTCGCGAGTGCTCGGCTGGGGAAGCGGGCCGCGCGTCGCCCTGGAAAACGTAACGGCCACTTAACCACGGCAAGAAGCGGCATGTAACGGATTGTGACGCGGCATGATCAAGACATTGGAGACGATACCGTGTCGAAACAGGATTCCCTGCAAAGCGTTCTGAACGAGGCGTGCGAGCTTGTCCGGAAAAGCGCCCGGGGCAAGGATCGCACGATTGCGGTGTCGCCGGAGGTAGCGGATATGTTGAGCCGGGTCCAGCGGCGCACCGCGCCCAAGTCAACGCCTACATTCTCGCGTGGGAGAATCCCGTCGGACATCCAGGATTTGGATGCGCTCGAACAGTATGTGTCAAGTTGCGATGCGTGTCCGCTTGCGGCGACGCGGACGCGGATCGTGTTTGGTTCGGGCAATCCGCACGCGAAACTGGTCTTTGTGGGCGAGGCGCCGGGGGCGGAAGAAGACCGGCAAGGCAAACCGTTCGTCGGGCGCGCGGGGCAGTTGCTGACCGATATCATCGAGAAGGGGATGAAGCTGGAACGCTCGGAGGTCTATATCTGCAACGTGCTGAAGTGTCGTCCGCCGGAGAACCGCAATCCGCTTTCGAGCGAAATCGAGGCGTGTGAGCCGTACCTGATCCGGCAACTCGAAATCATGCGTCCGAAAGCGATTTGCGCGCTCGGGACGTACGCCGCGCAGACGCTGCTCAAGACCACGGAAACCATCGGCCGCTTGCGCGGGCGTTGGCACTTCTACCATGGCATTCCGTTGCGCGCCACGTACCATCCCGCGTATTTGCTGCGCAACCCCGCCGACAAGCGAAAGACATGGGATGACGTGCTCGAAGTCCTCAAGGTGTACAACGGCGAAGTCACCCCGAGTCCTTAGGCCATGAGGCGCAAGCGCGACATATCCGGCGGTCCCGACGGCTTCATGCAGGGCGTGCGCTGGTATAACTCGCTGATTTTTCGCGTGATCGTGCTTTGCGTAGTACTCGTTGCATGCATGCTCGGCTCGGTCTACGTGATCTCGCGCCACTATTTTGGAGAAGTCGTGACGGAAATGGAGGAGCGGACGCAGGACATCGCCGACCGTCTCGTGCTGATTATCCAGGAAAATCCGACCGCCAACCTGCACGATCTCGAACAGAACCTGGGACAATCGTACAACGGCGCGTCGATCGAGTTGCGCGATCCCAAAGACCCCGTCGAGGTGATGCCGTTCATGCTCGAAAAGGACGGGCAGGGTCGGCTCACGAAGGTGGCGCGCATGGCCGTGACCATTGGCGGTAAACCGGTGTGTCTGTTGACGGCGCGCGTGACGGTCGTTCCACAAACCGAGATCGTCCGCGCGTTCAAGAACAAATATCTCGCGATGCTGACGGTCGTATTCGTGGTTACGCTGTGTCTTATGATCTACTTCATCGCGCGCATCCTGCGTCCCTTGAGCGAGCTTGCGGAATCGTGCGCACAGATCCGCTCGGGCCATCTCAAGGATGTCGGCACGGGACGCAACACGGGCGAAGTCCTCGCGCTCGAGCAGACGTTTAACAGCATGGTCGCATCGTTGCGCGAGAAGGAAACCGTCGAGACCAACCTGCGCCAGGCGCAACGACTGTCGGCCATCGGCACCCTTGCCGCAGGCGTCGCACACGATATCCGCAACCCGCTCAACTCGATCAAGCTGCTGTCCAGCCACGCGATGGATCAACTCGGCGGCGTCTCGGACGCGGCCCCGGCCGTCAAGCAACTCCAGACCATTCGCAACGAGGTCAACCGGCTTCAGGAGATCGTTTCGGGGTTCTTGTCGCTTGCCAAAGAGGGCGAGTTGCGCGTCGAACCGTACCGCATCGACGCCGTGCTCGAAGAATGCGCGCGGCTGATTCGCAAGGATGCGGAAGCACGCGGGATTCGCCTGATCACGGAACTCCGGGCAGGCGATCTGATATTGGTCATAGACCCGAAGCAATTGAAGCGGGCGATCTTGAACGTGTTGATCAACGCGATGGACGCGTGTCCGCAAGGCGGCCGCGTCAGGCTGTTCAGCCGCGTCATGGAGAAGCATTGCGAGGTCGAGGTCCGCGACGACGGCGCGGGCATCCCGAAGGAAGCGATCGAACGCGTGTTCGACCCGTACTTTACGACGAAGGCCACGGGCACTGGCCTCGGCCTGTCGATCACGCGCGGCATCGTGGAAGAACATGACGGCACGATTGCGTTGTCCTGCTTGCCCGATCAGGGATGCCAAGTCGTTATGACGTTTCCAATAATAGGAGTTAGGAGTTAAAGGATGAAGGATGAAGGATGAAGGATGAAGGATGAAGAAAACACAGCCTCGCTTGAGCAGGGGGTGCGGCGGCCTTACACCTCCGCCCCATCCGTAAGACTCTTCGATTGCGCACCAAGTATTTCATCCTTCATCCTTCATCCTTCATCCTTCATCCTTGACAAGGTGAAGGATCTATGAAACCAAAAATTCTGATTACCGAAGACGATCACGTGCAGCGCGAAATTATCGCGGATATTCTGATCCGCGCCGGATACGCGGCGACCGGCGCCGCGTCGGGCCTGGAAGCGGTCGAGGCGCTCGAGGACGACGCGTTCGACATGCTGCTGACGGACCTGAGCATGCCGGGCATGGACGGGCTCGAACTCCTGCGCCATGCCAAGCGGCTCCGGCCCGATATCGAGGTCGTCGTCATGACCGCGTACGCGACCGTCGCCACCGCCGTCACGGCGATGAAGGAAGGCGCGACGGATTACCTCGAAAAACCGTTCGACAAGGACGAGTTGCTGGTCGTCGCCGCACGGGCGCTCGAACGCGGCGACCTGCGCGTACAGAATCGCCAATTGCGCGAACTCGTGACGCGCGCCGTGTCGCTCGGCAATATCATCGGCGAGAGCGTGCCCATGCAGCGCGTGTTCGACGTCGTCGGCAGAGCCGTGAACGTGTCGAGTACCGTACTCATTCAGGGCGAAAGTGGCACGGGCAAGGAACTGGTCGCGCGCCATATCCATTTCGCGGGACCGCGCGCGAAGAAGCCGTTCGTCGTGATGAACTGCGCGGCCATCCCGGACTCGCTCGTCGAGAGCGAGTTGTTCGGACACGAAAAGGGCGCATTCACCGGCGCGGAGGCGAGCCGTCCGGGCAAATTCGAGATCGCCAGCGACGGCACGCTGTTCCTCGACGAGATTGGCGACATGCATCTCGAAAGCCAGGCCAAACTGTTGCGCGTCCTGCAGGACGGTATGGTCGAACGCATCGGATCGAGCCAGCCGCGCAAGGTCGATGTCCGCGTCCTCGTCGCCACCAATCGCGACCTCGCCAAACGCATCGAGGAAGGCGCGTTCCGCAGAGACTTGTTCTACCGGCTCGACGTATTGCGCGTGGACTTGCCGCCGTTGCGCGAACGCATGCAGGACCTGCCGATGCTGCTCGCGCATTTCCGCGAAAAGCTCGCCACGAAACTTGGAAAGCCTGCGCCGAAACTCGTGCCGGACGTCATCGACGCGATGCGCCGGTACCGCTGGCCCGGCAACGTACGCGAACTCGAAAACACGCTCGAACAAATGTTCATTCTCTGCGACGGGCCGACGGTCGACATCGAGGCGCTGCCGGAAAAACTCCGCGAACGCAGTACCGAACTCGGCGCATTCATGCTGCCCCTCGGCGGAATCGTCCTCGAAGACATCGAACAGGATTTTATCCGGCAGGCCCTCGAACGTTCCGGCGGACGCATCAAAGAGGCAGCCGAACTCCTCGGGCTCACCTATAAGACCCTCCAGTACCGCCTCAAGAAACATGAGATCGACCGCCACGTGGCGGATGAATGATGAAAAAGGCTTCAGTCTTCAT
>CAIYET010001086.1 GCA_903925285.1 Candidatus Hydrogenedentota bacterium | reverse complement strand
CTTGGGCAAGCTCTGCCCCGTCGACAGACGAGATTCCTCGTCGCTCCGCTCCTCGGAATGACATCTTCGCGGAAACGACGATCCTGCACGTTTGTAGTACAGATTCTGGGCCAGGACGCCGAGGACCGGAGGGGATCAACCACAGATGGACGCAGACTGAGTCCCGACCCGAACCCGAGCATTGCGTCACCGATGGTGGCACTTGACAACGGCCTTCAGGACCCCGCGGGCATCAGGACAGAGGCGGTGAGAGAAACAACCTGAACGTCACGGCCGCGGGTTTGACAATGCTCTTCCGTTGTCATAGAATGCACGCCGTGCTTGCGCAAGGTCGCCCGGCATTGACCTGCAGGAATTGAGTAGTATACCTCGATTCCTGTCGGGGCCCCACCCGTACGCAATCGAACCGCGACCCGCCCGGCGGTCCATCTGGGGCGGCACGTGGCCGGGAGGAACGAAAGCACAACTAGTGCCGGTAGTGCCCGGTTCTGCCCGATACGGCCTATACTGTAAGGAGTTGAACATGATCTCTAGTCAACGCAGAGACTTCGGTCTCACGTCGGCGGCAGCACGCAAGTGCCTGCTTGCTCCGACAATACTGCTGAGCCTGGCGCTCGCAGCGTCGCTATCCGCCGATACGCTGTCCTGGACCCGGGCGACGGCAGACGCGCCCTGGGTAGGACAATGGGAGTTCACGTCGGCTGTCTTTAACAGCGAGCTGTGGGCGATGGGCGGAACCAAAGACCCCTACCATAGCTTCCTGAATAGCGTCTGGCATTCCTCTGACGGCGCGAACTGGACCGAGGAAACTGTGCCGGCCCCGTGGCCCGGACGGTACGCGCACCGGTCGGTGGTCTTTGACAACAAGCTGTGGGTGATAGGAGGAAGCGGCGGCGGTTGGCTGAATGATGTCTGGTATTCACCAAACGGCGTGGACTGGACTTGCGCAACTCCGTCGGCCCCATGGTCGGCACGGGCATATCACACCGTGGCGGTCATTGATAACAAGCTGTGGGTGATGGGAGGGTACAGCGGCAGTGGCTTGTTGAACGATGTCTGGTATTCATCCAATGGCGCGGACTGGACCCAGGCAACCGCGTCGGCGTCATGGCCGGCGCGGTACGGCCACACGGCGGTGGTCTTTGACAACAAGCTGTGGGTGATGGGAGGAGCCAGGGTAGAATCACCGCACGGCGGTGACTGGTTGCACGATGCCTGGTATTCATCCAATGGCACGGACTGGACTCCGGCAACCGACTCGGCGCCATGGTCCGGGCGGTATTGCCACGCGTCGGTGGTCTTTGCCAACGCCATGTGGGTGCTGGGCGGATATGGCGATGACAGCCTCCGGAACGATGCCTGGTATTCGTCCAACGGCGCGGACTGGACGAGGGCGTGCTCGTCGGCGGCGTGGTCAGCACGGAACCTCTACACGGACGTGGACTCCTTTGATAACAAGCTGTGGGTGATTGGAGGATGCGGCGTTGACTCTTCCGGCAATAGCCTGCCCCGGACTGATGTCTGGTGGACGCAAGGTCTCCCCGGGGTCCAGGAAGGAAATGCGGTCATCAACACCCGGTTCGCGTTGTCGAATCTGGGACCCAACCCATTCCGGGACCAGGCAACAATCCGGTGCGAAGCGCCGCGCGGCGAGCCGATTACACTCAGGATTTACAGCAGCAGCGGCGCATTGGTCAAAGTCCTGGCGCAGGACGTTGTTGCGCGCGGGCCCCAGCGGTTCGAATGGAACGGCACCAATGAGACGAATGTCAGAGTTCCGTTGGGCACGTACTTCGTGCGACTGACAGCCGGAGACTACGTCGGAACCGAGAAACTCGTGCTGCAGCACTAGCGGCAAACGGCAGTCAAAGAGCGGCCGGAGTGACACGCACTCCGGCCGCTTGCGGTTCGTGCCCGGGCCAGGCCGGCCGGATTCAAGCGGATGGCACCTGCCCATGGGCGTCTGCTTAATTGGAGCGGCAAACTGCGAGCCGTCAGCCGCGAGCTGTCAGAAGCTCATCCTGACGCGCTGACCCGCGGCGCAAAACTCTTTCGTTATCATGCAACACGATGGTCTCGCTCCCGCGCACTGGCTGCCATTGACCATTCTCGGGCCTGGACAGGTCCGGTATCCCGGCCTTCTCCTATTTCTTCTGCTGCGGCG
>CAIYET010001085.1 GCA_903925285.1 Candidatus Hydrogenedentota bacterium | reverse complement strand
GCCATGGCACTTGTTGGATGCGCGACGGTAGCGCCGAAAACTGCCCCGGATGGGGCGAAAGTGGTATCGGCCACACGTGCGGACCTGATGGCGGACCTTATCTCGACGGAAAATCCGCGACAGGCGCGTGCGCGGCAGTTGCTGCCGTACTACGGTGCGGAAGCGGTGGGTGATTTGCTGCCGTTGCTCGATAGCAAGGACCCAGTCGAGGCGATCAACGTCTACCGCGTGCTGGTGGACATCTCGAACGGGGCATGCACGCCGGGACGGGAAGGGGAGCGTAAAAAGGTCACGGACTTGTTGATGGCGCTTGTGCAGCCGAGCGCGCCGGACGCCCTGAAACTAAAGGGGCTGAGGCTGCTCGAACGGACCATTCCGCCGGAGTATCCCGTGGGTCCGATTGCCGCGCTGCTTGATGCGAAGGACGCGCATATGCGCGAACAGGCCCGCGAATCGCTGTTGCGCATGCGAACCGAGCCGGCGTTGAAGACGGTGCGCGCGGCATTGCCGAAATCGGAAGCCCTGCGCCAGGTGGCGATCCTGACTGGCTTGGGCGAGGCACATGACGCTGGCAGCCTTGAACTGATTGCTTCGATGGCCGACAGTTCGGACGCGCAGGTGCGTCTGGCGGCGGCGTCTGCCCTGGCGTGGACTGGCGACACGGCGTATACGTCCGTGTTGGAACGCGTGCTGGTACACGCGGACGATGCGACACGCGACGGCGCGGCGGATGCCCTGGCGCGGCTTGCGCAGGCGCTCGAGCCGCTTGATGCAGCAGCGGCGCGCGCAATCTACACGCGCATGCTGGACTCGGTGCAAGGCGTTTCGCTCGAAGAAGCGGTCGCGGGACTGAGCCGCGTGGGCGATGCGGCGAGTGCGGCAAAATTACTCGCGCTCTTGGGTACGCCGGACATTGACATTCGTGTGCGGCACGCCGTGTTGAGCGCGCTCGAGTGCATCGGCAACGAGGAGACGACCACGCAATTACTGGCGGCATGGCCAGGCGCGCCTGACGCGGATCGCCCTTTGTTCATCGCCGCGCTGGCCGCGCGGAAGGACGCGCGGTCCGTAGCGCCGATGCGCGAAGCCGCGTCGAACGCAAGCCTGGCCATTCGGCGCGCGACGTATGCGGGATTGGCCGCGTGTGGACAGCCGGAAGCTTCGGATGTGTTGCTGGACGCACTGCAATCTGCGAACGAGAAGGAGGCGGCGTTGATCGTGCCATCGCTATTGACGGTGGCCGAGAGTCTACCCGCGAAGGAGCAACATGTCGGAGGCGCAAGGCCGCCGCGCCTCCTGCTCGATCGCCGCGTGCAGGCCTTCACCGCCGTATTCGACCGGAGCGCGGACTCGGAAGAACGGCTTCGCGCATTGCGCGGACTCGCGGCGGATCCGAGCACGGAAACGCTCGAGGTCGCAATGAAGGCCGTCGCGGATGAACGCCTCAAGACCGCCGCGCCGGACCTGCTCGTGTCGGTGGCGGCGACATTGCAGGCGGCGGGCGACGCGGACAAGGCCAAGCAGGCGCTCGATATCCTGATGAAAGTCGACGCGTCGATCAATCGCTTGCAGGCATTCGCTGACCGCGTGAAATTGCTGGGCGGCCAAGTGGACATTTCGCCGATGCTCGGCGGCATCCACACGTTTTACGTCGTCGGACCGTTCAAAGGCCAGGATCTCGCGGCGGATTGGAACACGGATTACATCAACGAAAAAAACGCGAATCCCAAGGACACGTACACGAATAATAACGTACAGTTGACATGGAAAGTCGTCGAAGGCGGCGGCGGGATGGGCTACATCGACCTGACGGGACCGTTCGGAATGGCCAACCAATGCGTCGGGTACGCCTACGCCGAGATCGAGGCGCCGGAGCGTACCTCGGCCATTTTGAAGATGGGCAGCGACGACGGTATCGCGGCGTGGATAAACGGCGCGAAGGTTCATGACCATTTCATTGATCGCGGTTTGGCGCCCGACAGCGACGTCGTGCCCATCCGTCTCGAAGCGGGCATCAACAAAATCCTCCTGAAGATTTCGCAAGGTGGGGCGGGCTGGGGCTTCTGCGCGCGACTCACCGACAAAGACGGCCACGCGCTGGCCTTCAAGCAACCGTGACGCGGAGTTAGGAGTTAGGAGTT
>CAIYET010001084.1 GCA_903925285.1 Candidatus Hydrogenedentota bacterium | reverse complement strand
CAGGGCAATCGCATTAAAACGAGCCACTCGGCCCGCCTCTTCTCGTAACCTTTCTATTCTCCTTGCCTCTACTGTTTGTTCTTGCGCAACGCTTTGAATCTGTCCCCTTTTCTCCTCGCGGGAAAACGAGTATTTGTCATATGTAGCACTTTGATATATAAATATTGCATTATGTATATTGCGTCCAGGCCGCAAAACAAGGAGAATCGTCTCATGGACGCACAGAACGCATCTTTCACCATCTTCGTCAGCCAGCTTGAAGACCCGCGCCTTGACCGGAAAAAACGACACAGTTTGCACGACATCGTCGCCATCACCATTTGCGCCGTTATTGCCGGCGCCGATGGCTGGACCGATGTCGCCCGCTTTGGAAGAGCCAAGGAGACCTGGTTGCGCACCTTCTTGAAGTTGCCCAACGGCATCCCCTCTCACGACACCTTCGGACGGTTCTTCAGCCTTCTGGATCCGGTGGCCTTTCAGCGGTGCTTCATCCAGTGGGTACAGTCCATTCACGAGTCCGTACAGGGCGTCGTGGCCATTGACGGAAAGACGGCCCGTCGTTCCCATGACCGAAGCAAGGGCAAACAGGCCATCCATATCGTTGGCGCATGGTCAACGGAAAACGGTATCGCGTTAGGCCAGACCAAGGTAGACGACAAGTCCAATGAAATCACCGCCATCCCCGAATTGGTCAAGGCATTGGATCTCAAGGGATGTGTGGTCACCATTGACGCGATGGGCTGTCAAAGAGAAATAGCGAAGACCATTGTGGAGGCGGGCGCAGACTACCTGCTGGCCGTCAAAGGCAATCAAGAAACGTTGTGCGAGGATGTGGAAGACGAATTCAAGGCCGCTCAAGCCGACAACTTCGCCCACATGGACTGCCAGTACTTCGAATCGCTCGAAAGGGGCCATGGGCGGATCGAAAAGCGGCAGTACTGGTACACCCACGACATAGAGGGGCTTGGAACGCTGGGGCGCTGGCCCAAGCTCGCGGGCATGGCCATGTGCCGGGCTACCCGTACCGTCAACGGGGAATCCTCCGTCGAAGACCGTTATTTCATTACCAGTTGTACCCACGACGACGTAAACAAAATCGCCCACGCTATCCGCGCCCACTGGCGCGTGGAGAACTCACTGCATTGGGTGCTCGATATCGCCTTCAACGAAGATCAATGCCGAATACGAATCGGATACGCCGCCGAAAACCTAGCCACCATTCGCAGACTGGCCATCAATGCGCTCAAGGCCAACACATCCAGAAAGGGCGGCATTAAGGCAAGACGACTGCAGGCCGCTTGGGACATGGACTATCTCTTGGATACCCTCATGGCTATGTGACTTTTAATGCGATTGCCCTGGCAAAAAACTCAGCCGTAGTCCAAGCTGAGACGAATGAAGCGTTTGACTGTGGGGAGCCACCACTTGAAAACTAGATGTTATCGGGCGCGATGTCGTGATATGGTATCCAAAAGCCGTTTGAGGTATGTGCGAGTCAATAATCGACGACACTGGAGGCCAGGGTGCGATCCGTGCCGAAACCTGCGTCGCGATCAGCTAATATTGTAGTTGAAAGGAACTGCTATGCAAAACAGGGATAAACTGACGACAAGAACCAGCCGGCGTGAGTTCATGGCGGCAACGGCCGCGTTTGCAGCGTTCTCGATCGTGCCTCGAAATGCCGTAGCCGGTTCAGGCAAGAAAGCCCCCAGCAACAAGCTGAACATCGGTTGCGTTGGAGTGGGCGGAATGCAGGGCGCCAATGATGTCGAAAGCATCAGCAGCGAAAACATCTATGCTCTGTGCGACGTGGACGAGACGTTTTTGGGGAAAACCGGTTCGAAGTATCCCCGCGCCAAGCGGTACAAAGATTTCCGTGAAATGCTGGACAAGGAGCACAAGAACCTCGACGCTATTACCATCACCATCCCCGACCATATGCACGCCACCGTCGCACTGTGGGCGATGGAGCGGGGACTGGCCGTGTACTGCCAAAAGCCATTGACGCAGAGCGTGTGGGAAGCCCGGTTCATGAGCAAGGCCGCAGCGAAATATGGGGTCGTAACCCAAATGGGAAACCAGGGATACTCCGCCGAAGCGACGCGGCTTGCCTGTGAAATCATCTGGAACGGCGACCTCGGAGATATCACAGAGGTCCACTCGATGAGCGGGGGCGGCTTCGCGCGCGACATTACCCAATGGCCCCCGTCCGAAGAAGTGCCCAAGACGCTCGACTGGGACTTGTGGACCGGTCGTGCGACTGAACGCCCCTACAGTTCGAAAATTCATCCATCCAATTGGCGCGGCTTCCTCGACTATGGCACGCAGATGATTGGCGACTGGGGCATCCATCAGTTGGGACCGGCCAACTGGGCGCTACAACTCGGCAGTCCCACCAGCGTTGAGTGTACCGCCGTACAAGGGGTGAATCCCGCGACCTACCCTCATTATTCCTGCAAGTTCCAGTTTCCGGAACGCCCAAACAAATACGTTCCGTCCGGAAAAATGCCGCCTGTAACCGTCTACTGGTACGAAGGTGCCATGGCCGGAAACTTCAAACCGCCCGCTGGCCTGACGCCGAAAGATGTCTTGGATTACAACGAGATCTTCGTCGGAACCAAAGGGTACATGGGCACCACTGGGCGGGGCGAAGGCGTCCGCCTTGTTCCAGAATCGAAGATGAAGGGATACAAGAAGCCGTCCCATGTGTTAAAGCGTTCCCCCGGACATTTCGAGAATTTCATTCAAGCCTGCAAAGGCGGGGAATCCCCTTGCTCCAACTTCAGCATTGCTGGACCCTATGCAGAATGGATTCTCCTCGGAACCATAAGCTGGCGGTTTCCAAACGAGAAACTATCATGGGATGGCCAGAACTTGCGGTTTACCAACAATGAAAAGGCGAACGAGTTTGTTAAACCCAACTTCCGCAAGGGTTGGGAACTAAACGATATCACAGTATAAGTTCGTTGGCACATAATCGATCTGGCGGCGCAGTTGGATAGAATTCTGGCACTGTCTTTGTTCTCCCGAGGTAACTACACGACGACCTCACCGCTTTACGGACGAATGTGCGAGCAGGAAGTCAACAATCGCCTTTTGAAATGCCGAGTAGAAGATAACAGTATTGTGCCGCCCGCCGGGAATGATCGTCTCTTGGAAGCCGGGCAGCGCAACCTTCAGATCGCCTCCACCGAACACGATTTCATCTCGGCCACCCTTGACCGCCATGACGGGAACTGTGATTGTGCGCAGTTCTGCCTCGGTGACAGCAAGTTCTTTGAAACGCTCTGCCACGCATCCGAGGGCCTCCAGATCCATGATGGTTCCCAGAGCGCTCCGCCGCAGTGAGGCCATCATCGAACCAATGCCGGAGGCGGGTGCGTCCTTTCCGCTCAGTCTTGCGTGTATCGCGTTCAGCAAGTTGCACAGGGGATCGGAAGGTGTCATCCATGCCGCGCCGCAAGGCATGGCGGAGATCAATCTTTCAGGATGCACGGCCATGAATTTCAACGTGATAAAGCCGCCCATGGAATAACCGACCAAGTGGGCCTTGGGAATCTTGAGGTGATCCATCAGGCGCTGCACGTCATTCACCGTCTCGATGCCGTACTGGGATGCGTCATGCGGCTTGTCGCTCAGGCCATGGCCGCGCACATCCATCGCAATCACGCGGAAATGCGACTGTAATTTGGGGAGAATTCCCGGCAATCGCCAGTTCAGATCCGAATTGGCGTTGTATCCATGGATCAGAATCACGGCTTCGCCCGTGCCTTGATCCGTGTAGTGGATTCTCACCCCAGCCGAGTCGAAGTACTGCCCGCGAACTTGGTGGCCCACCTTGTAGGCGACCAACAACAGGGCTAGGACAAGCGTTGCCAACACCACCCCCGATGCGAGCAGAAGTTTCTTCCTCATGTCGTTACCTCCACTGATGCGTCGGGAGTGGGTTGATTGATGAGCTTATCCACCATTTACACTTAATCTCGAAACAGGACTTGAATTGAACCGCTACTGGCACGCTTAGCGGCGTCGCGACGGTCGGTCAAATCGCACAACGGCGTCAGGATGACGCCGTCCACCCTGCAACAGGCCGCATCCAACGTCTCGATTTGCGTGCCGAGCGACGCCTTCTTTTCCTCCACTGTGTCCGCGCCCAAAACCAGAGGCCCATGCATATAGCGATGAAATCCCGGTGTTCGCTCTGGACGCAACAGGGGCGCAACGCCAGAAATCTGTTTGAATTGGACTTCGATCGCGTCCCCGCGCTTCATGACTCGACTAATCTGGAGGAAGTCATTCGCTACCGGATATTCGTTGCGTCGACCGTTTACTATCACGGTAATGCTGTCGCGATCGATCCAGGAAGGCACGAATAAAGCCAACATTCGTTTCTTCCTCGATTCGCTGGCGAGAACCCTAAAGCAAACCCCACCCTCATAGGGATATCCCGTGGTCTGTTCAAGCGTCAGCAATCCATCCGGCAGGCGCGCCGTGACTGTGCTGTTGCCTGGTATTGTGACGACCACCCCGTCGTCCAAGCGGAAATAGCTGTACTGTATGGCGCGCGCTAGCCCTTTACCACCCCAGACCGAACAGCACCACGGGGCAATCTGGCCGGGCTTCAGGAAGATCTCGTTGTTAGGCCCGACACAGTTGTTCGTGCCGAAGTCGCCGTCTTTCTGATTGGCCAACAGACCGTTGAACAGAATGAGTTGTGCGTCCTTCAGGTATTCGGTCTTGCCGGTTAGACGCCACAGGCGCATGGCCACCGTGAAGGAATCGACAATCGCACATCCTTCAGTCCAATCGGGCCGTCCAAACCAGTTATAGTTCTCATAGTTTTCCGTCATCGCGGATTGACGGTAACGCTGATAGAGACTCTCGGCGAAAGCCAGTTTTTCAGCATTAGGCTCGATCTCGCACCACCGGAGGATCCCACGGGTGGCAAATAGCACGGCATGGACTTGGGCCTGAATCTTGACGGGGTCGACCTTGTGGTAGAGGCGAATCAGGTCGTCGATCTCCTGTTTCAACTCAGGGCTGGGGAAAAGCGCGTACCCACGGGTCGCCGGGTCGATAATTCCGAAAGCCTGCGCCGTGTCGCCGGTGCAGTGAACCCACTTGATCTTGTTGTCGGACTTTTCGGGCGAGTAATAATAATCGTACGCCTCGCGGATTGGCAGGATGATTTGCGTAAAGATATTGCGGTTCATCTTCAGCGCGCGGTCATCCTTTTTCCATAGATAATACTCGGTCAGGCCGTTGCTCCACATTACGTTGGACAGACCGGTCTCGTCGGCTCGATCTCCCGGCAACACCCATCCCAGATAGCCCTCGGCATTAAGCATGCCGGGAAGCGCAGCCATTACGTCTTTCAAGGTCTGTGGCTCCGGTTCGTGCAGGGCGCGCGAGAGAAGCGTGGTGGACAGGATGTAGCGCCCAATGGTGTCGCCCGGGAACGCCTTGTCGCTCGGATCGGAGGAATAGTTCAGGGTCAGCACATGCTGAGGCGTGTACGCCTTGTACATGTCGAGCGTGTAACGTGCCCGTTTTGGCAATAGTCCCTCGCCGGGCGTGATATCTTCGAAGTCAATCATATGTATGGTTCGGATTCGACTCATGAGCGTCTCCTGTGCGACGGGATCGGCCGCGGAAACCGCGTTCGCGGAAACCGAAACGAGAGTAACGACCAATGCCACCAATGCGTGCATCGTGAAGGCGCGCTTGCCCCACGCTATGTTGGACTGCACATCATCTGCGGACATACACAGAGCAGCCATCGCAACAACCGTCGATGCCAAAATCATGGTCGCCCTTTCTTACATCAGGAGACTCCCCGATTCGCGAACGTGGAGAAGTCCAGAGCGTCGAGTTCCTCCTTGAGGCGGGTGAGTTCCAAAGAAGTCAGCGGTGTCGATGGCAGCCGAGTCGGCCCGCATGGAACTCCGGCAAGCGTCATGGCAGCCTTTATCCCCGATAGGCCGTGATAGCACAGGATTACATCAATAAATCGGACCGCTTTGAGTTGGCAGGCCTGCGCAGCGGAGAGATCGCCCTTCTCCAAGTTGCCTATTACCTGCTGGTACAGCGGCGCGAGGAAGTTGTATGTGCTGCCCACGGCGCCGTCGCATCCCGCCGCCAACCCGCTCAGCAGCATCTCGTCCACGCCAAAAAGGATGTTGAACCGGCCATTTTCAAACGCGAGACATCGCTGCATCACCTCAATCTCCCGACTGCTGAACTTGATGCCCGCCAGCGACGGAATTCGGGGCGGAGCGGTTTTCAGGAAGGTTATCAAGTCCAGAGAAAGGCCGCTCAGACGAGGGATGTGGTAATAGTAAAAAGGCAAGTCGGGCGCGGCATCGGTAATTCGGCCGAGCGTCTCAATCAATACAGACACGTTTTCGGGCAAGAAGTAGGAAGGAGGAACGGCGCTGATGGCATCTGCTCCGATGGACGCGGCATGTTTAGCGAGGCGCCGTGCATCTTCAACCGAATTGTGGCCTACTTGGACGACAACGGGGACGCGTCCCTGGACCGACTGGACATAAGCTTGGGCCACACGCTCGCGTTCTTCCGTCGTCAGCGAAGGCCCTTCGCCCGTGCTGCCACAGACATATAATCCCTTGATTCCCTGTCGCAGAAGCCTGTCAACCATTGAAGGTATCGGCTCAAGGTTCACTTGGCCATCCCGATCCATGGGGGTGAATGTTGCGGCAATAAGTCCCGTCAGTTTTTTCATGCGTACTTCCTTTCCGTTTTGTGGCGCGTTCTCTGCCAAGGCGAGGAGTTAGGAGTTAGGAGTTAGGAGTT
>CAIYET010001083.1 GCA_903925285.1 Candidatus Hydrogenedentota bacterium | reverse complement strand
GTGCCACCGAATCCACCATGCAACCCGCCTCGCGCGGGTGTGAATGCTTCGCGTACGCGCCAGACGAGGCGCTCCGCGACCTCCGAAGGGCTCAGGCGGGGTGAGTCAGGCGCAAGATGAACCCTTACGTGCGGATTGTGGGTGTAGCCTGCCTGTTGATGCCTATCACGGGCGGTGCTATACTGGATCGGTTTGAATCACGGGCCGGTCGCGCGGCCATAGAGAATAGCTTATTGAGGGCTGGGGCGCAGTAGCGTTTGGGCTACCAGTCCCGCCCTTGTCGAGCGCAACCGTCAAGAAAGGATCCAAGTAATGTCCAAGATTGTCGAACGACGCGAGTTTCTCAAGACGGCAGCAGTCGCTGGCGCCGGGTTGCTCATCCTGCCAAGCGGCACCGTTTTCGGAGCGAACAAGCCCAGCAATCGGCTTAACATCGCCCTGATCGGCGCCTATGGCCGGGCCATGGCGCACTATGACGGCCTTGCCGCCGAGAATGTCGTCGCGTTGTGTGACGTCGACGAGGGACACTTGGCCCTGGCTGCGAAGAAATTTCCGAAGGCGAAGCATTACGTCGACTGGCGAAAATGCCTCGATCAGAAAAACCTGGATGCCGTGGTCTGCTGCACCACGGACCACACGCACGCGTTTGTCACAAACTGGGCCATGAACCGCGGATTGCATGTCTACTGCGAAAAGCCGATGGGCAACAGCGTCGAGGAAGTGCGCGTGGTTCGCGCAAACTATCTCAAAAATAAAGACAAACTGGCAACGCAGGTTGGCACGCAACGTCACGAATACGAGAACTTCAATCGTGTACGGGAGTTGATCATGGACGGGGCCATAGGCGAATTGAAGGCGGTCCACGCGTGGGGCAACCGCCAGCTTCGCAGGCCCGGCTATCTGCCCGCCGAAGGCTCGCCGCCCAAGACCCTGCACTATGATCTCTGGATCGGCCCGTCGCCGATGCATCCCTATAATCCAGGATATTTTTCCGGCCATCCCGGCGCCAATTGTCTCCAGTGGAACATGTATTGGGATTTCGGCACCGGCCAAGTCGGCGACATGGGCAGCCACACCATGGACCTGGCCTGGAACGCGCTCGATGGCGGGCTGCCGACATCCGTCGAGGCCACAGGCGAAGCCTTCAATCCGGAAGTGACCCCAGTCGAACTCAAGATGACATTCCAGATCCCCGCCAACAACTGGCGTCCCGCCGTTCCGATCACGTGGCACCAAGGCGGCGCCATGCCACCTTCGCCCATGGAGTTCATCGATCTGAACAAGATTGATCACGGCGTCATGTTCAAGGGAGACAAAGGCTTTCTCATCGCCGATTTTCAGAACCGCATTCTGCTTCCCTACGGTAAAGACGCGAATATGACGTATTACAACCGCCGACCTGCGGATAAAATCCTCCCTTCGATGGAGGGCTTTCAGCAGGAATGGTTTAACGCCTGCAAAGGCAACCTCAAGACCTCATGCGATTTCAACTATGGCGGCATGATGATCGAAATGATGTTGCTGGGCATGGTGGCCTACCGCGTTGGCAAGACACTCGAGTACGACGGCGAAAATGGCCGAGTCTCCAACTCGCCCGAGGGCAACGATCTCCTTCGCCGAAAGTACCGCAAAGGCTGGACTCTCAACGGGTAATACCATACGGCGATAGCACGCCGATTCGGGCGCTTGGCACGGGACTCTTCCGAACGAGGACTTTGGCTAACAGATCGCCAAGGCCTGCTCCAAGTCTTCGATCAGATCGTCGACATGTTCGATGCCGACGCTGATGCGGATCATGTCCTCGGCGATACCGGCTGCGGCGCGAGCTTCGGGCGGCATCGAAATGTGCGTCATCGTCCACGGGTGCTCGATGAGCGACTCGACGCCGCCGAGCGATTCCGCCAGAATGAACAACTTGACGTTGGCCAGCATGCGCAACGCCGCGTCTCCGCCACCCTTTACGCGAAACGAAAACGTCCCGCCGAACCCGGTCATTTGCCGAATGGCCAGTTCGCGTTGCGGATGACTTTCGAGACCGGGATGATTCACGCGCAAAATCTTCGGATGCGCTTCGAGCCACCGCGCGACGGCCAGCGCGTTGCGGTTGTGCGCTTCCATGCGCAACGGCAGCGTCTTGAGGCCGCGAAGTACGAGAAAACAATCGAAGGGCGCCTGGCACGTGCCAAGGCAGTTCTGCCAGTAGCCGATGCGTTCGGCCACCGCCGCATCCTTCGCAACCAGCGCACCGCCGACCACATCCGAATGACCGTTGATGTATTTCGTGGTCGAGTGCAGCACAATGTCGATGCCGAGATCGAGCGGACGCTGAAAGTAAGGCGACAGAAATGTGTTGTCGCAGATCGTCAGCGCGCCGTGCGCCATGCACGCCTCCGCGATCGCGCGCAGATCGAGCAAGTTCATCATGGGATTCGTTGGCGTTTCGGTCCACACCAGCTTCGTGTTGGGACGTAGCGCCTTCTGCAACGCATCGAGATCGCGCAGGTCGACGAAGTCCACCGCGACACCCTGGCGCGCGGTCCATTGCGTTACGATTCGGTACGTGCCGCCATACAAGTCATTGTGTACGATGAGATGATCGCCCGCGCCCAGCAGCGACAACGCCGTCGCCTCCGCCGCCATCCCCGTCCCGAACGCGAACCCGCGCACTCCCCCTTCGAGCGCCGCGAGGCAGTCCTCGAGCGCCTTGCGCGTGGGATTTCCAGACCTCGAATAATCGAAGGGACCCGGCTCGCCCACGCCTTTGAATGCAAACGTGGAAACTTGGTAAATCGGCGGCATCACGGCCCCATAGGCCGGATCGGGGCTTTGCCCCGCATGAACGACGGCGGTCTCGAAACGCATGGGAGTCTCCTATACAAGATAACTATGTTGCTTATGTTATACTACTTTATAGGCGAGCCAACATGATTGTCAAATTTAACGGTTGCGAAGTTGTAGTTGGAAGGCCTCTTGCCGTACTGTAGGCGCATCAGGACGTAACGAGGGAAATCGATGCAAGACCATAGCGTAACGAGCCGCATTCCATCCATCGACCAGTTTCGCGGCTACGCGATTCTGACGATGATCTTCGTCAATTTCATCGGGCGCTTCGATGCGACGCCCTGGATGCTCCAACACCACCGGACCGGCATGTCGTTCAACGATACGATTGCGCCCATATTTATCTTCGTCGTGGGCATGGGATTCCGCCTGTCGCTGATGCGCCGCGCCGAAAAGGCCGGGCTGGCGTCGGCACGTAAGACCGCCGCGTGGCGCTACGCGAAACTCGCGCTCCTCGGATTTGCCATCTATTATGGCTACTTCTGGGACGCGCTGTCCGACATCGGCGTCGCGGGTCTGCTGACGCTCTTCCTGATCGACAAATCCGCCGTGGTGCGCGCCGTGGCCGCGTTCGGATTTCTTGGCGCGTACCAGGCATTGTTTTCGCTTACGGGCTACGGCGAATGGGTGATGCGCGAAGCCTGCAACGGCGGCCCGCTCGGTCCGCTAAGTTGGGCGTTCATCCTGCTCATGGGCACGCTCGCCTACGACGTCATGGCCACCCGCGACACCCGCGCCATCGTGCGGCACTGCGTGGCGTGGTGCATTGTCTTGTCGGCAGCAGGTTGGGCGCTCAAAGCGCCGTGGCCCGGCCTCAAGCCCGAATGGCCCTTCACGCAATACGGCATGTCCGCCCCGTATCCGCTCTACGCCACCGGCCTGTGCTTTCTCACCTTACTCGTTTTCCACGGCCTCTGCGACCTACGGAATATCCAACTACCGCACCTTACCATCCTCGGCGAGAACCCGCTCGCCGTATATTTGTTCCACGAGGTCCTCGTTCTCATCAGCGAGGCGATCCTGCCCGACAGTGCCCCGCCATACCTCATCGCCCTCGGATTCACGCTCACGTACACGTTGTGCTACACGCTCGCCGTCATCCTGCACCGCAAACGGATCATCTTCAAATTCTGAGTCTGCGCGTGTGTAACAACCACGAAAGATTGCAGATTGCAGATTGTAGATTGTGGATTACTGTCAATCTGCAATCTACAATCTACAATCTACAATGGAGGGAGCGGTCATGACGCCAGATAGACCCGATTACAGTGCACTGATTGTGGGCGACGACACCCAGACGTTTATGGGCGTGCGCGAACACCTCATGCGCGTGGGATTTCGCGTACGGACTGTGGACAACGGTTGGGAGGCACTCAAGAGCGTCAAGAACGAGCCACCCGATATCGTTATCGCGGAGTTCACCATGTCGGACATGGACGGATGCAGCCTCCGCGAAAAGTTCCTGCTCGATCCGGGCGTCCGCGAGATTCCATTCATCTTTCTTACCCAAGACGGCGGCGCGGAGAAACAGATCCGTGCGCTACGATCTGGCGTCGACGACTGCATCGTGAAGCCATGCGACCCGGTGGTGGTCGTGGCACGCGTCGAGGCCGTCCTGGCACGCCGCAGGGCCTATGAGGAAATGGTTCGCGTGGACCCGCTGACGCGCATGTTGAACCGGCCCAGCGTCGAGCGAGAGATTTGCGACGAACTCGCCCGGTTGGTCCGGTACAAACGCCAAGCCAGCCTTGCCCTGCTCGATTTGGACGACTTCGCCGCGATCAACAAGGAACATGGCTATCCGATGGGCGACCTGATGTTGACCTGCCTCGGCAGAATCGTCATGGCCAATGTCCGCGGAGCAGACATTGCCGGACGCCTCCGCAGCGAGGAGTTTGTCCTCTACTTGCCCGAAACGCCTCGTGACGGCGCGCGCACGCTCCTCTCGCGCATCCTTGAACGTTTCGTCGCGGCCGCCGACGCCATCGCCGGCATCGCCACAAGCTTTACCACAGCCATTATCGAGGCGCCGTCCGACGGGCAGGACTGGCCGGAACTGTATAAACATGCCAACCAGGCGCTTCGTGAAGCCAAGAGTCGGGGAAAGGGCGAAATCGCCGTATGGACGAAGGAATAATCAGGAATAGAAATTAGGAATGGACATGAGCGAAGGTCATGGGCCGCGTGACATTCCCAAGTTCCCCAATTCCTAATTCCTAATTCCTAATTCCTAATTATTCCTTTACCTTCTTGGCAGTTTATCTTTTACTTGACGAAATGGGCCTCTTGCGACTACAGTATAGGTGAAGTTTTGTTGGCTAGCCATGAAATGGGAAAGACGTGCGCGTCGATAGAAAGACGCCGCTAATGGGTCTAACGGTGCCCACAGGCCCGATTCATGGACCATTATTGGGAAGGAGTAATACTATGCGCTTGAGAAATCATGGAGTAACAGAAAAAACCGGGCGACACATCGGCGTGTTGGCGCTACTATTTGCCGCGGCATTCTTCACATGGACGACGAGCGCAATGGCGGAGATTGTATTCCTCGCCGGCCCAAATGGAACGATGCGCTCGGTGGATACGAACAATCCAGGATCGCACGCGGTCTCGAAGGCGCCGCCGGACGACACAACCGCGTCCAAAGCGGCGGGCGTCGCGTTCAATATCTATTACGATGACGTCGACCAAAACACGGACATAGGATTCGATGACGTCAGCTTCGGAACGCAACGCCGGGCGTGCGTGGTCGAGACGCTCACGTATATTAGCCAGATCCTGGGGCGGTACCCCGACGGACGCACCTGCGATGTCCGCTTCGACCGTTCGGTCACCGACGGGACGGGGTCGTTCTATGAGGGCGGCGCCTATTTCTCGGGCGTGTCCGGTTTCGTCAATGGTTTCGCATTCGAACATATCCAGACCGGCATCGATCCAAGCTCGCAATTGAGCGATATGTTCATCACAATGGATTTCGGCTGGCTGTGGTACAGCGATACCGGCACGCCGCCCGCCGGCCAACTCGATCTCCGTTCCGCGCTGCTTCAAGTCCTTACCCAAGGCCTGGGGATGATCACGCTGGCGTATCCCGATGGTAGCAGCAAATTGCCGCCAGCCAAAGCGTTCAGCGTATGGGACAGTTTGCTTGAGACGGGCGCGGGGACTCGTTTGTGGACGGGCAACCCGCCGGAGTTCCAGGGCACGGCGCTCAATCTGACGGGAAACGCCGACGGCGTTTTCTTTCTCGGCGCAAAGGCGTTCGAGTTCAATGAAGACAAGCCGGCCGTCTACACGCCGTCGACCTTCGACGCCAATAAGAGCCTGGGCTTCTGGAAACAGCCTTCGGATATCGTCGGAAAATTGATCGTCATGAAATCACCCCCCCTTGCGCCTAGAGAAATAGTCCGCGAGTACAGTATCCTCGATCAAGCAGCTCTGTACGACATTGGCTACACAAATATTGTCATGCAGTTGGCATTTGCCGAGGTGCCGCGGGGCGGATGGTTCAACGTCGGTACCCGCTTGGAGATGAGCGTGCGAGTCGTCGGCGCGGTCGCCCCTGTTTCGTACCAATGGCAGAAAAACGGCAACAACTATCCCGGCAAGGCCTCGTCGACCCTCGTCATCGAATCGCTTGCGTTGGGGAATACGGGCAATTATACCTGCGTGGTGACCGACGCGACCGGGATCTACGACTCGCCTGCAGCGCCTGTGACGGTCTTCGCGGTAGGTCAACTACCCGCCATGGGTATCGTGGGGCTTTGCCTCGTGGTCGCGGCATGCGTCTTGGCCGGCGCGCTAATCATCCTCCGTCGCGAATAACCTATAGATGACATTCACTCCCGCATTCTGTTATACCATTCGACATGGATAATCTATATCAAATACGGGAAATTTCGACGCTTTCCTTTAACGAGCGCGTGCTGCAAGAGGCGGAAGATGGGCGCAACCCGCTCCTCGAGCGGCTCAAGTTCCTTGGGATTTTTTCGTCCAACATGGACGAATTCTTCAAGGTCCGCGTGGCCAGCATTCGACGTCGCATCGAACTCGGCAAGCGCGGCAT
>CAIYET010001082.1 GCA_903925285.1 Candidatus Hydrogenedentota bacterium | reverse complement strand
TCTACGACCACCGGCGCGCAGTCGAGGACCTGTACGACCTGGCGCGGGATCCGGGCGAGTTGCGCAACGTCATCGACGATCCCGCCTATGGCGCCGAACTCGCGTCCCTGCGCGCCGCGCTCGACGCCCATTTGGAGGTCACCGACGATCCATTCCGCCACTTCTACAACGCCATCCACATGCCGGCCGACGGTTACGTGAGCCTCGACGCCGCGCGGAAGCGAAAACATCCTTCAGGCACGCCTGAAAAGCGAACGGATGTTAAGGCATGAAGAAATCGGAAAGGAATGCTGAGAGGTTAGGATGAACGTGATATTTGCGATCGAGAAACAGGTGGTTATCCCATCGGCCACCTCATACCGTGGCAGAAGCCGTGCGTGATCAAAGGATTCGAACCGGGCGTCGTCTATTGTGGCCGGTTTGTCGACCCCCGCAACGGCGAGGTTCACGAGATCGGGGAAGTGCAGCCGGCATCGGACGGAACCTGGCGTGTGCCACCGCCGGTGACGATGCACGACTGGGTACTGGTACTTGAAAGTGGAGCGGTCACTTGGATTGGTGCGCCTCTGGGATTGCCCGGACACGGCGCCCTATGATAGCTCAACGAGCAAAAAGGAGTAGAGTCATGACTCGAAAGAAGAGTATGGGACATGCCGAACATTCCAAGCCAGCCGAAGAGAGCAAGGGTATGCCGGGAAAGATGCCGCGCCCCATCAAGGTGACCATGATGGGGGCCGGCAGTTTCTTCACGCAGCAACTCGTGAACGACGTGCTTCAGATTCCCGGCGCCGACCGCGGTGAGATCGCGCTCGTGGACATTGACCGGTCGCGTCTCACGACTGTTTACCAGTTGATCCGCAAACTCGTGGCCGAGGTGGGCCGGTCCGGCTGGAAGGTTTCCGCCTCCACGAATCGGCGCGAAGTGCTGAAAGGCACGGACTACCTGATCAACTGCATCGAGGTGAGCGGACTGCAATGCGTCCGCCACGACAATGACATCCCCGCGCGGTACGGCGTTGACCAGTGCATCGGCGACACCATCGGTCCCGGTGGTCTGTTCAAGGCGCTCCGCACTATTCCATCCTGGCTGGAGATTCTCAAGGACGTGGAGGCTCTTTGTCCGCGTGCGCTGGTTCTAAACTACACCAATCCGATGAACATGATGTGCCTGGCCGCGGGCCGGACAAGTCCCGTGGCCGTCGTCGGGCTTTGCCATTCGGTTCAGGGCACCAGTCACCTGCTCGCGAAACGCGCCGGCGTCCCCTACGAGGAGATGGAATGGGAATGCGCCGGGATCAACCACCTGGCATGGTTCACGAAACTCGCCCACAAGAACAAGGACCTCTATCCGATACTGAGGGAAAAAGCCCGTCGCGATCTCGCAGGAAAACCGACCGACCCCGAGGACGCGGAAGACTTGATCCGCAAGGATATCATGCTGCAGTTCGGCGCTTTCGTCACCGAATCGTCGGGGCACCTGAGCGAGTACCTGCCCTTCTACCGCAAGCG
>CAIYET010001081.1 GCA_903925285.1 Candidatus Hydrogenedentota bacterium | reverse complement strand
TTAGGCGTTACTGCGTCATTTGGCGAACATATCTGCCGAACCGGCAACAAACCTCTTCTGCGTGATGGGGGCGTTACGACAGCGTCTTGCGGAAGCGCATGGCGCTGACGGATAGGAGGCCGATGCCCATGCCGAACAGGATGGCGGCCTGGGGCCAGAGTTCGTGGAATCCGGCGCCGCGAATGATGATGCCCCGGAGAATTCGGATGTAGTACGTCAGGGGAATTCCTTGGGCAAGGATGTAGATGGGGGTGGGCATGGTTTCTTGTGGAAAGACGAATCCCGACAGGAGTACGGAGGGCAGGATGATCAGGAAGGCCACCTGAACGGCCTGAATCTGGGTCGTCGAGAAGATGGATACGAGCAGGCCGAGTCCGAGTGCGGTGAACAGGAAGGGCGCGGAGAATAGGACGAGCAGTGCGAGGCTGCCTGCGATGGGAACGCTGAAGAGGAAGCGCATCAGGCACAGGACGAGGATCGTCTCGAGCGCGCCGATGACGAAGAAGGGCACGAGTTTGCCTATCATGAGTCCGAATCGCGACACGGGCGTGACCATGAGTTGTTCGAGCGTGCCGTTTTCTTTTTCGCGTACGATGGCAAACGCGGTGAGAATCATGGTAACGAGTTGCATGACGAGGCCGGCGAGGCCGGGCACCATGAAGTTGGCCGTCTTGATGTCGGGGTTGAACAGGACGCGGGGCCGGACTTCGATGGGGACCTGGGACACGCCCATGGTTGTTCCGACGATAGCGAGGGAACGCCGCAGGGCAATGGCATTGGCAACGTTGAGCGCCTGCATGGCGACGTTCGAATTGCTGCCGTCGACGAGCACTTGCACGGCGACGGTCCGGCCCGCGAGCAATGTGTCCGTATAGTCGGGTGGAATCTTGACGCCGACTTGCACGCGGCCCGCGACGATGGATTGGAGCAGGGCGGCGTCGGATTGGGGCGTTTCTTTCACCGTGAAGGTACCGGCGTTGGCGAATGCGTCGACAAGGTCGCGGCTTTGCTGGCGTCCGTCGAGGTTGTAGACGGCCGTGGCGATGTGTTTGATGTCAAGGTCGATGGCGTAGCCGAAGACGGTCAGTTGGATGCTCGGCACGAGCAGCATCAGCACCAGCGTCTTCGGATCGCGGAAAACGTGGATGGTCTCCTTATAGACGATGCTGGTGAGCCCTCTAAACATTGCGTTCCTGGGCCTTGCTGCGCGTGAGCGTGACGAACACGTCCTCCAATGTCGGCTTGATGGGGCGCACCTCGACGCCGTCGAACCCGCCGCCGGCCAGGTCGTGCGGGATCCGGTTCTCGGCGCCCTTCGTGGCGAGCACGTGCAGGACGTCGCCGAAAATGGTGGCGTCTTGCACGTAGGAAAACGTGTTGAGCAGCCGCATCGCGTAGGGCGCGCGCGGACACCGCAATTCGAGGCGGAGCATTCCTTGCGGCGTCACGTCGGGCAGTTGCTTGAGTTCGTTCGGCGTGCCGCACACGATGAGTTTCGAGAAGTAAATATACCCGATGTGGCTGCACCGCTCGGCTTCGTCCATGTAATGCGTAGTCACGAAAAAGGTGTAGCCCTGGCCCGCGAGATCGAAGAGGAGATTCCAGAGGTCGCGTCGCGCGACGGGGTCGATGCCGGCGGTGGGTTCGTCGAGGAACATCATGCGCGGGCGATGGACCAGCGCGCAGGCGAGCGCGAGGCGCTGTTTCCAGCCGCCGGAGAGTTGCGAGGCGAGGCGTTTTCGGTAATCGCCGATGCCCACGATTCGGACGACGTCGTCGATGCGTTCGGCGCGTTCACGGCGCGGAATGCCGTAGACCCGCGCATAGAAGGTCAGATTCTCCATCGCGGTCAGGTCGGTGTACAGGCTGAACTTTTGCGACATGTAACCAATTTCGTGCTTAACTTTCTCGCTGTCGCGAACCGTGTCGCAACCCATGACGGTGGCGCTGCCGGACGTGGGGCGCAGCAGTCCGCAGAGCATGCGGATGAGCGTCGTTTTACCGGAGCCGTTGGGTCCGAGAAATCCGTAGATCTCGCCTTCCTCGATGTTGAGGTCCACGTGATCGACCGCCGTGACCGCGCCGAAACGGCGAGTCAACCCGGAGGTGGCGATGGCGGGCGGCATGATGGGCTATTCCGCGGGATTCGTGGGCAGGTGGGCCGTCACGGTCATTCCGGGGCGGAGCTTTCCGCTGGCGGAATCGAGCTTGAGCTTGATGCCGAAGACTTGGTGCGCGCGCTCTTCCTTCGTCTGGAGGTTGCGCGGGGTGAACTCGCCCTGGCTCGCGATTCGGTCGACCGTGGCCTCGAATTTTTCGGGGCCATACGCGTCGGCGGTCAGCGGGATCTTCTGGCCGACGCGCAACCGTCCGAGCGTGAGCGCGGTAACGTAGATGTAAACCTTCAAGTCTTCGGGATCGACCAGCGAGGCAACCGCGCCGGGTTTGACCAAGTCGCCGGGATGGATGGCAAGCGATTCGACCACGGCGTCGCGCGGCGACTTGACGACCATTTCGTCGTTGGCGATCCGTGCGCGCCGGACGTCCGTTTCGGCGGCGTCGCGCACCGCGCGTGCCGCATCGATGTCTTCGCTTCGCGCTCCGTTCTTGACGAGATCGCGGGCGGCGGCCGCTTGATCGTACGCGGCTTTTGCCATGGCGATTTCCTCGGAACGCGCGCCCTCGACGGAGATGTCGAGACGTTCCGTCGCCGTGCTCAATAGTGCTTCCGCCGCTTCGAGAGCATGCTCGGCCCGATCGAGAAGTTGTTGGGAGGCGGCCTCGCCCTCATGCAGTTTCTTTACGCGCCCGAATTCATCTTTCGCTTCGTCGCGTTGTGCGCGTGCCGCGTCGACGGCCGAGGAGGCCGCGCGGACTTCCTGTTTGCGCGAACCTTTCTGGGCCATCTGATATTGCGCTTCGGCGCGTGCGGCGGCGGCCTCGGCTTGGCGGATTTCCTCGGGGCGCGCGCCGGCCTCGAGCTTGTATAACGTAGCCACGGCTTGCATGACACGCGCCTGGGCCGCGTCGATGGCGACCTCGGCTTCGTTGGTTTCGAGCTTGACGAGCACGTCGCCCTTCTTGACGCGCGCGCCTTCCTCGACGAGGACTTCGCTGACGCGCCCGCCGACGCGCGAACCTACGGCAACGGTGACCGCCTCGATTTGCCCGGTCACGTCGATGGGGCCGTTGTTCTTGTCCTCGCACCCGGCGGCGGTCAAGACGACGCAGAATGCACACATCAAAATACGAACGTAGTTCAAGTCCTTCTCCAACCGATTGGCGGGCGACACGAGGCTTCAGGCCTCAGGCCTATGCCGTGCGCGGCGTCGCCACTCTTGGCAAAGCATACACGAATCAACGATATCGGCGCGAATCGAGGCGTCGGTTACTGCCGCGCGTAATGGACGAGCAGGCTTGCGTTCTTTTCGGGGATACGCAACGCGAGATCGCTCATCATTTCCTTACCCGAACGTGTTTCCGTCGTGGTAGCGCCGGCTTCGTCGGTGTACTCGACGCGATACTTCGCATCGGGGTCCATGGCTTGCAGTCCGAGGATGAGTCCGGCGTAGTTGCATTCGGCGCGGCGGAATGCCATGACGACGCCGGCTTGCAGATCCGCGCGGTGGAACTGGAACGCGGTGAAGGCGTCGGGCGCGATCGTGGCCGGCGTGAGCGGATAGAAGTCGCCGTACCAATAGGGCTGGACGCGCAAGGCTTCGGCGATACAGCGTGCGGCTTGTTCGGCGTCGAATCCGTTTTCGAGATAGGCGAACTGGCAGAGGAGTCCCGTGGTGGTGCTGCTGCGCGTTTCATAGCGGGTCGGTTTCCACGCGCAGGCGGTGTGCAGCGGCACGTAGAGGCTCATGCCGAGCGTTTGCGCCTGGCTCCAGTCGGAGTGATTGGGCGAGCAGTTCGTGTCGCTACGCCAGAGCGGTACGGACCTCGAACACATTTCGAGGTCGATGCGTCGTCCGCCGCTCGAACAGTTGTCGATGAGGAGACCTGGGCGGCGTTCGATGAGTTCGTCCCACATCGCGTACAGTCCCTCGATGTAGCGAATCTCCGAGATGCCTTGGCGGTCCGGCGCGTCGTTCTTGCGCCAGAACGAGAGCGGGTCCATGTTGAAATCGTTGCGGTATACGTCGAGTCCATACTCCTCGATGCGTTTCGAGAGCAGTTCGGTGAGCCAGCGGCGCGCGTCGGGATTGCCGAGGTTGAACAGGCCGCCGTCTTTGCCGCCGAGGACGAATTCGGGATGTTCGAGGGCAATTTGCGTGCCGGGCGCGACGCGTTCCGGTTCGAACCACAGGACAAACCGCATGTCGTCTTTGTGGCAGGCATCGCTCACCGGTTTGAGGCCGTTCGGGAATTCGGCGGGCTTGCAGAACCAGTTGCCGACGCCGTTGGGGAAGTTGCCGGGGAACCATGCCGCGTCGAGCCAATACGTGTTGAAACCCAACTTGTGCGCCAACCCGGCGGCTTCGATTTGCCCCGCTTCCGTCGCCCATCCGGGCCGGGCGTTATAGCGGTCGAAGGTCTGGAACGCGGTGGGCATCTTGACGGGCTTGCCGTCCTGCTTCGGCACGTAATGGAACATCAGCAAGCGGCGGAACCGGTTGTGCGCAGCCATCCGGTCGCCACGCCACGGCATGAACAGGATGCGCGGCGTGCGGACTTGCTCGCCGGGATGCAGCTTGAAATGCGTCAGTTCCATGCCCGCGCGAAAACGCGTCGGGCCGTTCGGCGTGCGGTCCCATTGCGCGAGCCATTGGCCGGTCCAACCGACCGCCGTGATGACGCCTTCGTTGCCGTAGGCCGTGTTGAACCACGGGAACGCGCTGATCGACGACGAACGTCCGCCCGTCGGCGCGAGATGGAACGACTTGCCCACGTCGATGGATTCGGACTTTGGCAGGAAACTCGAATCGGCGCACGCGTCGCCTTCGAGATGATGCAGGATCGCCGGCGTCCGCAAGTAGCCCGTCCGCAAAACGACGTCTGCCGCTTGGAGGTCCTCGATGAGCGGCGTATCGTTGGTCTTGCCCTTGTTTTCGAGGACCAGGTACCACTCGACGGAGGGATAATCGTCATACGTCGTGACGACGGCCTTGACGTTCAGGGCGCAGGCCGGCTCGATCCACGTAATCTCGTCGGTGCGTTTTCCCGGCGCGAGCGTCGTGGTGTGTGCTGCGAATTGCAGCGCGGCGCGGCCGGGTTTGCCGCCGAGTTGGTACGAGAACGGCAGGCCCGCCTGTTCGAGCAACGTCGGACGCTGGTTGTCATCAAGCCAGCGGCGCGAGCCGTCCGCCATAACGAAACACGCGTCCGCCCAATCCGCTTGATCGCATCCCACACCGTCCGGCGTCGGGTCGACATCGAGCAACAGTTCCGCCGCGCCTTCGTGAATGTCGACATGGACCGGCGCGGATTGATCGCCGCCACGCAACACCGGCGTGCGAAACGCCTCTTTGCCGTCGAGGAGGGCGCCGAACGTGACTGAGCCGCGGCTGCCCTGCGTATCCGAGTTGTTGTCGATGCCGACGCGCGCATCGAAGGCCTTCGCGCCTTTCGGAATCGTCACGGCGACCGCGCTCGAGGCATGAGTGCCGAGTCCATGCTCGAAGGTTTGATCGCCGATTTGGAGCGGCGCGTCGATACACGATTGCCCGAAGTGCAACACGCTGTGATCCTGGCGAATCACTTTGAGCGGGATACGCGGCGCGGCGTCCTCGTCCAGTTTGCCGAGAAAGGCCATCGAGACCCAGTCGCGCACGTCGCGCACCATGGCCTTATCCATGATCGCGTCATCGGGCGCCGACGTCGGGATCGGCGCGATCTCGGCTTCGGGCGACGCCGCCAATAGCATGTGAGACGCCGCCAACACGATACCTACCCCGGAAAGCATTGCGAGCATGATAATTTTCCTCCCGTTGAACAGTTATAACGCCGCGCAATGGACGCCGCGCACGTATTCCAAGAAGCATTATCCCCGCGCTTACCAAGCATTTCAATAGACGATGGGATGCGTGAAACGAGGAACATGGATTGTGAGATTGCCATACGGGCATAATATTGTTATCGAGGCTAACCAGTGATGGTCCAATGGATGCGATAGGAGGCGGGAGATGCTGAAGCGTTTTCGCGTTAGCAACTTTAAGAGTTTGTTGAACGTGGAGTTCAAACCCACGGGGCTGAACCTTCTCATTGGGATGAACAACGCAGGCAAGACCAATCTTTGTGCCGCCCTCGGCTTCTTGAGTCGTACCAGCTACGAAACCCTTGAAGTAGCCGCAAAGAACTCCATCGGTGAAACCTGGAACCTTCCCAATGCCTATGTGTCGGATCCGACCATGGAGTTTGAGGTGGATTGTTCCCTCTGTGTCGATGGTCAGGAACTTGATTACAGTTATATCCTCAAGATAGCTGCGGGAAGAACCGTATCGCCCTCCGAGACCGGCCTTCGGGTTGTGGAAGAAAGACTTACACTGAACGGGGCCGGGTTTGACAATGTCTCGCTCATAAGCAGCAATGGAGAGCGAGTGTCCGTTCCTCTCGAAGGTCTGCCCGATGGGTTCGAAACTCTGGCGCCATCCGGCTGCTCTACACTTTCCCGGCTTTTTGAAGATAGCACACGCGGATGCTTCAAGATATTCAAGGACTGGCTGAAATCGTGGAGCTACTATAATCTTAGTCCTCTGTCCATGAGAATGCCAGCCGTTATCCGCGAAACGGATGGTCTTCTTTCGGATGGCCGCAATCTCAGCCGCATGTTCTATGAGATTCACAATGAGAACCCCCGCCTGGAACGCAGGATCATCGATATCGTGAAGGGGCTTGAGAGTAAGCTGGATTTCTTTACCTTCGCCGTGCCGGATCCGGAATCGGTTTACCTCTTTATGGAAGATGAAGGGCATAACCGCTTCAGCGCACAGAGCATATCCGATGGAACGCTGCGTTTCATGGCAATGACGTATATTATTCTTGCCGCCGGAGAGTCGCGCAGGAAGGGCCTTCCAGCTCCTCTTACAATCATTGAAGAGCCGGAGAATGGCCTCTACGTTGGGCACCTGAAACCGCTTATCGAACAGATAGATCCCACGGGAATTGGCGGGCAGTTTTTGTTCACGACGCATAGTCCCTATTTCATAGACCTCTTCGACGGCAATCTCGAGGGCGTTCACTTGATGAAACCAGGCCGTCCTTCTTCCGTATTGATCAAACCAGACGCGAAAAGGGTCTCGGGATTGTTGGAAAACATGCCGCTTGGCGAAATGCACTTCCGGGAAATGCTTGGATGAAGATTGGATATTCGGTCGAGGGAAGCACGGATCGAGCCTTGATCAAAGGCCTCTCGAAGCGCTGGTGTCCCTATGCCACGACAGTCGAGGGCAAATTTCGCGGGCAAACGCGTACAAGCAGACAACGCGAGATTCCGACGATCTGTCTGGCGCTCAACAACGCGGGCGTTGACCTTATCGTCTTCCTGACGGACTCGAACGACAACGACGACAATGCATGGAGAACCATCCTGAAACAGGAGGAGGCGAAACTTCCCATCGAGTATGCTCATCTTGCCGTTTTCGGAGTATGCCAGCGTAACGTCGAATGTTGGTTGTGCGCGGATGCCGACTGGATCTCGACGAAGACAGGGAGGGCTTCAACCGATTTCCGCGTGGATGATCCAAAGGGCGTTTTCGAATCGGCCTTGCGCATAGGACGCGACAACAAGTGTGAAGAACTGATAGAAGGCTTGATTCAGGAGGCCCCTCTGCGCAACTGGCTGGATAGCGCTTCATTCGAGGACTTCTACGACAAGCTCTGGCAGAAGAGCAAGTCGTTTGACGGTTGTGATATGGAGAATCTCCGGGACGCGCGGTAAACCGCCGTGTCAGCCCGCTTCTTCTTTCCACGGATTCCAGTACGCCGCTGGGTCTTGTTGGAAATACTGCATGAGCGCGTCGTACAATTTTGGGTGTTCCTCTTCGAGTTCCTGCGGGATGATGAAGAAGTATTCGACGGCGACTGCGAAGAATTCGGACGGATTCTCTGCGGCGTAGGGTTCGAAGAACGGCTCGCGGTTCTGTTCGAGGTCGTCGATGAGTTGGTCGTATTCGGATTGAAACACTTCGGGCCATTCGGCCATGAGGTCTTCGTCCACGACGTCCGGATATCCGTCGCCGATGCCGTTTTCCTGATCGAGTTGATGCGCGAACTCGTGAATGACGACGTTATGGCCTTCGGTGGGCGTTTCGAGACTTTCGTGCACGTCGTCCCATGCGAGGATGACCACGCCGCGCTCCCAGGACTCGCCGACGCGCGCTTCCTCGCCTTGGATGACCATGCGGCCGGGACCGCGCCGCGTCTTCTTGGCTACGAAGGCCGATGGGTAGACCAA
This sequence comes from Candidatus Hydrogenedentota bacterium, assembly GCA_903925285.1. GTDB lineage: Bacteria > Hydrogenedentota > Hydrogenedentia > Hydrogenedentales > SLHB01 > DSVR01. The sequence goes on along the minus strand of CAIYET010001081.1, from coordinate 7,657 downwards.
GATGGTTACGAGCTTCGCGTAGTAATCGGTTTCGCGGTGCAACAGCATCAGGCACGCATACGCGGCGATGGTCAATCGTATCTCGTCCGTGATCTCCAACCCGCCGCAGCCTTCGTAAATCTTCTCGTCGAGGAAGACCTGGATATGACCCAGCAATTCCTCCTGGTCCTCGATCGGGAGATAGGCGAAGTGCGGTACGGATTCCTCGACGAGAGCACGCCATTGCGCCGGGAACGGTTGCTTGCGCAACGCCTCGCGGTGCCGTCGTTTTCTGCCAAACAGATCGAACATGACATTATTCCCCAGAACTTATAGGACGTATAGGACGTATAGGACCTATGTGTCCTTTGAGGTTGCGTCCTTTTCGTGGCTTAGGAGTTCGAGCAGCGCGTCGATACGGTATCCGGCCTGTTCGGCGGCGCGTAGGAGGTCTTGGCCGTTCTCGTATCGTGCGATGATTGCGCCGGGCGTCGCGTGGGTCATGCATCTGAGCGTCACGATGCTTTCAAACGTGAGCCAATAGACCAGGCGTTCGAGTTGCTCTTTGCCGAGCCACAGGACGCCTTGGTACCGGTTGATCGCCAGGTATCGCTGGACGGACACGTCTTCGAACATGCGGCGGACGAGCAATGCGCCGCCGGCGTCTGGCGCGAAATCGAGGACGTGGAAATGCGTCATGACGATCTTGAGTAGCAGCGCGTCCATGAACGCCGCGGCCTCGTCGCCGTCGAGTTGCGTGAAGGCCTCCATCGCGACCTTGGTCAGCATCCACTCGTCCATACGTGCGGCGGCGTGCGCCGAGTAATCCTCGGACGTGCGCGCGCGTCCGACTTGCCGTGTTATGGCCAAGGCCACGGGCACGCGCCAGAACGCTTCGAGCGCGTCTTTCTTCTTTGCCGCGGCAATCGGCTTTTTCAAATAACGCGCGGCAGGTTCAGGGGCCAGCAACTTGGCCACGACCTTTAGTTCGCGGCGGGTCGCTTCGATAATCGGGTCGGCTTCGAGCGTTGCGTGGAGATGCGCCGATACGGCCTCGATGAATTTGCGTAGCGCTTGCTCGAACAGCGCCAGATGCTCGTCGGACGGCCCTGCAATAAGCGTGCGCAACATCTCGGCGTTCATCACGCGGCGGAACGGTTCGTGGATCGGGGCGAGGACGATTTCGCTATACGCATCGTCGATGCTTGGTACGCCGCGTTGACCGAGCGAATCGGCGACTTGCCGCCACGTGCCGTCGTGGTCGTATACCTCGCGCCAATCGAGAAACGCGTTGTATTCGTAGGCGTGCAATACGAAGGAGAGTCCTTGCGTGGCGAGCGCGGGCGCGTGGCGGATGTATTCGAGGCGCGTCCGGTGGTCGCGGAAAACGTAGAAACAATCGTCGCGCACGTCGAGCGCGAGGGCTTCGGCCAGCGTGACGGTACGGAGGTCCGCATGGTCGCTGTCGCCGGCATTGAACGAGACCGACGTATGGATCGTGGCAGACGTCGTGCTGAACGCGTTGTTGTACAGGATAAGGGCGCGTTCGCCGGCCGCGCGATTCGAGTATGCGAAGATGTTTTCGTCGAGCCAGCCGCCGGGCGTGCGGGCGTCGTAGAATGCGAAATGCTCGACGCCGCTGAACAGCCGACGTTTGCGCATCAGCGGGAAGATCTCGTATTCATGCCGCGCGACCATGGCGTCGTCCACGGCTTCATCCCAATACGCGCGCCCGTATTCCATGCCGTACTTTTCGGTGAAACCTTCGATCTGGCCATGGCCGAACATCGGCAGGCCGGGCATGGTCACCATCAACAGCGCGACGCCGAAATACTTGTCTCCGCGTCCGAATTGTTCGACGGCGGTACGCTCATCGGGGTTATTCATGAAGTTGACGAATCGCTTGAGGACTTCGGGGCTGAATTCGAGGACGTTCTTGACGGTCAGGCGGTACTTGTCGTTTTCCTCCATCTTGAGCATGTTCATGAAGGCGCTGTTGTAGACGCGATGCATGCCGAGCGTCCGTACGAAGTAACCTTCCATGAGCCAGAACGCTTCGGCCAGCAAGAGCGTATCGGGGACCTCCTGCTGGATGCGGTCGACAACTTCGCGCCAGAACTCTTTCGGGAAGACCTCGTCGAATTGCGCGCGCGACATGCCGTGTTCCGCGCGCGACGGGATCGCGCCGGCGTCGCCGGGTTTCGGGAACCAGAGTCGTTGGTAATGGCGCTTGGCGAGCGTCATGGCGGCGTCGAACCGGATGATCGGGAATTGCCGCGCGACATGCAGGATCGTTTGAATGACGGCCTCGCGCACTTCGGGAATGAGGAAATTGAGTTGGGCGGTGTCGTTCCACGGCATATTCGTGCCGTCGTTGCCGTGATAGATGTAACGCGTCTCGCCGGTGTGTTTGTCGACGTGGCTGAAGACCACGGCCGCGTCGCGGCGATCCCAATACCCGTCCTCGATGCGGATCGCGACGCGCGGGTCGTGCGAGAAGTCTTCTCCGCCGAACTGGTAGCTCGGGAACGGCGGATAGGAAAGCTGGATGAACCAGTCGGGGTGTTCGACGACCCATCTCGAGTACAGCCCCATGTGGTTCGGGACCATGTCGCTCGCCAGACGGATGCCGCGTTCGGCGGCACGGTCGCGCAGGTTCTCGAACGCGGGCACGCCGCCCAGACCGTCGGCAATCGCGTAGTCGTAGAGCGAATAGGCCGACGAGAGCGCTTCGGGATTGCCCATGAGTTGCTTGATACGTTGCGAGGCCGAAGAACGCTCCCACACGCCGATGAGCCAAAGGCCGGTGAATCCCCATCGCGCCAGGCGGTCCAATTCTTCGTCGGGGATCTGGTCGAGGTGCGTGATGGGGCGCCGATACGTCTTCGCGAGTTGGTCGAGCCACACGTGGACCGATTTCGCGATCAGCACGACGTTGGACATCCAGTCGCGGTCGTGCGTGAACGCTTCCGGTTCGGGATACGTCAGATCAAGCTCGTGGCCGACGCTGAACTCGATCACTCGAGCCGGTCCCGGTCCATGTCCGTGCGGCGCCGTCTCTTCCTTCATGACGTCCGACACGAGGACGATCCGTTCGAGCAATTCCGGCGGGAGCAGCACGGTCCAATGTTGCAGGATGTATTCGAGCTGGCCTTCGAGCGATTCGGGCGATGCGAGGATCGGCGCGCGCAGCAATTGAAAGAGCGTATCGTTGAAACCTTTGACGGGCGGCTGATGCCGGAAGAACGTCTCGATGCGTTCGACGAGCGACAGGTATGGAGTCTGCCGCTGGAGATCCGCGTCGTCGAACAGCGGGCGAATCGCCGCCGCAGCGGGATTGGCCATGGACAAGTTCAACAGCAACATTTCGCGCGTGGCGTCGTAGCGGCTGGGCGCCCGCGCTTCGGATTCCGCGAGGAATGCTTCGGGCGTTTGCCCCGAGCGTACCTGCGGCGGCGGGTATAGCGCGACGAACGTATGCAGCGGCTTCTCGACCAGCGGCGGGCCGTCAGTCGTCCGAATCGCCTCCAATCCTTTGCGCATGATGCCGGGATGATCGTCGAGACAATAACCGTTGGCGACGTATCGCAGGATCTCGTTCAACAATCCGAACGCCATCAGTTCGCCCGCGCGCACCGGACGCGACGGATAGGTGTGAAAATGCGCCGTGCTATTCACGCGGTCGGCCAAGCCGCGATAGGCGTAGCTGGGCCGTTCCGCCAATTCCGCAGCGAGTTCCGCAGCATTCCACCGCAGCCAGGCTTGCTCCGCAAAGGGGAAACCGAGCGGGAAATAGGCGCTAGGTGTCGAAGGTATATCGGGTGTCAGCATGTGGACTTGTTATCCGTTGTGTCGCCTTGCGACCAGTGCGCCGGAGCATACATCATTAACGACGCGTGATGCCATGAATGTTCCTCATAGGATGAAGGATGAACCTTCGATCGCATACCCGGCATTTCATCCTTCATCCTTCATCCTTGCCTTGGCGGTGTTTTGAGCAGGTAGGCGTCGTGTACGGTGACGCGCCGGTACGCGTCCGCCGGGCAGTTCCGCGCGATCGCGCATTCGTTGCAGTTGACGCAGATGCCGCGCTTCACTTGCAGGTACAGCGAGCCGTTTCCAAATTGTCCGCAACCCTTGACGCACTTGCCGCAGCCGATACACAGATTCTCGTCGATCGTGTATTGATAGAATGGCTGCTCGATATACGTGCGCCGAAGCGCAGCGACCGGGCACAGTTCGTTTTCCGCGCCGCTGTCGCGCACCTTCGCCCCCGGTTGCAGGTATGCCCCGCAGAGGTCGCAGTAACCGCAAATCTCGAACGAGTGAACGCATTTCACCGCCGACGGATTCAGTACGCATGTCGTCGCACAACGACCGCACTGCTGGCACTTCGCCGGATCGAGTTGCCATACCGTCCGCTCCGCGCCCGATTGCGTGGCTATCCAAGCCCCGCCGCCCGCCGCCAACACCGCCGCTGCCCGGATAAAATCGCGCCTGCCGATTCCTGTTTCTTTATTCACCGTTCACCTCTATGGATCGCAACTGGCTCTATTCTATAGGGAACGGCCCTATGGTGTCTACGCGCGCGCCCTGCTTTCCGTGCAGGTGTTTGACCGGTCATCCGCTTGGCCGGTGTTTCGCGGGACGCTATGTCGCTGGCGCGACGTGCACAGATCGCCCATGCGCGATTCGCGCACATTTGCCAAAGAAAAGGTGCGGGAGATCCTATGTGTCGAAAACGTTTATTATCAGTAGTTTATACAGATCTTGGTTAGATCGTCGTTTTCGGCATGCTGCTTGCTTTAAGCAATTGTGAAATTTATAACAGCTTATTCCGAAAAGGCAAATTGAGGTTGGACGGCAGTTGGCGACCGGCGAAATATCGGTCTCGAGGAGATCATGGCATGAGCCTGAAAGAGATGGTGGACGCGTTGGGGTTGGAGTGCCTGACGCCGGAAGTTTCGCGGGAAGGGTCTCGGCCTGTCGCGGGTGGGTACTCGTCGGATTTGCTGAGCGACGTTCTGGCACATGCACCGCGCGGCGGGGTGCTGATCACGATCCAGGTGCACATGAACGTCATTGCGGTGGCCGTTCATGCCGAGTTGTCGGCGGTGATTTTCGCGTCGGGCCGACATCCTGGAGAGGACGTTCGCACGATGGCTGCGAAGGAAGGCATCGCGTTGTACTCGACGCCGGACTGCGCGTTCGACGTGTCGGGTCGTTTGTACGAAGCAGGGTTACGAGGGACGCATGAAGAGGCGCGCGCGCAGGAGCGCGTCCAGTAGTGAGACGTTTCGCGGCGGACTTGCACATTCACACGGCGCTGTCGGCTTGTGCCGACGACGACATGACGCCACCGATGATTGTGGCGGCGGCGTTGGAACAAGGTTTGGACATGATAGCGATTTGCGATCATAACAGCGCGGGAAACGCGGCGGCGGTCCAGGCGGCCGCAGGCGACGCGCTGGCGGTGATAGCCGGCATGGAAATCACGACGATGGAAGAGGCGCACGTGCTGGGCCTGTTCCCCGATGCGGCGTCGGCCGAAGCGGCGGGCCAGGAAGTGCGCGATACGCTGCCGCCTGTCAAGGATACCGCAAAGATGTATGGGCGGCAGCTCGTAATGGACGCCGAAGGCGGAATTCGCGATATTGACGGACGCATGCTTTTCATGTCGTCGGGATTTGCGTTGAACGAAGCCGTCGACCTGATTCGACGCAACAACGGATTGGCGGTGGCGTCGCATGTGGACCGTCCGTCGAATTCGGTGATCAGCCAGTTGGGGTTTTTCCCCACGGACGCACCCTTCGACGGGATCGAGATCTCGGCGGTGGCGATGAGCGGTGGACGCGAGGCCGAATTCGAGTCGTTGGGTTTACCGATGATAGCTTCGTCGGACAGCCATTTCCTGAGCGATGTTGGCTTGTGCCGCACGATCTTCGTGTTGAACAAAGCGACGTTCGACGAGTTGGCGCAGGCGCTCCATTCCATCGGCAGACGCCGTATCGCGGGCAGGGAGGGCGGCGCTCTTGTATGAGTTGTCCCTGCATATCCTCGATTTGATCGAGAACGCGATTCGAGCGGACGCCTCGGTCATCGCCGTGACGATCACGGAACGTCCGCAAGACGACCGGATCGACATTCTCGTCGAGGACAACGGTTCGGGTCTGTGCGTAACGCCGGAAAATGCGCTGGACCCGTTTTACACGACCAAGGAAGGCAAACGGACGGGATTGGGGTTGAGCCTGTTCCGCGCGGCGGCGGAGCAAGCGGGCGGGACGCTCGCGATCGAGAAATCCTCGCTGGGCGGCGTGGGCGTACGCGCGACGATGCATCTGCGCGATATCGACCGGAAACCGCTGGGCGATCTCGCGGCGACGTTGTCGTCGGTGGTGTGCACGAATCCGCATTTGGATTTGTGGTGCCGGTTCAGTACGGGCCGGGGCGAGTGCATGGTACGGGTGTCGGATGTGGCCAAAGAATTTCGCGCCAACGAGCGCTGTGGATTGGCCATCGCGCGGCGGGTATCGGAAAAGATCCGCTGCGGGCTGGCCGCAATCGAAAGTTCGGCTTGAATGGATATAGTAAGTAGAAAGTAGTTAAGCAGTAAGCGGTAAGTAATTTGTGTGTTTCTACTTACTACTTGACTACTGATTATAGTTGTACGGTTGTTGGGTGAAGTGATTGGCTGTCGCCAAACAGGAAAGGAAGAAGGAAATGACGGAAGAGAAGGGATGTTGCACGTGCGGCGAAGAGGCGTCCGTGGAGGAACTCCTCGCCCGGCTCGACGAAATCATCGTCGAGTACCGCGACAAGCCCGGGGCGCTGATCCCGGTCTTGCAGATCGCGCAGGGCCTCTTCGGCTATCTGCCGAAAGAGGCGCTGAAGAAGATCAGCCTGGGCTTGAACAAGTCGTACAGCGAGGTGGCGGGCGTCGTGGGGTTCTACTCGTTTTTCTCGACGGTCCCGCGCGGCAAACACATGATCCGGGTGTGCCTGGGCACGGCGTGCTATGTGCGCGGCGGCAAACAGGTGCTCGATGCGATCAAACGCAAGCTGAGCATCGACGTCGGCGAAACGACGGCGGACCGGAACTTCTCGCTCGGCGTGGCGCGATGCTTCGGCGCCTGCGGATTGGCGCCGGCCATCATGGTCGACGACGAAGTGCATCAGCGTGTGAAGCCCGCGAAGATCCAAGCCATCCTTGATCAGTATATGGAAACGGAAATGGCGGCGGCGAAGTAGCGCGCGCGCACGACAATTAGGGAGAACTAGACATGTCAAAGAAAATAGCGAGTCCCGCGGACCTCAAAACCATTCGGGACAAGGCCAAGGCCGAGGTGGATCTGCGTAGCGGTCCGAAGGAAATCCAGATTACGGTGCACATGGGCACCTGCGGCATCGCCGCCGGCGCGCGCGACGTGGTCGTCGCGTTCATGAGCGAGATGTCGGACGCCGGCGTGACCTCCGTGAGCCTCCACCAGACCGGCTGCGCCGGCCTCTGCGAGGAAGAGCCCATGGCGACCGTCACGCTCGCCGACGGGACGATGTACCGATATGGCCTGCTCGACCGGGAGAAGGTGCACACCATCGTCCGCAATCACCTCGTGGGCGGCACTCCCGTCGACGCCTACCTGATCAAGACCTGAGAGCGAGTGACACGACTATGGCTGAT
>CAIYET010001080.1 GCA_903925285.1 Candidatus Hydrogenedentota bacterium | reverse complement strand
CGACACTGGCCCGTCGCAATTCGATCTGCTCTGCCGGTCGTCCGCGCTCGTGGCGCAGCTTCGCGAGGCGCTCCCGTCGGCGGTCAATACGGCGGCTGTCCGCCGCGCGCTATCGACGATAGAGCAGGCCATTCGCAAGAAGATTTTGGCCGACCCCGTCCAACTGCTTGCGATGCTCGGGCGGCAACAATTGAACGGCCACGTCACACAGGATAACCCAACCACGCGCGGCGGCGCGGGACGCGAAGGCCAAGCGCCCGCGCCGTCGCAATCCACAGAGCGCATCCGCACGGTCGGTCCGGAATCCCCGGTCATTTCGATGGCCGATCTCGATTTGTTCCTGGCCGAAGAGACTCCCGGCCGCTATTACATGGCAACGCTCGGACCGCGCGAAGTTCCGATTCTGTTCCTCAGCCGAGAAGAATACGGGGCTCTACGGAAAGAAATAGTCGAGGGTTCCGGCGACCTCGAAGGCTTCAAACGCGAGTTGGCAAAGACCGTCCCGGATGATCTGATCGCGCCGTTCTTTACGTCGATCATGGCCATTTACAGAGGGACGTGTATTAAAGTCTGATGGCCAAGAGTATATACGGAAAGACCGAAGGCGAGATTGACGCCCGTCTAGAATTGCGTGACCGCCTGAGTATCCTAAATAGACGCGGAGTGGTGGCGTGACCAAGCGTTTAACGGCCCTCGTCTACGACTCTGGCGATTTCGTCCATTTCGCTCAGGCCATCTCCGCGAGTTTCGATCGCGTGCTCTATTTCTCGTCGTGGATGTCGTCTCACCCGCATCAGAGAGACACCCTGGTCGGCGATTTCCCCGGCATCACGCGCGTCAACTGGTTCTGGAAATACATCGATCGGGCCGACGTGATCGTCTTTCTCGACTGCGGCGACGGCGACCTGATAACATGGCTGCGCAAAAAGGGCTACCGCGTCTGGGGCTGCGGCCTGTCGGACAATCTGGAACTCGACCGCGCGAACTATCGGCGCGTGTTGGACCGGCTCAATCTCGCGGTCGTGCCGGCCGAAACGATCATTGGGATTGACGAACTGGAGAAGTTCCTGCGCAAACCCGGAAACGCCGACCGCTACGTCAAGTGTTCGTTCTTCCGCGGCGACTTCGAAACGCACCATCACGAGAGTTGGTTCCTCTCGCAGGTCTGGTTCGAGGATACCAAACGCAAACTCGGGCCCGGGGGCGATTCGGCTGTCTTTATCTGTGAAGAAGAAGTCCCCGCAGTGGAGCCCGGCTACGATGGGTACAGCGTCGACGGCCAATTCCCGTCCATCGGTATGTGGGGCTGGGAGTACAAGAACCGGGCATATGTCATGCGTGTGCAGCCATTCGCGCAGATGCCATCCGCGATTTCGATTATCGACGCGCTCGGGCCGGACCTGAAGATGCTCGGCATGCGCGGGAATTTCCATACCGAACAGCGCATTGCGGACAATGGTGAGGTCTACATAACCGATCCATGCACGCGGCTCGGGAGCCCGCCGGGCGAGATTATGGGGATGCTCATCACGAACTGGGCCGACATTATCTATAAGGGCGCCGCGGGCGAAATCGTCGATCCCGTGACAATATCGCCCTACGCTGCGCAGATCGTCAAGTATTCGGAATATGCGGAGGACAACTACATCTCATTTGAAATCCCGGACGTTCTGATGCCCTACTTTCGCTTCCGCAGAGGCTTTCGGGATAAGAAGGGGCTGTTCTGGAGTATCCCAGATCGACATCTCGACCAAGTAGGGAGTGCCATAGGATTTGGAAACACACCGGAAGAAGCGATCCAGATGGCCGCGCACGTCGCCGACAAAGTCAGGGGCTATCGTCTGGAGCATGCGCCGGACGCCGAAGACAAGCTGCTGGAACTAATCCAGGGGGGCGAGGACGTGGGATTGTCTTTCCGGGAGAAGGGGACGCAGGATGGATTGGTCGCTGAAATTGATCGGTAACCGCGAAACCGTCCGAACGGAAATAGGCCGCAACGCGCGGATACCCCTCGTGGCATGCGATGCACTCGCCATAATTTTGGACAATCTTCCAGCGGAAGG
>CAIYET010001079.1 GCA_903925285.1 Candidatus Hydrogenedentota bacterium | reverse complement strand
ACACCTTCCAGCTCACCGCCTGTCTTCTCCTTGATCTTGAACCCTTCTGCCTCGATCGACTCATCAAGCAGCCGGTTGATATCGCCCATGATCACAGAGATGTCGGCTGGCTGGCCTCCCCCCGTCCGTTCCCGGATAACATTCCCGATCGTGACAAGACAGCTCACTCTTGACGAAAACTCCAACACAACAGGATCAGGCTTGACCGCGTTGTAAAGAGTCGACACAAGCCGCTCTGCCGCAAGAAAGTCCTTACGAACCTCATCCGGAGAAATAAGCGCATTCACAGCTTCACTGATCGCAGTAAGCCGGTCCATGGATCCGGCCGGGAGCCTCTCGACCGACTTGATGCTCACGCCATGCTTGTCGCAATACTTCACTGCATCCTCAACAGCCTTTCGCAGATCCTCCACAAGCTTCTTCTTGTCCCGGACTGGTCGCTCCCCGTCCCGGCCCTTACCATAGATCGCCAACGCTTTTTCAAGCGACGCTAAGACATTCGCGTAGTCAACGATCATACCGTTGTACTTTCCCGGGAAAACACGGTTCGCTCGGGCAATGGTCTGCATCAGCGTATGGTTACGCATCGGCTTATCAAGATAGATCGTCGAACAGTTCTGAGCATCGAAGCCCGTGAGCCACATCGCGCACAGAAACACAATGCGAAGCGGATCTTTCGGGTCCTTGAACTTCTCGTCCAGCTGTTCCTCGCGCATCCTCTTGCGGTGCGGCGTGATATCAAGACCGAGCGCTATCATCTGCTCGATCTCATTCTGTCCGGGAGAAACCACAAGTGCCATGTCGGTTTCTTTGAGCAGCTTCAGGCGGTCCTCAAGAACCCGTCGTTTCTCAGGATCATACTTCTCTCCCGACCCCGTGATCTCCGCCAGTTCCTTCTCAGTCCTTTTCAAGTCCAGATCCCAGTACTTCTGGACCTTGTCATGCATTCGCAGGGCCGTCGCCTTATCAATGGACACCACCATCGCTTTACCGATGAACCCGCGACCAAGAAAGTGCCGAACAATGTCTTTAGCTACCGTCTCCAGCCTCTCATCGCGGGTGATGATGTGGTACTGACGCCCGAGTTCCTGCTCCAAACGCTCTTCCTGTGCAGGGTCAAGCTCCGCCGCATCAATCAGGTTATAGATCTCATCGTTAAGGTTGGGGTTCTTCAGACGCAGTTCGGGCGTCCGGTTTTCATAAAAAAGTGGGACGGTCGCACCGTCTTCCACCGACTGCTGAAAGTCATAAACCGAGACATAATCCCCGAAGACTTCTTTTGTCCGTTCCTCCCCGGAAATTAGCGGCGTGCCGGTAAAGGCCAGGAATAATGCATTAGGCAATGCGGTACGCATGTTCAGCGCCAGCGTATCGTACTGACTCCGATGCGCTTCATCTGTCAGCACAATGATGTCACTCCGATCGCTCAGAACCGGATGCGGTGCTCCGTTCTCAGTCCGGAACTTGTGGATCAGCGTGAACACATACCGATGATTATCACCTAATAGTTGACGCAGATGCACCGAACTGTCGGCTTGGCAGTGTTCACTCGTGGCGCCACAAGCCTTGAAGGTCCGGTAGATCTGATCGTCCAGCTCCGTCCGATCCGTCACAATCACAAAAGTCCAATTCCCGGGTACCTTCCTCAGAACCTTTTGGGCGAAGAGCACCATCGAATAGCTCTTGCCACTTCCTTGCGTATGCCAGAACACTCCAAGCCGGCCATGCTTCTCACTAACCTTCCGCAACGCTCCCATCGCGTTATTGATGCCAAGGTACTGGTGATTCCTGGCCAGGATCTTTTTGAGACCACTCGTCCGCTCGGAAAATATCGTGAAATTCTCCGCGAGATCGATCAACCGTGTCTTCTCACAGGTCCCCCGTATCATCTTTTCAAGCGAAACCCGCTGCGGCTCGTCCTCACGCTCTACCCGCTTCCATTCCCCAAAGTCTTCCCATTCTGCCGTAATGGATCCTACCTTGCTATCCGTCCCGTTGGACACGATCAGGAGCGTGTCGTACCAAAAAAGTGGGAGAATGCCGTTCTGTGGGTGCTTGTAACTTGTCAGGTTTTCGTCAAACCCTTGCTTGGCAGGAATGCCCGGCTTCTTCAGCTCGATCACAACAAAGGGGATCCCGTTAACAAAACCAACAAGATCCGGGCGACAAGTGTAAAGCGGTCCTGTTACTGTGAACTGACTCACGAGCAAAAAATTATTGGCCAACGGATCGTCCCAGTCAACCACACGAACTCGCTCGGTCTTCTGCCCGCCCCGCTCCCGGTCATGCACAGAAACCTTCACGCCTTCTCGAAGCAGTTTCCAGACTTCCCGGTTCGCTGCCTCAAGACTCATAGACGAGCGGTTACGTATAAGTTCATCGATCGCACCCGTTATCGCTTCCGGCGGCAGTGCGGGGTTCAGTTGCGTCAGAGCAGCTCGAAGTCGAGAGACAAGAACAACCTCCGACTTCGTCTCGCGATCCAAGGTTCCGCCAACTCCGAGTGTTTCCTCAAGCGCACAGACAGTCTCCCATCCCAGCTCTTTAAATAGCTGTATCGCCGGTTGTTCGACAAGTTGGTCTTCGGTGTAATCGCTGGGCATGGCTTATGGGACTCGAGCTTTGATTGCAGATTCGACAGCGAGAATCTGGTTGTAACGTGTCTGAAACATTGCTTTGTCGGTATTAACGTATGCATTGCGAGGGTCGTCGTGCTCCGAGATGCTCAGCTTTCTGTAGAGGTCGTGTAGCGTAGTGGCTTCCTCCGTGGACAACGCAACAATTTTAGTAAATTTTTGAAACACGGTAGCGCATTGGCTCTTCTGCTTGTATTGATGCCGCTCGTTATTGAAGACATACGTGTTGATCACCGCTTCAATCAATCGCCGCATCTTTCCGGCAATCTCCCCCTTCTTTGCTTTCGACGGCTCACCTACTGCTACGAACACGGCCTCAATGTCCTTCTTCAAGTCGTCAACCTTCTCACTGTAATCTGCAACGACCACGCAATTTTCAAGGATTTGAACTGACAGAAGTGAGTCAAGCGAGGCTTGATTCAGCGTCGTTTGAAGCTGGACGAAGAACTCCCAGTTGTGAGTCAGGATTATAATCTGCCGAGATGGATGTTTCCGTACGAAGTCTCGTAGTCTGGCACAATAATTAGCTATGTAGTTGTAGTCAAAACTGGAGACGGGATCATCGAACACCAGAACCGACTGTGAGCACGTTTCCAGTTCTGCGAAGAACAAAGCAAGGGCGTGAACTCGTTGTTCCCCTTCGCTCAACACACATTCAATATCTTGGCCGCCTATTTGCGGCAATACCGTTACGGTAGCATCAGCGCCTTTTGGGGCGAGCCTCACTCCAAATGCCGCCATGTCTTTTTCTGCGAGAGCTTTATATTCCGCGTCCAGTCGCGCCTCAAAATCCACTACAACTAACGCCTCGTGAGCATCCTTTGCTTTCTCCGTAATCTTCTTCAGCACCTGTATAAATGCTGGAAGCTTGTCTCCCCAAAACGCTGCTTCTTCTCCCATTCGCTGCACTTCCCTCAATTTTTCTAAACGTTCAGAGATGGCTTGAGCATACTCCATCGGCTCAATTTCTATACGAAGCTTCATCAGCTCGTCTCTTCCTTTCGCAGCAACTTCAATGGCGTTCTTCATCGACTCCAGTTGCGTAGACCATGTAATCACCGTTGCGTTAAGCAACTCAAGCGCCACTTTGGCCTCCGCCGTTGGCTCTTTGGAAATGTCACAATTGGCAACAATCAAGTCTGCCCCAGTCTTTGCGGCTCTCAAAACTTCCGCTTGAATGGTGGTGTATTTGTCCCACGCTTTTCGGTCTACATTTTCAACGGCAATTGCAAACTCGCGAGACTTGGTCAGGTCGACCTTGAGGGCGATAATATCTTTCTCAAGCTCGCCAGCGAGCAGATCGTGATACTGCTTGAACAACTCAACCTCAGGAGCACCCAAGTCGCGTTTGCAAAGGGGGCAGGCATGCCCCGCTGCTTTGCCCATTTTGCATAGTGGCGTTGCGTCCCTCAGCAATGCGAGGAAACCTTCGAGCGTCCCGTCTTTGGGGATGAGAGCCTTTGCTAACACCTCCTGCGTAGTTTGTTTTACGACAAGCATTTTTGCTTTACTAGCAGGTTCAAGCGCCCACAGCTCACATGCAGAAGTCAGCAATGTGTTGATGGAAGTCAAAAAGGATTCTAGCTCACGATGCTCTGCGCGGAGCAACCTCAATCCTTCTTCAGATGCTGCCTTTTCCAACTCGGTGATGACAGCCTGTTTTTCGCTCAGCAGCTTTTGACCGACGAACTCCTCGCCAAGTTTGATTTGGATCTGCAGACCAGCAACCGTCTTATCTTCAATAACTGCTAAAGAACGGCCGGCGAATTTCGAGAAATCTGTCCGAATTGTCTCCAATGCTTGAAGCAGCTTCTCGGAATTGTCCCGCTGTGCTTTTTGGAGCACTTCGCGAAACATAGTTGTCAGTTCTTTTGCCCTCTCAAAAACGTGGAGCTTAAATGGCTCTAGCACGATGATACGACCTGGATCAACAGCGTTCTTCACGCTCCTGATCGCAATTGCATTGTCAAAGTATTTGATTGTTGATTGCCTAGGCCCGTAACCAGTTGCATGTGTCCACGTCTGCCGCGATGTATCGCTATTAAATTTGTAATGAAAGCTTGGACTGGCTACGCTCGCTAAGCGAACATTCTCAAGCGGACGAATTGGCGGCTCGGTAGTCGAAAGAACCTTGAGCGCTTCGCAGAGACTTGATTTGCCGCTGCCGTTTGCGCCGAATATCAACGTAATTCGCTTTTGGAATGTTACTTCGAGTGCATCCTCAAGTCGCTTGTAATTCGTGAATCCCGAGAGCTGCTCAACAAAGTCCGTCGAAATGGTGGAAACTGATGCGGTAGGAGCAACTGTAGCGAGTCTGTTTCCAAGATAGCTTGCTCTCTCCGTATAGAGGGCAAATAGTGTGTCGCGGGTCGCCTGGTTCAAGACTGACACGCTGTCCACAATCGCAATATCACAGATCATCTTAAACCAAGGCTCGTTGATTTCCGCGGAGAGGTCGGTCAGGTAACCAATCGCATCTGGATGGGTGGACATAGCTCAGCTCTCCCCAATATCTAGCTGTCCTGAAAGCAACCGCGGCAGAAGAAGGTCTCGCGAGCGACGAAGGTTTTGGATTTGGCGTTGAAACATAAGAATTTGTTCGGTCATTGGCGCAATAACACTCTCGAATCGACGCACCAATTTGATCGACGGCTGCAGAAACTCTATCGTCTTAAATACGCCACGGCTGATTTCCTTGAAGGTCGCGCCCGATGCCATGCGCTGAAATGTCGGCACGTTGTCCTTTAGCCAGTAATAGAGGAAATGTAGCGGCACTCTCTCGTTAGGCAGACAGGTTATAAAGCCTTGATTGGTGCAAGCCTCGTGGGAATTGATAGCTATTGCACCAATCGTCGCACGGCTAGTGAGCATGACACTACTCGCCGGGAAGATGCGGGCTGAGCTTTCGGCCAGACCAAATGCCGTTATGTGGTCACTGGAATCATCCATAAACATGGTGCCTGCTGCGGTCAGATCGCTAGGAGAAAACCATTGTATTGTCCCGGCCTTCCAATACTCCGAGTTGTCGCGCGATGGCGTACCTCCACCGCAAATCTCAAACGACTTGGCCACAGTCTTTACCTCCCACCCTTGAGGGATTTGTCCGAGAGAAGAATCGACCAGTTTGGTTTTATCGCGACCGGGGAATTTAAACTTAACGAACCATTCGCGATAGATGGATTCAGCCATCTGCTCCAGAACATGAATTCGCTGCTGGTTGTTTTCGATCAGCTCGTCATAGGCCGAAAGAATCCCCGCTTTTCGCCGTTGCATCTGGAGTGGGGGAAGCAGGACTTTAAACTTGCGAACTAAGTCTTGATTCAGATTTTGCTGAGCAGCTCCTTGCGCTTGGATGGTCAGGTCTCCCCGACTCTGCAAAAGAGAGTAGAATACGAATCGCCAATCAGCTTTAGTCTCATCAAGGACGAGGCCACAGATTGCTTGGTTCACGGTTGCGGGTTTTTTCAGCCATCCAAGCTGGCCAACATTTGCCCCATACATAGCGACAAGAACAGAATGTTTCGGGAAATACTTCGCAGATGAATTGCGCAACCCCTCATCGGTGATGGTCTCCTCGGTCTCGCTTATACTGGCATCGAGAAGCTCCTTGGACTTAACCCAGAGATGGCCATTTACACCAGATTCGAAATACTCTGCTTTTTTCCGAGAGGGAGTTCCACCGCTCGAAATCCGCGTGCAGACTGATTCGAGCGTCGCCATTTCCATCGTCACGTCTCCAGAATCTCCGCCGCATTACGAGCAATGGTTTGTTCTAGGTCCCTCGCCTTAGCATTAAGACTTTCTAGCTCTCCATTGAACGATCCGAATTGCTCTTTAAAATCTTCATCGCTAACATCTTCGCCCAACGCAACTCCAACAAAAAAACCGGGATTCAAACTCCAGCTTTTCGTTTCAATTTGTTTCAGCGTGGCAACCTTACACAAGCCTGCAACATCTTCATATTTTGGTTTCTTACCGAAGATTTCCCTAAGCTTCGTTGCGGCTTCATCGCCACCCAAGGTGAAGTCAAGTTCCTCTCCACGGTAGAGACGAACGAGATTGGCCATAAAACCAATTTGTGCGGCAGTCCAATCGCGATGGGCTCGGTCCACCTGACGAAAAATATGTCGCGCATCAAGAAAAAGAACTTTATCACTTCGTGATGTTTTTTTCTTCCCCTTATCAAGAAACCACAATACACACCCCAATGGAACCGTATAAAACAACTTCGGCCCAACAGCAATGATCACATCGACGGCTTGTGACTCAAGAAGCTGTCTCCTGATTTCCTTTTCCGATCCTCCAGCGCTTTCCGCACCGCCAGCCATCACAAAACCAGCGCGCCCTTTATTGTTCAAGGCGGAGCAGAAGAGCTGAATCCATAGATAGTTGGCGTTGTCGTTTCGAGGCAATCCAAAAGGAAACCGCTTGCCGGGTCCGACTTCGGCTGTAAGCCGCTCTTTATCCACGGCGTTCACGTTGAACGGCGGATTAGCGAGAACAAAGTCGAATTTGCCGGTGCCCTTGTGGAGGTCGTCGTAATAGGTAATGGCCTGTTTAATATCTCCCTCAAGACCATGCGCCGCAAGGTTCATCTTGCAGAGACGCACAGTAGCATCAACTTTTTCCTGGCCGAAGATACTGATCTCGTTTGAGGGGTTCTTCCGGTGCTCGGCAACAAACCGTGCGCTTTGAACAAACATACCACCCGATCCACACGCAGGATCGAGGATTTGTCCGTGAAAGGGTTCCAGAATCTCCACAATAAGACGAACGATCGCGGTAGGTGTAAAGAACTCCCCTCCGGCTTGTCCCTCAGTCATAGCAAATTCGCCAAGAAAGTACTCGTAGATCTTTCCAAAGGCGTCGCCTTCAAGGTCGGCCGGGATCGTGGAAATAACCTTAAGGAGTTCCGCAAGCGTCCGGGACTCAAAGACTTCGTAGGTCTTAGGAAGAACACCGGCAAGCTGTGGGTTATCGCGTTCAATGGCCCTCATGGCTTCATTGATAGCCTGTCCCAGAGACTTTCCTCCTTTACCGCCTTCAGGATAGGAAAGAAGCTCTTCAAACCTGGCCCCGACCGCAAGATAAACAATGCCCTCGGCAAGATAAGCGGCAGGATCGTCAGCTCGTGAACCGCGGCGGGATGTCTTACCGGCCTTTTCTACTTTGGTCTTATGTGCCTTGAAACGACTATCTGCAAACCGCAAAAAGATCAGGCCCAGCACTGGCTGGGAATACTGGGCGGAGGTCAGCCCGGAGTTTGCCCGGAGCTGGTCCGCAGCGTCCCACAACCGCTTTTCCAGAAGATCGTTCGCTTCATTCTTTTCCGCCGGTGCAACCCATTGCATAATCAGTCCCTCGCTAAATGTAACTGACATTCTATCGGATAATTAGGCGGTATTGTAGCCCTCTCGAAATAAAAAAGCCACCGAGATACCTCCCCGATGGCAATCCGTCCGGGTAATAGATTTTAGAGAGTCGAATCTCGCAAGCCGACGAGATTACGACATCCACTTGTCTGTCCCCTGAGTACCCGACACCGTTCGATAAGCTGCAAACCTCAAGGGGGAGCGAAAGTCGCGATGGAAAAGTAAAAAGTATTTTAAAAAATAATTCATTTATATTATCGGGAGAGGAGCGTTTTTGAATCTTTCCTGCTTTGATGCGCCCTTTTGACACCAAGCCGCTCTAGTCTTGAGCTATAAGAAGTAAATCCGTGCCTGACTACAATATTTTGTTGCCTTACTTTTTTCCTGAAAAGCTTCATTTGCCTGTCAGTCCACTTGGGATGAATATAATAATCTTCGCCGGTTTGTTTTTTGATAGGGCTATAGTTGTCAAAAGTTTGGTCTAGGGGTCTATATCTGCAATCAGCTATTTGAACGTTCCATTTCTTGCACTGCTTTAATT
>CAIYET010001078.1 GCA_903925285.1 Candidatus Hydrogenedentota bacterium | reverse complement strand
GGAGGTATCGGAAGTAAGAATGCTGACATGAGTAGCGATAAAGAGGGTGAAAGACCCTCTCGCCGGAAGTCCAAGGGTTCCTGCGTCAAGTTAATCTGCGCAGGGTTAGCCGGCCCCTAAGGCCAGGCCGAAAGGCGTAGCCGATGGGAATCAGGTGAACATTCCTGAGCCAGCGGGTAGTGACGGATCATGTAAGTTGTTTGCTCTTACTGGATTGAGCAGGCCGCGAAGTGGTCCCAGGAAATAGCTCCCGCGTAGCCCGTACCCCAAACCGACACAGGTGGACTGGCAGAGTATGCTAAGGCGCTTGAGAGAACTGTGTTGAAGGAACTAGGCAAATTGCCCTCGTAACTTCGGAAGAAGAGGGCCCGGTTTTCACGCAAGTGGAAGCCGGGGGCACATAGCAGGGGGTGGCGACTGTTTACTAAAAACACAGGGCACTGCGAAATCCAAAGATGACGTATAGTGTCTGACGCCTGCCCGGTGCCGGAAGGTTAAGAGGAGATGTGAAAGCGTCGAATCGAAGCCCCGGTAAACGGCGGCCGTAACTATAACGGTCCTAAGGTTGACAACGAGTCACGCAAACTCGCTAGCCTTAGTAAAACCAAACTATATGCGGGAAACTCCTCTACAGCCGTCCAGTACGAGCCGGTCGCAAGATCGGCCGTAAAAATCTGGCGGACATGGGGACAATCCGCAGGAAAGATCCGCGAAAGCTCCAACCCGGAGACGAAGCGGAAATCCTCAGAGACTTCATGTTTGGGAGACGTGTCATGAATCTAGAAGCACAATGGATCGTCGGATTTGTCGATGGAGAAGGATGCTTTCATGTGAGCATCAATCCTCACGTCGAAATGTCCGCCGGGTTCCAGGTTCTTCCCGAATTCACCGTGGTCCAACATAAACGCGACGTTCAAATCCTCCATGCGCTGAAGGCGCATTTCGGATGCGGCGTTGTCCGCGTAAATCATGGGGACCGCATGGCGTACCGCGTTCGCGCGCAGGATCATCTGCTCGAACGCATCATTCCTTTCTTCATGCTTCATCCGCTCAAGACGAAGAAGAACGTGGATTTTCTCAAATTCCGCGATTGTCTTCTCTTGATGGAGAAAGGAGCGCATCTCACGGCCGACGGCATTGCGGACATCCGCAAGATTGCCGCCGGAATGAACCGTGGGACAGACGTTTCAAGATAAAGTCCGGCTCATCGGGAAACCGATGGGAGAATATCCGAGCGAAATTCCTTGTCGGGTAAGTTCCGACCTGCACGAAAGGCGTAACGACTTCCCCACTGTCTCCAACACAGGCTCAGCGAAATTGAACTCCCCGTGAAGATGCGGGGTTCCCGCGGTCAGACGGAAAGACCCCGTGCACCTTTACTGCAACTTTGCACTGGCATTAGGACTGCGATGTGTAGGATAGGTGGTAGGCTTTGAAGCGAGGGCGCTAGCTTTCGTGGAGCCGTCCTTGAAATACCACCCTTTGTGATCCTGATGTCTAACTGCGGCCTCGAAACGAGGTTCAGGACCATGCATGGTGGGCAGTTTGACTGGGGCGGTCGCCTCCCAAAGAGTAACGGAGGCGCGCGATGGTAAGCTCAGACCGGTC
>CAIYET010001077.1 GCA_903925285.1 Candidatus Hydrogenedentota bacterium | reverse complement strand
CTCCGTCTTCGCCCATCCAAAGCGGCGTCGCAGCCGCCGCACTCCAAATCAGACCATTCTACTCGCCTTCTAGCGCGCTATTGAGCGTGCAACTGCCCTGTGGTTTGATATTCAGATCAACCGTCTTATCGCCATAGCGAACCTTGCATGTCCCGGCGTTCTTTGCGTGGATGACGGCTTGGGTTAGTTGGCCGTCTTTCCAGGCGATATCGGCCTCGAAGCCGCCTCGTGCGCACAGGCCGGTTACGCTGCCTTTGGGCCATGCCTTCGGTAGCGCGGGTAGGAGATGGATGGTGCCGTCGTGGCTTTGGAGGAGCATTTCGGCGATGCCGGCGGTGGCGCCGAAGTTTCCGTCGATCTGGAACGGCGGATGATTGTCGAACAGGTTGGGCAGCGTCGAGCGGTCGAACAATAGGCCGAGATGTTTGTAGGCCTCGTCGCCGTCTTCGAGCCGCGCGAACAACCCGATGAGCCATGCCCGGCTCCAACCTGTCCCGCCGCCGCCATTCGCCAACCGGACATCGAGGGATTTGCGCGCGGCCTTTGCGAGTTCCGGCGTGGCTTCGGGCGTGATCCAGCGTCCGGGATAGACGCCGAACATGTGCGACATGTGACGGTGGCCGGGTTCGGGTTCCTTGTAATCCTCGACCCATTCCTGCAAGCGCCCGTCCGCGGAGACTTGTAACGGCACGAGTTTATCGAGCGTACGGCGCAATGTCTTGCGAAACGCCTTGTCGGTATCGAGCGTCTCGGCGGCCGCGATGCAGTTCGTGAACAGGTCGTTGATGATTTCCGTGTCCATCGTGGCCGAATACGTCTGTACGGCCTTTTCGCCATCGGGCTTCTCGTACCTGTTCTCGGGCGAATGCGACGGGACGGTGATGAGTTTCCCCGCGAAGCGTGAACCTTTGGGCGCGCGCACGAGGAAATCGAGGATGAACTGCGCCGCATCTTTCATGATCGGGTAGGCCCGTTGACGCAGGAAATCGGCGTCTCCGGTGAAGGCGTAATGTTCCCACAAATCCTGCGAAAGCCACGCCGCCCCCATCGGCCAAATGCCCCAAGGACCGTCCACCGGCGCCGCCGCGCGCCACAAGTCGCTGTTATGGTGCAGGACCCATCCCCGACAGTTGTAATGTACTTTGGCCGTGTGCGCGCCCGTGACGCGGAGGTCTTCGAGCATACCAAATAGCGGTTCATGGCACTCGGCAAGATTCGTCGTCTCTGCGGGCCAATAGTTCATCTCGGTGTTGATATTCGTCGTCCACTTGCTCCCCCACGCCGGATCGAGTTTGTCGTTCCAGAGGCCCTGGAGATTCGCCGGCTGTCCGCCGGGCCGCGACGACGCAATCAGCAGATATCGCCCAAATTGGAAATGCAGCGCCGCGAGTTGAGGGTCATCCCCCGCCGAAAACGCCTTGAGCCGCTCGTCCGTTGAACGATCCAATGTCTGCGACTTCCCCACATCGAGCGTCACGCGATTGAAGAGGCGCGTGTGATCCGCCACGTGGGCTTCACGGAGCTTTTCGTACGATTTGCCAGCCGCCGCCGCGATTTGCGACTCGACCGCCGCGACGGGATCGCCGCTCATGTCCTTGTAATTTTTGAAGCTCGTGGCAGTCGTAAGGACCAACGTCACCGCGTTCGCTTTACGGACGCAGCAGCGATCCTCCTCGAACGATACCGTGCCGCCCTCGACTATCACGCGCAACGCCGAAGCGAATTTCAGGCCCTCTCCCTCCCACGCGCCGTTGTTTTTCTTGTCGCCTCCCTGCGGTCCCAACTCGCCCGTCATCAACAGGCCGTTATCGCCGTCCGGGCGGGTTTGGGTATTGGGATGGGGACTAGTCAGCAGCACGTCGAACGAGTACCGATTCACCCGCTCCGACGTCAGCCGGATCACGATGGCTCGATCCGGGTTCGAGGCAAACATTTCGCGAATGTACACGCCGTCCCCCACTCGGTAACTCACGTTCGCGATCCCCTCGGCCAGATCAAGCTCGCGACGGTACTCGACCGCTCGCTCATGGCCGGGGAACTTCAGTCTCAGATCGCCGAAGGGCTGATAGGATTGAAGACGGATTGGAATGCTCATCAGGTGCTTGCCGCCAAGCTTTTCCGCCTTGTTCTCCTTGCCTTCGAGAATGAGTTTGCGCATTTCGGCCAAATACTTGGCCGCATCGGGATTCGTGTAGTCGTGCGGACCACCCGTCCACAGCGTGTCCTCGTTCAGTTGCAGATGCTCCTCTTCGGGCGTCCCGAACACCATCGCGCCCATACGGCCGTTTCCTATCGGCAGCGCCTGAGTCCATTCCACCGCCGGCGCCCGATACCACAGTTTCAAGTCATAAGCCACCTTGGGGACCTCCGTATGCGCTTGCGATATGAATCCAAACCCAACCAGCAGCAAACAGAATGATCGCTGCCCTAATCTTGCGGACCACCGGTCGATCACAGTCTTTCCTCCATGCCCCAAGAGTCGTACCGAACCGGTGCGATTCCAGTCGGCATTGCACGCCACTCGAACGAGAACCACATGCCCTCATCAATTGCCATACATTTTAGACGATATGGCCAATGCAGTGCGACACGCTTTCCGAGCGGGTGTGTGTCGGACCATTTCAGTCTTGGGGCGCGGGCGTGCTACGATTGCGCTCTTGAAAAAAAGGATATTCGCGAATGGAGCCTATACGTCACATTGTCGCCATCGACGGGCCTGCCGGGGCAGGGAAAAGTACGATTGGGCGGCGTGTGGCCGCGATGCTTGGCTACGCATTTCTGGATACGGGCGCGATGTATCGCGCGGCGACATGGCGCGCGCTCCAACACGATATCGACTTGGACGATCCGGCCGCTACAGCGGCATCGACGCGGGCGATGCGTCTCGAAATGACGACCAACGACGACACGCAGCGTATAGTTGTGGATGGCCGCGACGTGACCGAAGCGATTCGGACGCCGGAAGTAACGCGGTTCGTCTACAAACTCGACGAGAACGCCGACGTGCGCGCACCGCTGGTCGAGCTTCAACGCGAATTCGGAGCGCAACGTCCGACGGTCGCCGAAGGACGCGACATGGGCACGGTCGTGTTCCCGGACGCGGCCTGCAAGGTGTATCTGGACGCGTCCATCGCAGCGCGCACACGTCGGCGTGCCGCCGAGTTGCGGCAGAAGAGCCAGACGGTAAACGAAGACGAACTCCGCGAGGCGATCCGCGTCCGCGACGAGAAGGCGACGACGCGGGCCGTGTCACCCTTACGACGCGCGCACGATGCCGTCTATCTCGACACGACCGACCTTACAAGCGACGAAGTAGTCGGGCGGATTGTAACGCTGGTGCGGAGTGCGAAGTGCAACGTGCCAGTTCAATCTGAAATCCCAGATCTGAAATCTCAAATCCCAGATCTCAAATCTCAAATCCCAGATCTCAGATCTCAAATCTCAAATCTGAAATCTGAAATCTCAAATCTGAAATCTCAAATCCCCAAACCCCAAACCCCAAACCACAAACCCCAAACCCCAAACCCCAAACCCCAAACCCCAAACCCCAATCGCGAATGGAAGGTGATCGAGGCCGATCAAAAGGCCGTTTCCGCGTTGTGCGGCGCGTTGGGCGTGCCGCGTATTTTAGCGCACTTGTTGGCGTCGCGGGGTATCGTTTCGCAGGAAGAGGCTCGTTCTTTTTTACAACCTTCCATGGACATGCTGAGCGATCCATTTTCGCTGACGGACATGGACCGCGCGGTCGAGCGTCTGCAGTTGGCGCGCGAACGCGGCGAACGGGTGTTGCTGTTCGGCGACTACGATGTGGACGGCATCGCGGGAGCGGCCTTGTTGTACACCGGCCTGCGGCGGTTTGGCCTGACAAACTGCACGTATGCGCTGCCCAGCCGTCTGGTCGAAGGGTACGGCATCGCGCCCGAACATGTCGAAACGGCGCGCGCGGACGGCGTACGGCTGATCGTGACCGTGGACAACGGTATCAACGCGCGCGACGCGGCGGATGCAGCCATGGCTGCGGGGATCGACTTGATCGTGACGGACCATCACCAATTGGAGGGGGCGCTGCCGTCCGCCTATGCGGTGATCAATCCAAAACGCGAGGGGCCGACCCATCCGGCATACAACGTGTGTGGCGCGGCGGTCGCGTTCTATCTGATTCGCGCGCTGACCGGCGTCACGGATGAAATCGATCTCGCGGCGCTGGGCACCGTTGCGGACGTCGTGCCGCTGCTTGGCGAGAACCGGGTCTTGGCGGCGTACGGCCTCAAACGCATGGGGCGTATGCCGCGCGTGGGCCTGAAGCAATTAGCGGCGGTCGCGAAGCAATCGCTCGACGGGATTGTCGCCGAGAAGATTACGTTTCAACTCGCGCCGCGCATCAATGCGGCCGGCCGACTGGGCACCGGCGATCTTCCGCTCCGGCTACTCCTGACGGACGATCCGAAGGAAGCCATGGCCATTGCACGCGACCTCGATGCCGCGAACAATAATCGTAAGCGCATCGAAAAACAGATAGTTGACGAGGCCGTCGCGGAAATCGAAGCGAACGGCGTGCCCCGCCATGGCATTGCGCTGGCGCGGCGCGGCTGGCATCAGGGCGTAATCGGCATAGTCGCCGCACGCCTAGTATCCGCATTCCATCGCCCGGTAGCACTCGTCGCCGTGGACGTGGACGGCCTCGGACGCGGCTCGGCGCGCTCGATGCCCGGCGTGGACCTCATGCGCGTGCTGAACGGCTGCAAAGAGCACATGGTACGCTTCGGCGGGCACGCGGCGGCGGCCGGGTTTACCATCGAGGAACGGAATATCGATGCTTTTCGCGAAGCCTTCGCGTCGCAGACGCCGTCGGCTTCGGAAGATGGCGAAGGCATTCCGCCTTTGATCGTCGACGCGATCGTCTCGTTCTCGGAAATCACCGACCGGCTTATTACGGAGTTGGGCCGTCTCGAACCGTTCGGCCACGGCAATCCCACGCCAGTCTTGTGTACATACGGGGTGCGCCCATTGCCCAACTCGTATTCCGCGCTGAAAAATGGGCACACCCGAATCATGCTCCAGCAAGGTCCGACGATGTTGCACGCGGTGGGTTTCGGCATGGCGGAAACGTTGAGCGCATGTGCCGACGCGCCGTTGCTGGACGTTGCGTTCACCGCCGGCTTCAATACGTTCCGCGACACGACCACGATTCAACTGACGCTCAAAGATGTAAGAAGAGGCTTTAGGCTTTAGGCTGTAGGCTGTAGGCTTTAGGCTTTAGGTTGTCGTATTTGGAATTTGCATTTGCGGTTCCTCCAGCCTAAAGCCTACAGCCTCTCTTCCGTGCAGTCGGTGTGAGATCCCTGCTATATTGTCTTGCGGATTCGTAACATCGCAAGCGAGGAAAAGCGCGTGAACCCGGTTTTGTTATTGTTTCCATGGTTTCTCGTCGGCGCGTTGGTTCTGTATGTGCTGACGCGGGCTATCGGTGTCGTCTGGATCAAATACCAGGTGAGAATAGCGGTCTTGAAACGCCTCGAACGCGAACCCGACCTGCTCGCATCGCCCAAGCGCATGGAAACGGCCGTATCGGAAGCGGCCGCCCGGTACAAGGCGTATTCGCGACAAGATTTCGTATTGACCGGTTTGATCCTCGCCATAATCGGCCTGTGCGGCGTCGGATTGGGCCTCGAATTGCGATCGGGATCCCTAGCGGTCGGGGCATACGTAGGCGGATTCGTCTGCGCGATCCTAGGCTCGGCACTGGCCTTGCTGACCATATTCTTTCGCTGGACCACGCGCCCGCGTTTCCAGGATTACGCATTGAAGGACGAGTCACAACACAACGAGGAGAATGAATGATGGATCCGTTATCGCGGCGGGGATTTCTTGGCGCTACGGCAGGCGCGGTGGGTATGGCGACGATCAATGAAGTGGGCAGTATGGCCTTTGCGGCGGCGGACGGTTCGCAGCCGGTTGCAAAGCCGCAGGGCATTCGCGTCGGTATGTTGACCGGGCCGTTCGGTGGCGATCCCATCGAAGTCGTTCTCGATTTCGCAAAACAGGCCGGGATCCGATGTCTCGAAATCGTGGCCGAGCCGGGCAGTCCCCATTTCGACCCGATGACCTTCGACGCCGTGCGCGCCGATGCGCTCAAGAAAATGCTCGCCGACCGCGGCGGTCTCGAAATCACCGCACTCGCAAACTACATGGACGCGACCGAACCCGGCAAGATGGAAGAAGTCCAGGCTATCGCGAAGAAAATGATCGACGCCGCAGTCCTCCTGGGCGTACCGGTCATCTGCATGCAAACCGGGTCCGCCGCGCCGAACATGAACAAGATCAACACGATCAAAAAGGTGTTGCCGAAGGTACACGGCCCGATTATCGCCTACGCCGCCGAGAAAAACATCAAGATCGCCATCGAGAATTATTTCGAGACCTGCCTGCAAGGCATCGACACGTTCGAGTGCCTGTTCGAAACGATCAAAGATGCCAATTTCGGACTCAATTACGACCCGTCCCACCTCGTCCATCAACAGTGCAACCACCTCAAGCCGGTGACGATGTTCGCGGACCGCATCTTCCACACCCACGGAAAAGACACGCTCGTGGACGCCGAAGCCCGCGCGCATGTTGGCGTTTACGCACACGACTGGTGGCGGTACGTCGTCCCGGGGTTCGGCAACATCAACTGGGGCGAATATATCAGCCATCTACGGATGAACAACTACGAAGGCGTCATCAGCATCGAACACGAAGACAACACCTTCAGCCGCGAACAAGGCTTCATCCACGGCGCGCGGTACTTGAATACGTTTTGTTAGGAATTTGCGGGTATTGGAGCGCGCATGGTGGGTGAAGCGAAGCGGAACCCACCGAACCGCCAAGCCCCGTCTGCCCTCCATCACGCCAAGTGCATAATCGCGCCACATCGTGCTATGGTAGTCGGCGCATGATTTCTGTACGCAATCTCGCAGGGTTCCGTTTGCGGCGAGGGGCGGCGAAGCCGTATGCTCGTATCGTGAAGGAGGCGGCATGAAAGATACCTTGCCATCCCGCGAAGACGTGTTGGCGGCCTTGAATGCCTTCAAAGAGCGTCGGGTGGAGGAGTATGCCCTGCGTCGCTCGGCGTTTTCGGTTCCTTCGCACGAGGAGAAGCCACCGAGCACAGCGATGTGGACGTCGTATTCGAAACCGACGCGCCGAACCTCTTCCGCACGTCGCGAATGCGCCAGGAACTCGAAACGTTGCTCGCGCGCCGCGTCGACGTGGTCCGGCTCCGCCCACACATGAATCCGCGCGTCAGGGCGCGTATTCTCCGCGAGGCGCGCTATGTATGACCCCGCCTTGGTGATCGAACAACTCGAAGACGTGCTCGAAGCATTGGATCGCGTGCCGCACCGGTTCGCCAAGATTACGGCGCCTGAAGACTTTCTCGAGGTTCTATTCTCGAAAGCGCCGGGGTATATGCGCGAAACCGGCAACGACGCGGTTATGGAACGCGTGGACGCTTCCGGCAACTTGCTGGGCTTCTCGGTAATAAATGTCAGCGCCCTGCCCAAGAACATGCCTTCAGTCGGCACGCGCTTTCGAGGGTTCCGTTACGTTTCACCCACCGCGTTTGGCGGTTGCGAGAGGAACTTCTTTTCACGCGGTATGCTTCAACAACTCGTTTGAGGCGTCTTGGCCGTTGGTCCACAGCTCGTATTCGCTGAGGTCGATGTCATCGTTCCAGGAAATGCCGTATCCGCCCGGATCGACGGTGACGGCTTTGCGAAAGGCCGGAACGTTGAGCATCTGAAAGGGCGGTTTCGACAGCAAGGGTGTCAGGTCGTAAACCTTGTCGGCTCCGTTGTCGAAATGGACCAGGAGTTCCGTTTCCCCAATGGCGGCGACGGATACAACACGGGGAATTCGATCCATGACAAGCCTACTCCAGTCCCGGAAGCTTCTTGAATTCCTGCCAGTTCCACATTCGGCTACTGGCTGCCTCCTTTACTCCATTTGCGCCAGGTGGTTTCGTCCGCGAGCATTTTGATGAATAGGCCGCCGATTACGGGACGGGCGGTGAAACCGACCATTTTCGCGGTCTTGGTATCGTACCAGTCGGAGAGGGCGCGGCGGTCGGGCGTGTCGTTTGCGAAGGCGTACGTGGGCGCGGCGAGGGCGTCGAAATCTTCGCGGGATTGCGCGAGCGTGGCGGTCCAGATGAGCCAGTCGGTTTTGGTGTAGTCTTTGCGGTTATCGAGGGGGATGCCGTATTTGTTCTGGACTTTTTTGTAGTACGCGATCTCTTTTTCGACGACTTCGCTGGGAAACAACTTCAGGCCGAGAAGGCGGTCCCATACGAGGTTGTATTTCTGACTCCACGTGCCGGGTTTGTCGAACGCGAGGCGGTAATGATCGCCGTCGTTGGCCATCTCGGCCCATCGCTTGGCCATGTCTTCCGCCGCAGCGCGGTAGCGATGCGCGTCGTCCGCGAGTTTCAATTGCTCGCACAGCCGCGCGTAGGCAGCGAGCGCGACGATAGCCTTCGCGGAAAGATTCGCGTTGTGCGCGAGGTGGCCGGCGAAGTCGTCCGTGCAGAGTTGGTTCTCGGGGTCGAGTCCTTTTTCGAGCAGATAGTTGGCCCATTTTGCGAGCGTCGGGACGTAACGCGCGCTGAAGTCGGCGTTGCCTTCGACGTGCGCGATTGCGGTCATCAGGATCAGCATGTTGGCGCTTTCTTCAACGGGCATTTGGTTCTTCTCCGTCTTCTCGCCGCCGCCGTAGACTTGTCCGTTCGCTTTCGGATAGCAACCGAGGTCGTGCGGCGCGAAGGGCCATGGCCAGCGCGCGGATGCGGCGTAGTCGAGGACGGGTTTCAATTGCGCTTCGAGCAGCGCGGGATTGAACAGGAGGAAAAATGGCGCGGCGGGATAGATGACGTCGACGGTCGAGATGCAGCCGTTGCTCGAATTCTCTTTCGGGAACATGAGCGGCGCGCCGTCGAAATCGGCGGCGAGTTTTTGGCCCGCAAGCGCCTCGCGATACGCCAGCGCACATAGCCGTGCATACTTCTCGCCGCCCGCCGCTTCGAGGCCGGCCATGAGCACCTCGTCGAATGCCGCGC
Organism: Candidatus Hydrogenedentota bacterium; assembly: GCA_903925285.1. Classification (GTDB taxonomy): domain Bacteria; phylum Hydrogenedentota; class Hydrogenedentia; order Hydrogenedentales; family SLHB01; genus DSVR01. Next base: position 6,882 of record CAIYET010001077.1, on the reverse strand, counting down.
AGGCCTTGACCGCGTCGGCGTAATCGCGCTCGGCCGCTTGCAGCAGTTCGTCGATACCGGGCGAGAAATGACGCCAATAGGACCGGAGCTTGCGTTCGAACAACTCGATGGCGTAGTCGTCGTCGTATGCGAGAAGCAGATGCGCCGACGCCGCTTGGTCCGCCTTGATGGGCAATGCAAGAACGGAAGCGAGTACCGGCCAATCGTCGTTCGCGCGACGCGGCATGCGCAGGTCGTCGGTATTCGGCAGGACGCCCTTTTCCGCGAACCCATTGCGGGCGGTCTTGTCGTTCGACATGACCGTTGCGGCATTGGCGGGCGCGGCCATGTAGAGATATCCCCAGTCGATGCGCGTGTCGTCGCCGGTGCGTTCGAGTACGGGCTGTTCCTTCGTCCCGATGCGCATGGCCTGCATACCGCCGATCGTGAAGCGCCCCCAGACGACTTGCTGCGCGGTTTCGTGGACGACCCATTCCGCAGACGTGTCGAGATAGACGCTCATTTCGTGCGCCTTGCCGTCCATTGCGGCGGCGTCGAACGAGACGTACGTGACGGGCCGTGCGAGCCATTCGAGTTTGTCCGGCAACACGGGGGAACAGAACGTTACGGTCAGCCGCACGCCGCCGGTCTCGAATATGTAAATCGTCCGCGTCGGCAGGACTTGTACCGAGGTCTGCTCCATCGCGGGCGTATCCTTCGGCAACTCGCCCGCGAACCGGTATGTCTTGCCGTCGATTCGCGCCATGCCACACATCGCCATGTTCGCGCCGGTCCAATGCTTGCTCCATCCGTCGGTCAATTTATCCGTCATCGACCAGACGCTGAAATACGGGTCATGCGTCACCAACGGAATTGCCGGCGGTCGAAATGCCGCCTCGCCCGAAGCCGACTGCGCCATCATCAACCCGCACGCAAGCACCGAAAAACCAACTGCCATGACGAAACCCTCCTTCAAATCATTGCCTGTTACGCGATCTTCATTTCCAATACCGTAATCAGCGGCTCGAATCCCGCTTTCTCGTAGACTCTCACCGCTGGCGTGTTGGTCGAATATACGCCAACACGCAGACGGCGTATGCCTCTCGCCTTCGCCCAATCCTTCGCGGCATCCAGCAACGCCCGTCCGAAACCAATGCCCCGATGCCGCTCGTCCACAACGATGTTGTCCACCTGTGCGTATTCGAGCGGATTGTCTACAGGACTGTCGCCGGTCTTGCGCACATACAGTTGAAGGAATCCGACGACGGTCCCTTCGCACTCGGCGACCAATATGTCGGGAAAGCGCTCGATTCGCAGAAGCGAATAGGCCGACGACGTGTCGTCATCCAGAACTGTAAATATATCGGGATATAGCAATACATGCCAATCGTCGAGTTGCCGATACAGACGGATGACCTGTTCCGTGTCCGCGACGGCCATAGAACGAACGATGCAGCAAGATTCCGACTTTCCCAATGCCTGTGTCTCCCATCAAAGCCTCAGACGATTTCGCGAACCGACAAGGCGTGGCATATCCTCTTCGCCAACAGATCGGGGATCTCCACATGTCGCGGCACAGCCTCAATGTGACCCGTCTCCGGATTGCACCAAAGGGAATGAGCGCGACCTTACCGCTTCAAGTAGCAGCCCGAATGTCGCAGCAGCCTGAGGAGCGCCTCGCGCTTCATTCGACTGTGACGACCTCGCGGAGCGCATCGGCGGGAATGCCTCGCAGCAGATCCTGCCGCCTGTCTTCAAGGATCAAGGCAATTGCTTCGCCGAGGTTGCTCTTGGCCTCCTCGGCAGTCCGGCCTTGTCCGTTTGCTCCGGAAATCTCCGGGCAGTAGGCGATGAACCAATCGCCGTCCTTCTCGATCATGGCAGTGAATTCGTTATGCATAGGCGCGGCCTCCGTGCCAATATTGTACCACCGTCTTCGACGCTCAATCGACGGCCTATCGGAGTTCCTCGATCTTTACGTCGTCCAGATAGAACGTAGCCGTGTCGTTGGCGTTCGAGACGAATCCGAGCCAGTCGAGACGCCGGAACGCCGGATTGCCGCAGGCGAGTCCCTCGAATACTTTCGGGGCTTGACCGGGCAGCGTAATCGCCAGCGTGAACGTGCCGTTGGCCGTCTTGCCGAGCGAGCATGTGACCTCGAACGATACCCATTGACTCGGCGGTAGCGTCGCGAGTACTTTGCCGCCCACGGTTAGTTCGCCCGTTCCGTTAATCCACAGGCTCGGGCCGACGCGATACGGATTGTGCCGGTCGCGCCATTCGTGAAACATGAGCGCGCCCGGCTCGATGCGCAACGCGAAGCGCGCCTTTACAGTACCGGTTACAATGGCTGGCGAATAGACAACGTGCGGATCGAAGGCATGCGCGAGACCGGGCGCATCGGCGAACTTGAGACTATGCGTGCCGGACGCGGCCGTCTCATCCGTTACGCGCGCCGTGCCCGCGCCTTCCTCGCTCGAATAGGCGTCGGGCGTTTTCGCGCCGACCTCGACGGACTCGAAATCCTGGCTGATGACCTTCGGTTCCGCCGGTTTAGGCATTGGGAACGGTTCGCGTTTGACCTGCGCCGGTTTCGCGGTCCATTCCGGCTCGCCGTACAGGCCCGTCAGGCTCAGGTCGATGGGGACAAATCCGACGGCCAACGCGGGCGAATTCGGTTTCAGCCGGAAATCGAGCGCGGCGGCATTCTCGAAGAGCGGGTCCGCGATGACGCTATGCACGTCGTGGCCAAGCGCCTTCCATTCGTCGAACTCGCGCCCTGCGAAATCGAAATCGTCGCCCGAAGCGTCCCAATAGCAGTTTTTGTCCAGGTAGAAGTTGTCGTTGCTCCAATTGCTGCCAAGGAGTTGGCCGTTGTTGAAATAGACGATGTTGCGCTCGAAGAAAAACGAAATGTGTTCTTCCGGCCTCGAACGGATGATCTGCGGTCCGTGCGAGAACGCGAAGATGTTGTTTTGCACGCGGTTGTCGCGTCCGTAATGTTGATGGAACGTTCCGGTCAGCGTGTTGTACACGACGTTGTTCTCGGCGAGGAGATCCGTACTTCCCTCGTCGAAGTAGATGCCCCAGCCGCCGTAGCCTTTGGCGTACGCCGTTACGTCGTGGAACTTGTTGAACTGGATGACGGTTCCCGGCGCGACGCCGAGCAGGTAGATCCCGCCCATGTCGCCGATCTGGCCGTGGCCGATGTGATGGACATCGTTGTACTCGATGATATTGTGGTTGGCGGAAGTGGCCGCGTATCCCCACGACCAGCCGACCGAGATGCCCGTGTAACGGAAATCGGAGATGTCGTTGTGCGCGATGCGGTTGTACGACGACCGGCCAATCCATACGCCTATCGCGCCACGGAACGTCTTGCCGCCGTCGTGGATGAAGTTGTTGTCGACGACGTTTCGCAATGCGGCCTCGGCATCGACGCGCGGATCGCCGCATTCGCCGATGCGCACACCGCCCGCGCCAAGGTCGGCGATTTCGCAATGCGTCACGAGGTTGTCTTGGCAGCCCGCGCGCAACCACACGCCGTAGTTGTCCACATGCATGACGTCGCAACGGTCGAACGAGCAGAAGCGCGCACCGGTCGCCTGAACGGCGCCATTGATCGAAGCCGCTGCCTGGCTGTCACTGTGGCCCTGCGGTTCGAGCGGGTAGTTTGTATACATGAAGCGGATGCCGCTGAAGCGGAGGTAATCGACGCACTTGCCCTCGGCGGGTTTGCCCTCGATGATCAGCAGTTGCCGCGCGACCGGCGCGACGACCTCCACCTGCGTCATATCCTCGCCCGGCATCGGCATGTAGTAAAGCGTGCCGGTCTTCGCGTTCAGATACCACTCGCCGGGCTGGTCGAGCGCTTCGAGAATATTCTCGACGTAATAGCGTTGCGGCATGCCGCCCCAGTAGCCGAAGAACCACGCCGATGGGCCGGTAAACTCGACGACGCGATTCGTTTCATCGAGACTTTTGATGCGGTGCAGCGCGGTCTCCCACGAGTGGTACACGACAACCACGGCATCCTCGATGTTTGCCCACGGTTTGAGATCGCCTCCGGCGTACTTGAATCGGGTCGAACTCTTGACTTCCTTTCCTGTATTGGGATCGTTCTCGGAGATGTTTTCCGCGATGTAGAACGTGTCGGTCTCGACCGGTTCATCGCCCCATGCATGCGCGGGATTCGGAGTGCGCGCAGGGGTACGCCGTTCGCCGTTTACCCAGAGCGCCCCGAACGGCCATTTGCCGTCGCGCGCGTCCGGCACGTCTGCTACCCACAGATTGCCTTCCTGTCGCCAACCCGCGATCAAGCGCCCGCCGTGGATGACCGGTTGCTCGCCCGGCGCGGCTTCATAGCTGATCGGCACGTCCTTTGCGCCCGAATCGTCCGGATCGAAGACCACCGGTTCCGTCACGTAATACGCGCCGCCGCGCAACAGCACGCGTACCGGCGCGGCCAACTTGCCGTCCGCACGCAACGCCCGGATACGGTCGCGCGCGCCCGCCAATGTCGCCAACGGCCCATCGGTCCCTTCAGGATTCAGGTCCGCCGCGCCCGACCACGTGTCGTTCCCGTTTGGCGCAACGTATAACGTCGTCTGCGCCAACGCGGCGACCGAACATAGCGACGCGATTGCCAAAACAGCGATTACCCGCATAGGTGCCTCCATTCCGTTCCCCGCTTGAGGGGTGATCTGATTTGTCCTACTTCTCCGCCCAATAGTCGATGACGAGGACTTTATCCAAGTACGGATGCAGAAGCTCGCCAAACTTTTTGTGTTCCGGATGCACGATATACGCATCGCGATCCGCGTCGGACCCGAAGGTCAGGAAGAAGCAATGCGTGAAACCCTGCGCGAGGTTCTCCGGGCTGACGTTCGTTCCGAACTCGAAACGTTTGACGACCGGAATCTTCGCAGGCAGCGCGCGGAACGCGTCGACGACGGTTTTGATATCCTCCGGTTTCGCCGTGTCCTTGAACTTGAATAACACGACGTGCCGTAGCCGCTTCTGGTCTGCCTTGTCGCCTTGGCTCATTGCCAGTCCCGCGACCAGCACGACAGCCGTCACAACACTTACCCACATTGCTGCATTTCTCACGAGTCTTCTCCTTGTCTGCATCCGTTTCGGTTTGGCCACCCGCATCATCATTCATAGCATACCGGAAACGGCAAGGCGATAGACACTCACAAAGGAAGGGGGATAGAGGAGATGTGCCAATCTTGGCGCCATTCGGGGTAGTCCTATTGATTCACCGCCGCCGGCCAATCGGATGAAACGTCATCCAGAAAGGCCTTGAGTTCGCACTTGAACTCGTCGGGATAGCGGCGCAGGAAGTTCTCGTGATGGGCGCCCTTGAAGATGTGGAGTTGTTTCATCTTCGCAGCGCAACGGTTGTAGATATCCATTGTTTCGGAGAGTTTCAAGAATCCTTCCGCATCGCCGGCCATAATGAATGTCGGCATCGTGCAATAGTCCATGAAGGCCAGGGGCTGCATCTCTTCGGGACGTGCGCCAATACGCCAGTACATGAAGCAATTTCCGGGATACACCAGAAAACGGGGAACGTGGTATAGGTCGACGCGGTTGTAGAAGGCGTGCTGCATGGTGTCGTAACTCGATTCGAGGACCACGAAGGCGAGGCCGGTGACTTCTTTGAGCGAGTAGCAGATCGTGGCCGCGCCAAGCGAGATCCCGTGCGCGCCGATGTAGCGAAAACCGCGGTCGCGCAGGAACGCGCGGCATGCCTTCAAGTCTGTTCGTTCGTGCCAACCTATCGAAACCAGGTCTCCCCCACTCTTGCCCGTTCCGCGCAAATCGGGCATGAGCACGGAGTATCCCAACGAGGACAAATAGTACTCGGCGCGCGTGTTGAATTGGCGGCGGTCCGAGCCGATGCCGGCGAGAAACACCACGGCGCGGTCGGGCGCGTTTTTCACGTACCACGCGGACAGCGCGATGCCGTCTTCGGTTGTAATGGTAACGTTCTCGACGGTTTTTCCAGCGATTGAGGCGGGATCGTCGAAGGTGCGGTGCCGGGGCTGGACAACCATCCCCGCCGCGACGCAACACGCGATGAGCCATAGGGTCAGCAAAAGCGTGATGACCGAGGAAACACCGGCAATCGTTATCTTGGCGCGTCTTGACATGTTCGGGAATCCTTATCTGTGGGTGGCGGCTTCCTCGAGTAAGTCCGCGACCTCGCGCACGAGCCGCGTCAGCGAGAAATGTTCATACGCGCGCGCGCGCCCTTTTTCGCCCATGACGCGCGCGGTGGACGGGTCGTCCAGAATGGCGTTGACCTTCGCGGCGATCGCGGCTGGGTCGTTGGCGGGTACGAGGTAGCCCGTTTCGCCGTCCGCGACCGTTTCGAGGGGGCCGCCCGCTGCCGTCGCAACGACGGGACATCTTGCGGCCATGGCTTCGACGACTGTTCGCCCAAAAGGTTCCGGGGTTGCCGAAGGCAGTACCAACACGTTGGAGGCCGCGAATACGGCGGGGATGTCGGATCGAATGCCCGTGAACAAGGCCTGTTTCGCAACGCCCAATTCCTCGCACCGACGCCGCAACATGGGCGCGTATTCAGGCTTGTTGAGCGCGGGACCGCCGACGATTAGGAATCGCGTTTCGGGATGTCGTTCCAGAATAGCCGGTATGGCCTCGACGAAGACGTGTTGTCCTTTCCACGGTTCGAGGCGTCCGGCGGTCGTAACGATGGGGGCGTCGAAGGGTATTGCGAGTTCGGCACGCAGGGAATCAGATTGCGGCAGCTCGTCGTATTCCGACAGATCGATGCCGTTGAGAATTGTTCGGACGCGGCTTCCGCCTTCGGGCATGGAATCGGCGACGGCGCTTGAAATGGCAACGACGCGGGTGGCCAGACGAGCAGCCATG
>CAIYET010001076.1 GCA_903925285.1 Candidatus Hydrogenedentota bacterium | reverse complement strand
CCTCGATCCCTACGCTGCCGCGAAAGTGGCCGACGCGCTCCGCCGCCAACTGGTGCAGCAGCACGAAAGCTTCGTGTTCGAAACCGTCTTCTCCGATCCTGTGGGCGACAAACTGGCTTTTCTGAAGGAGGCGGCGAAAGCCGGCTACACCGTGGTGCTCTGCTTCATCGGGATTTCCGGGCCGGCCGTTTCCGAAGAGCGCGTCGCCATGCGCGTTTCCCAGGGCGGCCACGACGTGCCGGCCGATGAATTGATCGCCCGTTTCCCCCGCACCCTGGCCAATCTCCAAGCCGCTCTCCGCGAACTCCCGCATGCGCTGATCTTCGACAACGACGACCTGCGAACCCCATTCCGCCAGGTTGCCGTCTTTCAGAACGGTCAGCGGGTGAGTCTGAACCCCCCGATACCCAGGTGGCTCAAGGCCCTGCTGCCGTAGCGGACTTCTGCATCTCCCTGACCACGGTTTACTGATCACTGACGACTGGTTTCTGGTTACTGATCACTTCCCCCCGGACTTCTCCCTTTCCCCAGCCCGGAGCACATCCGCGTAGTCCTCCGCGGCGGAGAATAACTGGCTGAACTGGACCGGGTGTTGACAATGCGGACACATGCTGAGTAACCCCGGTTCAGCAAAGGCAGAGGCGGTTAAATCGAGGCCAGACAATCCTCGCTTCTGACTTCTCCGGACTTCCTTGGTACGGCGTAGCCACCTGGCGAAGACGGCTGTCTCCTTTCCTGAATGGCAACGACGGCGGCGAGTGGCGGCGCGAACTCCTGCCCGCCCACGGGACAGCGTGCCCGTTTGGGTCCTGTGTTCGATGGCACCCACGTGAATGCAGCGCAATTGCAGATTGGCCAATGACGGGTCCTATCCCTTCGTTCGCTCCTTCTAATCATCGTTGGCTTTGTCGTGAAACAACAAGTTTCGCAATGTGAACACGGCCATCGGTTGCGCCGCATGCAAACACTCCTTGCCGAGTTACTGCCGTCACAGCAGTTATCGGGGTATCGAAGGTAAGACTGCAGGTAAGCCTTCCGAGGCGCATATCCAGGATCTTAAGAAGTCCATTCCGTCTGCCAAGCACTATGTAGTCCCGCTGTAGTGAGATGCTGTCGTCCTCGAAGAATCCCAAGCCGACGACTTGCTTGTACTCTCCTGTGGCTATTTTCCACAAACGCAGTCCTCTCCAGTTCCCGCCCGCTACCAAAGCGCCATCCCATGAGATCGCCACTGAACCAAGTAGGCCATCGGCAACACGGCACCTACGAAGCGGACGGGCCAGAGGGTCTTTCCGTCTACCCAATCTTAACTCCCACACTGCAATTGAGTTTCCGAGGGCGTCGCAAGACGCCACACGGTTACCACTACCCGCCAACCACACTTTGGGCGCCCGACCGAAGTGGGTATAGGGCAATTCCAGGCAGTTGCACCCTTCCTGCACAGTCCAAGCTCTCAGACTCCCATTTTCAGAGACTGCCACGACGTAATTGCGGTCCGGTGTAACAGCAATCGCTTCTACCCTTTCCAGGTCCTCTCCCCAAGCACCTTGCTCCCATTGTCTCTCCCAGACGCAACGTCCAGTCCCAACGTCCCATAATGCGACAGCTCCCAGAGAACCGCAGACGACCCTCCTGTCATCGACCATGCATGCCGACGAAACAGACCCCGCCTTTCGCAAGACATGGATACACCGCCTGTTCCTGAGATCCCACACCTTGAGGGTGTGATCGGATGACCCAGACACGATCCATCTTTCGTCGCGCGTGATAGAGATCGTCGTCACTGCCGACGTATGCTGGTCGCGCGCGACAGGTATTGAATGCTCATCTCGAAGCTTCCAGACTCGTATCACCCGGTCTTGCGTGCCGGAAACAGCGTAACCGTTCACAAGGTGAACCGCATTTTCCGCGAAGAACTGCCTCCGGTGACTGAGTAAGGAATCAGGAGGAATCCAGCAACAGAGAAGGAACGGGGCGGCCATTGAAGTGGGCACGGATGGCGG
>CAIYET010001075.1 GCA_903925285.1 Candidatus Hydrogenedentota bacterium | reverse complement strand
TGATCACCATGAAACTTGGCGAACGAATCATGCACCGGATTAAGGGCGAAGGCTGGCACTTGGTGGACAACGATGGGGTCCGGCCAAACAAGTCTGAACTCACCTCATTAAAGGAATCCTTCGAGCGCGACAACGGACTCGAAGAACTCTGTCTGGCGCTCACTGGTCTGCGTGAATTAAGAGCGCATGGAGAGATCATTTCTAAGGATTTTGGAACGAGCAAGTTTCTGGATCGTCTGGACGAACTACTGCAACATTTGTGTGAATAATTTTCGCGCGGGTCGATACCGGCGCACAACAAGGGTGAGGAGAGTACACGATGGAAACGAACGAAGCAGTCAGACCTGAAGTAGAGCCAAAGGATCAGATCGTCGTGCTGGCCGAACGACTCGGCGAACAGATCGATGAACGTATGCGGGTGATCGGCATCCGCGAGGCGCGCGTGGCCGAGCAGGAATCGAGCCTTGCAGAGCGCACGCGCGAAGTCTACGCGCGTGAACAGGCTGTGACCAACATTAGCGAACGCGAACGGCTGGTGACGGCGCGCGAAGAACAGGTGGCGAATATCCAGAAGATCGCGGCGCAGCGGAAGATGAGGATCGCCGTGCTCGAAGAGAACGCCGAAGAGAACAAAAAGCTGTTGGACGCCGCGCGGGTTGAATCCGCCAAGTTTCGCGGCGAAAAGATGAAGCTCGAAGACGCCCTGAAGACGTGCATCCTGGAAAAGCGCAAACTGGAGGCTGCCATCAATGCGCTCCAGTCCGACGCGGTTCAGGCGGCGGAACCCGTGGAAGCGTAAAAATTCTCTCCTCGCCCTTGACACGACACTTTAATGTGGTAATATATTTGTGTCGCGCCAGTAACGCGGCACATTTCGACGGAGAAAACATCATGGCCACCCAGAAACACCTTGACGCATTCTGTGCACAGCTCACCCAAGAGTACCGCGATCTGTTCGCGAACGATCCTGAATACGCCTTTAGTGCCGCGCATATCACGCCGGAAGACCTCGCGCGCAAGATGACGCTCGGCCTCGATTCAGGCAGCGCCAACAAGGACGGCGCGGGGGTCAAACGGACCTGCAAACACTTCGGAATCCCATACACATACAAGGCGATCCGGGCGTTCCTCAACGCGGAGTAAACATGCTTACCGAACTGACCTACGAACTGGCACAGGCCGCAGGATTGGACGCCGGTAATCGGCACATGCGCGATGCCGGACGAACATCATGGTCGCGGAGCGATTACCGCTTCGCCTGCGAAACATTCGAACGACTTTGGGATATAAAAACATGCAGACCACGACGGAATCAGAGGCCATCCAGAGCGTCAAAGCCGTAGAGAAGAAGATTCAAGCCTTCATCGGTGCGCTCCGGTCAGTGCCGCAATTCAGTTCGATCAAGGCTGGCGAGATCATCCTGCGCGACTTCCATTACTGTGATCTGCATGTGTATGCGGTCACGCAGGTCCAGGCCGACTCTATCGGCGTCAAGCTGGTCAAGGTGGTGGGGCAGCCGAGCCACGTGAGCGGGTTTGGCCGCTACTACGCCGAGGGCGAACACTACACCATCACCGACCGCATGTTCGAGCAGGCCAACTCGCCCAAGCGTCTGAAGGTCTGGCGGCGGTTGACGAAGGACACCCAGGAACAACTCGGCGCGCTGATCCGGGAACTGGACGACGCGAAGGAGCGTGCGGACGTGGCAAAGAAACAACAGGAATTGCGCTCATACCGGATTCACGACGTGTATG
>CAIYET010001074.1 GCA_903925285.1 Candidatus Hydrogenedentota bacterium | reverse complement strand
TGCACACTCTTACCAGGACCGGCCTTGCGGTTCTCGGCATCTCGGCCATCATCGGAATCTTGAGCTTTGGCGTTGTGGCGGTATGGTCGAACTCATTCGGAAACTTTCTCGGCATGGCATTCGGATCTCAGCCACCACCGTATATCATTTTGTGTTACTTCGGGACGGCTGGCGGGGCTGTTGGTGCAATTGTCGGGGTTATCCTCGCGCTTTTCGGAGCGGCCAACAATACGACTACTGGTAATACAACTTCCGGAGCCCCTGAAAGATCTGAGCGCCAATTGGTCAAGAGCAACGGCCAGGGTTCGGAGGGCATTATTTTGTGCAAGAACTGTAGCGCCGTTTTCAGCGAGGACAGCAAAGGGAAGAGGTGCGACCATTGTGGCTCCGTGCTCCGGTGACGTTGCGGTGAGGTCCTTGGCCCATGCGTAATAGCGACGATGATATCGTGGAATATATCCTGGAGGACGATACTGATGATTCGGCCTGAGTTCGTCATTGTTGGTGTCATACTTGCGATAATCGGCTTGGGGTTATCCCTCTTCGGGTATCAGAAGACACAGCCAACGCTCACCGACGCCGCTGTCGGGCTATTGGAGCAGCTTTCACATCAAAAAGCACCCGAGGACCTCAAGTCCGACAAGACAGCAGGATATCTAATAATGGCGGTAGGCGGCGGCTTTTTGCTTGCCGGGATTGGAGTCATCCTTGGTAGCAGAGCAAAAACAGCGTGATTGAGGAGGCTAACAAAGTGCACACTCTTACCAGGACCGGCCTTGTAGTTCTCGGTATCTAGCGTGCCGGGGCGCATGTCGCCCAGTTTCGCCAGCGCCTGCTTGATCTTCGCTAAGGGGATGCTCGATTTGAACGAGAACCAGCTTCGGAGAATGATAGCGGAAAGAATGGCATTGGCGGCGGGGGCAAGAAAGAGAGAACAAGAGGCACGGGGTTTCTCGGTCTGAAAGTCTTATCTCGGGCGCTGGGCGCCGAGGAAAACTTGCAATCAACAGGCCGTTATGAGAAGCTGGTAATACTGAGCGAAACAAATGCTGGCAATCCCGGCGAGGAACCGGCCAAGGGATAACCCGGTGGGACTCATCAGACGGTAAGTAAAGGGCGGGTGTGAGAGGCAATTGGTGTCACGTTCCTCCCAAAGAACTCTCATCGGATGATAGACATGCTCATGCCTCAAGAAGCGCACCATAAAGACCGAAACGGCGGCTGACTGTACTTACTTGTGAAAACCGCTGGTTGTCCAATTCCCGCTGAAGCGGGACTGAATGACATCAGGAGGTAAAATGAAGGTGGGAAATCAAGGAGTGAGAAACACCATGTTGCACTTTCCGAAGCGGGAGGCAAATGTCGTCAAGTTGGTCTCGTGGATACTCTTCTTGTCATTGACTTCTGTTGCGTCAGTCTGCTGGGCGACTGTTCCTACGGGTAGCCTTACCTCCCCAACAACGAATCAGATTTATTCACAACAGCGCTCCATGACCATGAATGCAACCTTGAGCGATACTCACGGCGTGAGCTTTGCACGTTTTTACGTGCGCCCCGGCGATTCCCCGACGGAGCAGGGAACAAACACCGGCTCCGGATGGATCTACGATGCGCCGAATTTGCAGTATTACTTTGATGATACTACAGCGCCCTATTCCGCAATTTGGTATTTTGACAGCATGGCAGACAAGACTTATACCGTTATCCTCTGCGCGAAGGACGGAGCCGGTACCTTTGGAGAAGTCACGAGAGCAAATAGTGTTGTGTGCAAAACGGCGCCCAATTCAACGTGGAGTGCGCCTTCGAATGGCCAGACCATTACAAACGGGCGCATTGACATGTCGATGAGCGCCAATGATCCCCAAGGAATTCAGTGGATGCGGTTCTATGTATATGGGCTTACGAACAACTCTCAAGGATCGAATTCCGGTTGGACGCAGGCAGCCGATGGAAAGTGGTACATAACGCTAACTTCCGCCCCGTGGACGGCTACCTGGAACATGTCTGGTTTGCCGGACCAGCAGTATCAACTCTACACGTGGGGAAAGGATGGCTACGGGTCATACGGCCCATGTAACCCCTCGACGGACCCGATCACCGTAACGATCTCAACGCCCGCTTCACCCTCCATTGGACGAAGCCCATCCTGGCTATACCCAGGTTGTACGCAAGGCTACAACGCTTCCAGCGAATCGTTTTCGCTTTGGAATTCAGGAAACGGTACGCTCAATTACACGCTTTCCGATAATGCCACGTGGCTCTCCGTGAGTCCAACGAGCGGATCGTCGACCGGTGAATATGATTCGATTACAGTCAACTACACCACGTCCGGATTATCCGCGGGCTCCTACAGCGGCACCATCACTATATCCGCCACCGGGGCTACGAACACGCCCCAGACCATCGGTGTCAGCCTTACAGTCAACCCAGCCGTTCCGTCAATCGGGCGAAGTCCTTCATCTTTGAATCCTTCATGCACGCAGGGACAGAACCCATCCAGCCAGAGCTTCCAAGTATGGAACTCCGGACTCGGTACCTTGAGTTACAGCTTCTCCGACGATGTTGGCTGGTTGTCGGTCAGCCCGACTAGCGGCAC
>CAIYET010001073.1 GCA_903925285.1 Candidatus Hydrogenedentota bacterium | reverse complement strand
GATTTGAGATCTGAGATCTGAGATCTGAGATCTGAGATTTGAGATCTGAGATTTGAGATTTGAGATTTGAGATCTGAGATCTGAGATCTGAGATTTGAGATCTGAGATTTGAGATCTGAGATTTGAGATCTGAGATTTGAGATTCGCGTTTGTAATGAAGCGATTTTGTGGTGGGCTTGGCTTGGCGCTTTTCGTACATTCAAGAGCGCTATTCTAGTCAGTAATACTTTAGGTAATGTAGCATTATAGTGCTAGGATCATCGCTTGGTCTAGGAGGAGCCGCTATGAAATGTGTTACGAGCTTGGAAATGCGTGAAGCGGATCGGCGGTGTATCCTGGAACTGGGTATTCCGGGCGCGGTCTTGATGAACAATGCTGGGATGGCCGTGTTTCGCGAGTTGGCGCGGGGTTCCGTTGGTGTGGTCTGCGGAAAGGGGAACAACGGGGGAGATGGGTTTGTCGTGGCGCGTCTGGCATTGTTGGCCGGATGGGACACGCGTGTCGTGCTGATTGCGGACCCGGCGCGGCTCGAGGGCGATGCTGCGTTGTTTATGAATGTGTATCGGCGGCTCGGCGGCGCGATATGTGTCGCACGAAGCGCATCGGATGCCGCCGAGGCGGTGGCGGCGTTGCAGGACAGGTCCGTCCTTGTGGACGCGCTTCTGGGAACGGGCATTTGGGGCGATGTGCAAGAGCCTTATCGCGCGGCCATCGCGGCATGGCCCGCCGTGCATACCGTCGCCGTCGACTTGCCGTCGGGACTCGATGCGGATACGGGCGCGCCCTGCGGCGTTTGCGTCAAGGCTGCCGTGACCGTTACTTTCCAGTTTGCCAAGGCCGGCCTGTTGGCGCTGTCGGCGCAACCTTACGTCGGACGCCTCGTGGTGGCCGATATCGGCATACCGGAGCGTTGCGCGGACGATGAAGCATGGACGCGGCTCAAGGCCGGATGGGAGGCATTGCGTTGAGAACCTTCGTCGCAATCGAACTCGACGAAGCAGTCAAAGGCCCCGTCGAAGCATTGAGCCGCCGGCTTCGCGTATACGGCGCGCAGGCGTCTTGGGTGCGTCCAGAAAACATGCACCTGACGCTGCGATTCTTTGGCGATATTGCGGACGATCAAGCGGCGCAATTGGTGGAAATGCTGGCCGAGGCCTGTAAGGAAACGCCGCCTTTTCCGCTGCATGTCCGAGGGATAGGCGTCTTCCCCAACGCGCGCAAGCCCAGCGTGCTGTGGGTGGGGGTCGAGCCGTTCGAGGGGGGACTTGCCCAGTTGTACGCCGCCGCCGAAAATGCCGCGCGCGCCATCGGTTTGCCGCCGGACAAGGCGTTCCATCCGCACGTGACGCTTGCCCGAATTCGCGACGCGCGCACCGCGCGGCCCCTCATGGACGCGCTGGATGGCGAAGCGTCCTTCGACGCGGGTGCATTCGAGGTGTGCGGTATGACATTATTGTCAAGCGAACTGACCCCGAAAGGGCCAATCTACCGGGTCGTGCGGGAGTTTTCGTTGTGATGGAGATATCGTTGTTGGACATTGTGGGTCGCGCCGCAAACGTGGCGTTTACGCTCTACATGATGGCGCTCTTGTTGCGCATGCTTGCGCCGTATCTGGAGGTCGACATGGACAATCCCCGCGTGCGCTGGATATGCCTGCTCACCGATCCGCTCGTCCGCTCGATGCGCGCGATTGCCAAGGAGAAGCTCATGCTTCCCAGCTTCGGCGTTCTCGATTACGGTCCGATGCTTGCTTTGTTCGTCGTATGGATCGCCCGTGCAATCGTCGTGGGCATGTTGGCCCGCGCTACGATGGGTGGGTAAGGTATCCATGTGGCAGCGCGAACGCGATCAAATGGTCGAACGGCAAATCGCTTGCCGGGGCGTGACCGATGCGCGCGTGCTCGATGCCATGCGCCAAGTGCCGCGCCACGCCTTTGTGCCGCCTGAATCCGTAGACTGCGCGCACGATGATCGCGCCATGCCCATCGGACAGGGCCAGACTATCTCGCAACCTTACATGGTGGCCGTCATGACGCAACTGCTCGAACTCGAGCCTACGGACCGCGTGTTGGAAATTGGTACGGGTTCCGGCTATCAGGCCGCCATGCTCGCGATGCTTGCGCGGGAAGTGATTAGCGTCGAACGTGTGCCGCTGCTCGCCGAGGCCGCCCGCCAACGTCTGCACGCCTTGGGTTATGAGAACGTGGTCGTAGTCGTAGGCGACGGCACGCTGGGTTGTCGCGAATATGCGCCGTATGATGCGATTATCGTGACCGCCGGAGGACCGTTTGTGCCGGAGACGTTGAAGACGCAACTCGCGCTTGATGGACGCTTCGTCTGTCCCGTCGGCCCCCGCGAAGTTCAGCACCTCGCCGTCATACGCCGCACCGCAACCGGCTTTCAGGAAACCGCAAGCATCGGTTGTGTTTTCGTTCCCCTGATCGGCGCGGAAGGGTGGCCGGAAGACGCCAAGGATGAAGGGTGAAGTGCGCTAAATCAGGAAGGGGCAAATATCTTTCACCCTAAAAAAGCAGTAGGAATTCAGAATACAGGAGTCAGAATTCAGAATGGCAACAGGTTACGGTATCATTCGAAGCGCGAAAGCATTCACCGCGCCGCGCGCAAGGCTTCCGCGCCGGTGTTGGGTGAGCTCAAATGTCGCCGAGTCTCGTGTGTAAGCCCACTGTTTTCAACATTCTGAATTCTGACTCCTGAATACTGACTGCCTTTTTTTGGTTCACACATCACGAACGCCGGGATTGTCTATAGCGAAGGCTGTTGCGAAGACATCTACGGATTCGGCGCCAGCCTCGCACAGGACGCGCGCGCATTCGGTGACCGTCCCGCGCGTC
>CAIYET010001072.1 GCA_903925285.1 Candidatus Hydrogenedentota bacterium | reverse complement strand
GTGGCGCGGCTGAACGTGCTCGATTTCCAGCGGCAGATGCGGTCCTGCCCCAAACCTATCATCGCGATGGTCGCGGGGTATGCCATCGGCGGCGGCCACATCCTCCACCTCATGGCCGACCTTACCATCGCGGCGGACAACGCCGTGTTCGGGCAGACCGGCCCGCGCGTCGGTTCGTTCGATGCGGGCTACGGCTCGGCCTATCTCGCGCGGATCGTCGGCCAGAAGAAGGCGCGCGAGATCTGGTTTCTGTGCCGCCAGTACAACGCGCAACAGGCGCTCGATATGGGCCTCGTCAACGCGGTCGTCCCGCTCGAACGCCTCGAAGAAGAGACCGTCCGGTGGTGCCGCGAAATCCTGGCCAACTCCCCCATCGCGTTGCGCTTCATCAAGGCCGCGATGAACGCCGACTGCGACGGACAGGCCGGGTTGCAGGAACTGGCGGGGGACGCAACGATGCTGTTATACATGAGTGAGGAAGGCCAGGAAGGACGCAACGCCTTTATCGAAAAACGTCCGCCCGACTTCGGCCAGTTCCCGCGCCGACCATGACGCACATGCCTCGATCCTCGTTGTCGATATGGTTGATCGCGGCGCGTCCGAAGACGCTCGCGGCCGGGATTGCGCCGGTGATTATCGGCGCTGCGATGGCGGCGGCGGATCGGCGCTTTCATGCGCTGGGCGCGTTGTGCGCGCTGGCGGGCGCGATCCTCATTCAGATCGGCACGAACTTCGCAAACGATTACTTCGACGCCGCAAAAGGTTCCGACACCGAGCAACGTATCGGCCCCATGCGCGTCGTTCAAGCGGGACTGATCGCGCCCGGCGTCATGCGGTTGGCGACCGCGCTTGTGTTCCTCGCGGCCTGCGCACCGGGGCTGTACATCGTATGGCGCGGCGGCTGGCCATTCGTGGCGATTGGCCTCGTATCGATTCTCTGCGGCGTGTTGTACACGGGCGGTCCATATCCGCTCGGCTATCTCGGCCTCGGCGACCTTTTCGTGCTCGCGTTCTTCGGACCGATCGCGGTCGGCGGCACCTATTACGTGCAAGCGTTGACGTTGCCGCCTGAAGTCGCGATCGCGGGCATCGCGCCGGGACTCTTCTCGGTCGCGATCCTGACCGTCAACAACCTGCGCGACATCGAGCAGGATCGCCAAGCCGGCAAGCGAACGTTGCCCGTGCGTTTCGGGCGAACTTTTGCGCGCATCGAATACGCGAGCGCGCTGATCGTGGCAAGCGCGGCCATTCCGTTGTTGCTGGCATGGCGCACGGGACGTTGGGGCGTCATGGCATCGATACTCGCGTTGGCCGCAGCCCTACCGACGATTCGGACCGTCTTCACGAAGACCGACGGGCCGTCGTTGAATGCCGCGCTGGCCCGGACCGGCCAACTCCTTCTGTTGTTCGCGATCCTGTTTTCCGTGGGATGGTACGCATGGACGCTCCGATAGTCAGCCTGTATCGTTACCGCTTGCCGCTTGCAAAACCGCTCAGGTTGTGCGGCGAAGAGATCCGCGAGCGCGTGGGACTGATCCTCGCGTTCGGCGGTCCGTATGGAACCGGCTACGGCGACATCGCGCCGTTGCCGGGATTCAGCCGCGAGACGGTGGACGATGCGCAAGCGGCCGTAATCCGCTGGGCAGGCTTGCTGGGCCAGCTTTCAAAGGAACCCACGGAACGCGAGGAGTCGCTTGCGTTTCTCGAAGCGACGCCGTCGGCGCAGTTCGGCATCGAATGCGCAACGTTTTCTTTCCGGCACGCCATCGGCAGCGAACGCTCGCTCGGGTTGTACAGTACGACGCGCCGAACCGTCTCGGTCAACGGCCTCATCGGCGGGACGGGCGATTCGCTCGCCGATGCGCGGCGCTTTCACGCCGAGGGCTATCGCGCGGTCAAAGTCAAGGTTGGGCAGGAGCGCGTCGAAACCGATATCGGGCGCGTGCATGCGATTCGCGCCGTACTGCCCATCGACGTCATGCTCCGCCTGGACGCCAATCGCGCGTGGTCGTGGGACGAGGCCATGGCATTCGCGGACGGCATTCGCGACGTAGTTATCGAGTACATCGAGGAGCCGCTGGCCGGGCCGGAACGTCTGCCCGAGTTCGCAACGCGCAGCGGATTGGCCGTGGCGCTGGATGAAACGGTCGTCGAGGGATGCGCCGCGAACGGTTGGGCGGCGCGCTATGCGTGGGCTTCGGCGTTCGTGCTCAAGCCCACGCTGATCGGCGGTATTCGGCGTTGCGAACGCATCGCGAACGAAGCCCTCGAATTCGGAATCCGGCCCGTCGTCAGCGCCTGCTTCGAATCCGGAGCTGGCATCGCCGCGCTCGCGCACCTGGCCAGCGCGCTGACCAAGGAAGATATCCCCGTCGGACTCGACACGTACGATTGGCTCGCCGCCGATGTGCTGACGCGACGCTTCGTTATTCGCGGCGGCCAACTCGATTTGGACGAGGTCGATGCGTGCGTGGGCACGTGCAATCTCGACGCTCTCGAAGAGGTGTATCGTGGCTGACGTGTTCGACGCCATCGCGAGGCACGCATCGGAGCGCCCAAACGCCTGCGCGCTACTGGCGCCAAACGAAACAATCTCGTACGCCCAGTACGAAACGGCGTTCCACATGGCGGCGGAAAACATCCGCGCCTGGGGAATTCGCCCCGGCGCCTTCGCAGGCATCGCGGCCTATCAGAGCCTCGATTACGTGCTGCTGTTGATGGGACTCATGCGCGCGGGAGCCATCGCATGCCCCATGAGTCCGCGCTGGCCCATGCGCGGAATTCTCGACATCCTCCAGCCGCTGAATGCAACACACCTCTTCCTCCCATCGCGAATCGACATACCGGACATCGAAGTCCGCGCGCTAAGCGAGATACGCGCGGGGGATCAAAGGGGGCA
This sequence comes from Candidatus Hydrogenedentota bacterium, assembly GCA_903925285.1. GTDB lineage: Bacteria > Hydrogenedentota > Hydrogenedentia > Hydrogenedentales > SLHB01 > DSVR01. The sequence continues at coordinate 28,230 of CAIYET010001072.1, read as the reverse complement.
TTCGCACGCGGACACGAACACGCCGTGCCTCTGCATCTTCACCTCCGGCAGCGCGGGCCAACCCAAGGCGGCCTTGCATGGATGCGCGGGACTTTCATACTGCGCCGAAACGGCCAACGCGAACATGCCGCTCGATACCGGCGACCGTTGGTTGCTGTCATTGCCGCTGTTTCACGTCGCGGGCATTGGCGTGTTGTTTCGTTGCGCGCTCGTTGGCGCAACCGTGGCAATCCCCGCGCCGGCCGAATCCATCGAAGACGGCATCCTGCGATGCGGCGTTACACACGCGTCGCTCGTCGCGACACAACTCCATCGCCTGTTGCGCACCGACCGCGGTATCGAAGCACTGTCGCGGCTCAAAGGCATTCTGCTGGGCGGAAGCGCAATCCCGCCAACGCTCATCCAGCGCGCGTTCGCGTTGGGCCTGCCGATATACGCGAGTTACGGCATGACGGAAACCGCGAGTCAGATCGCCGCGACGCGCCCCGGCGATCCGCTCGAGAAGCTGCTCACTTCAGGGCGTCCATTCGCGCCCGATACGATGCGTATCGCACGCAGCGGCGAGATCCAGGTGCGGGGACCATCGCTGTTTCTGGGCTACCACGCCGACGGGCGTTTGAAGCGTCCATTGACGGACGACGGCTGGTTCGCAACGGGCGATTGGGGCACGTTCGACGCGGACGGTTATCTGCGCGTCACGGGACGCAAGGACCGGATGTTCATCGCGGGCGGCGAAAACATCCAGCCCGAAACGATCGAGCAACGCCTCTGCGCAATCGAAGGCGTGGGCGCGGCGGTTGTCGTACCGGTCCCCGACGCGGAGTTCGGCCAGTTACCCGTCGCGTTCGTGCTGATGGAACCCGCGCTCGACGCGGAATACCTACGCGCCAAACTCGAAACGGCGCTGCCGCGTTTTCAGATCCCGCGCCGCTTCTTTCCGTGGCCGGAACAACTGCGGCGCATCGAAGGCAAACTCAATCGTGCAGACCGGAAAAAACTGGTCCGGCTCGCCGAATCGCTCATGGCGCGGGACGCCACGCCGCCGGAATCGTAGCGACGCACACATCCGAGTTGCCCTGCTTGTGCGACGTGAAGACGACCTGCTCCGATTTCCGATCCCAGCCCACGTGCGGATGATCGCCCTTGCCATACGTCCGGTGTCCGCCCGTCAGCAAATGTGGACGCGTCGTGTGCCCGTCGAACAACATGATATCGCCGTGCCAGTTATCGGCCACAACCCATTTACCATCTGCGCTGCCACAGGCATGCCACCAATTCAGCTTCGCGATTTGTTCCGGCGTGGCGTCCGGCCACCACGCGCCCGCGCCAACCATGCGCACCTCGCCAGTCGTAATGTCGAGAAGCTTCACATGACTGTCTTCGGTCGGCTTCGGATGCACGCCGCCGCAGAACATCAACTGATCGTCGACCCACCACGATTCGTGCGTTACCAATTCGCCGGGAATGGCCTTGTAAGGCATGCGGACGCTGCCGTCGCGAATATCAACGACGTTCAGACGCTCGATTTTACCCGCAAAACTCAGCAGGTTCGGATTGGTCCGGCTCCACTGAACGTGACCCGAATAACCAGGGTCTTTCGGAAACTTGCAGGCCGTCTTGACCTCGCCCGTCTCGACATCGATCGTGACAATTCCCGGACCGTCCGTGCCGTCGCAATTGTCGACGCCGACGGCGAGATGCGTGCCGTCGCAACTCTCGTTCAAGGCGGTATGCGGCGAAAACGTCGTCAGGGTTGCAATCACCCGCTCGCTGACCGTCACGCGCGAACGCTTCTTCGCCGGGTTCTTGGCCGGCTTGATGGCCGGGGTCAGTTCGAGGATTTCTTTGCCGCGCACCGCGTAAACGCTGTTGCGCTTGACTGCAGCGGTAGCGTTGCCTACCGGCCCCTTCGGAGTCGTGAATCGAACCAGTTCACCGGTCTGCGCGAGATACCCCATCAGACCACCTTCCCCACGATTCGAGTTGAAGAAGACGATCGAACTGTCCGCCGACCACGACCGCTCGTGAAAATAGAAGTTCGTATCCGCCGCCGGGTCCGACGTGAGAAACGTCAGCGTAGCGCCCGTCTCCGCGTCCACCATTTGCCTGTGCTCCGGCGGAAACACCTTCAACGGATATTCATCCGCGTACGCAAACGCCCCCCAGATGGCAAGAGCAACAATAACAAGACACCAGAAAGTGCTGCATGACAAACGCATCGCCTGTCCTCCAATCACATACGGTTAGCGGAAAGGATGAAGGATGAACAAGGAATTCAGGAGTCAGGAGACAGAATGAACGGAGGCGGCAGCGCCATTCTAACTCCTGACTCCTGACTCCTGAATTCCTTGTTCATCCTTCATCCTTTCCTCATTACCACCCAATAGTCCTGCCAGCTTGAGCGCCGACGAAAACGCGATGTCTCCGCTGGACCCTTCGCCGCGCGTCGTGTCGCCGATGAAGAATAGCCCGCGAACATCGCGCGAGGCAATATCGGGCCTGCACGGATAGGATTGTGCGGGTGTCAATATGTTGCCGTTCACAACCGGGATGAGCAACCGCCGTTGCCCACGGACATTGCCCAGACACCCCGGAAATAGCTCTTCCATGATACGTTTGATGCATGCTTCAATGCGGTCCGCCTCCATCGAGGTCGCTGCGACGCCCGGTTCGAGCAGTAGTCCCCACGTGCTGACGTATTTCCCTTCCGGCGCCATGTCCGGCGCGTTGTTGCTGCGCAACTTGACCCACAATGGCAAATCGGCGCCGAGGATACTACCGGGATAAGGCGTCGGCGCTTCGTCGAACACGAAATCGATGCTCACGCCGGATGACGGCACAATCCCCTTGACGTACGCGGCGAAATCCGATGCGAACCATCGTTCCGAAATCGCGTCGAAGAGGCGGAACAGTGGAAACGCCGCGACGACCTTCGACGCCTCGTACATCGCGGCGTCCGTACGCACGCCGACCGCCGCGCCATCCTTTACGAGGATCTCTTGCACACGCTCATGGCGGTGCAACGTGCCGCCATACGTTGCGAAGACCCGTTCGAGCGTGCCGAGTACCTGCTTCATGCCGCCCGCCGGTTCGCCCTGTTTCACGCGTGCTTTTGCCGCGCGTTTCAAGAACTGGATGACCTCGCCCGCCGAAACGCGCTCCGGATAAGGCAGCATAACCGTCAGGCCGAGAAATGAGAGCAACCGTTCGACTTCGGGATCGCGAAACCGCTCGCGATACCATTCGAGCAATGTAGAACTGTACCACAATGCGGGATCTTCGCCGAGGAGCCGCTTGTACACGCGCAGAAAAGTCAGCCGCGCCCGGAACGACAGAAGCGGCGACCGCAGAAATCCGAGCGGTCCTTCCGGACGCGGATACAGGCGTCCGTCGCGGTAGAGATACGCGCGATGCCCCGCCGGATCGCTCCAACGGATCGTCTCGCCCAACTCGCGAAAGACCCGTGCCGCGATGCCGTCCGGGCCGAGCCGATGCGAATGCTGCCCATACTCCCACACAAACCCGTCGCGCTCGACAAACGACGCCCTCCCCCCCACGCTGCCCGAACGTTCGAGCAACAAAACGCGCCACCCGCGCCGAGCCAGCAACGCCCCAGCCGAAAGCCCAGCCAGCCCCGCGCCGATGATAACGATGTCGTATTGTGTATGTCTATTGCCGATCATCTCTGCTACGGCGTTCACATTCCTGGTCGGCCCGCCTTCGATTTTGCGCTTTTCCGCGTCCTCTTCGCAGGCGCAGCCGGCGCCAGAGGAGCAGTCAGTTGCTCGTAGAGTTGGAAGAGGTATTGGACTCGTTCGCGCTCGCTGTGAAAAGCCGCGCCCCGGTAGCAGCGGTCGACGGCGCGATCAAGGGCTTGGTGAGCCTTCACCAGCGCAAAGGGTGTGACAAGCGGATCGTAGATGTCGGCAAGCGCGGCGCCTCTGTCCAGATGTCCCTGTCGCGCCTCAAGCACGCGCTGGGCACATTCCTCGACCTTCGCCCGCTGCGCCTTCGTCGCCTCGATTGGCCACGGAAAGTTGTTGTAAACGAGTTTGGCCGAATAGCGGAAATCCGATTTCAGGCGTCCACAGACCTGCCTCACCCACGCCATGTGCATGGCGCTGGTTAGAACGCCGAAGTGGTAAGGCGTGGCACAGGGAATCGTAAATAGTTCCGTACTTGCGATTACTATGGGATCGAGGAATCCCATTGGAATATAGTCTCGACGCTCCGATGACGTCTTTGGAATAGCTAAATACCTTTGTGATGGTTGCCTGTTCTCACCAAAAAGAGAAGCGTGCTTCGCTAGCTCGATTGTGTGCGGTCTCGTACTTAGCTTTCTGACGGCCTTTACTCTTTGTATTCTTTTCTGCAGTTCGGGTATGAGTCGCAATTCTTCCGAGTCTGCACCCACCAGCCAAAAGCAATAACGAAATCTTCCCTCGATAAACTCTTCCGATCCCAGGAATGGCCTGATCAATACTTCGCTTTGCGGATAGGTGGCAATGAACCATTCCTTCTCTTCATCGCTCAGGATCAGATGACCCCCATCGTTGGGCATACTGCCAAAGGACAATTCCGGGCACTCGCATATCGCTCGCGTCCGCTTGTTCAGCCAAATATCGCAGGCATCGACCAGATAAGGGTTGATGTTCAGCGCGGGCGTAGCGTGCGGTTCTCCTTTGAGGTCCGTGTATTCATAAATCGTTTTGTTCTCTCGGGATTGCATGGAAAAACCGACAATTATGACGTGGACGTGAGCCGCCCCACGGGCCTCGCTTTGCCAGGAAAAGGTTGTGTGAGCGAAGTTGATCTTCGGGGTGTACTTGCTCATCAAGAATCCCCAGAACGTGCCAACTTGCTCGCCCTGGCATATTGAATTCGTGGAAACAAAAGCACATTCGATACTTGTATGTCCAATGTACTCACAAGCTCGAACGTACCACGCCGTAACATAATCCAACGTGCCTGCGCCGATAAGATTTCCATAGATATGGGATAGGTCGGATTTCTGTTCCTTGGTTTGAAACCTTTTTCCCACAAACGGCGGATTGCCGAGGATATAGGAGCACTCGTTGGAGGGAAGGAGTTCGTTCCAGTCGAAACGCAAGGCGTTGGTGCAACGGATGTGGGGCGCGGCACGCAGGGGGATACGTTGAAAGAGGTTGCCGGTGAACTTCGAGAGTTCCGTATTCATTTGGTGGTCGGTGAGCCAGAGGGCGGTTTCGGCGATACGGGCGGGCCATTCGAGGATCTCGATGCCGTAGAACTGGTTTACATCGACGCGCGATACGCGGCCTTCTTCGCCGAGAGCGAGTTCCTCGCCGTTTGCCTTGAAGTCGCAAAACATGGCAAGGACATCGTGTTCGAGGCGGCGCAGTTCGCGGTAGGCGATGACGAGGAAGTTTCCGCAACCGCAGGCGGGGTCGAGAAAGCGGAGTTTCGTAAGTTTCTCGCGGAAGGCCTTGAGGCGGTTCTCGCGCTGGGTTCTCCTTTGGTCCTTGCTAATCTGCTTGAATTCCTCGCGGAGCGCGTCGAGGAAGAGCGGGCGGATCAGCTTCAGAATGTCGCGCTCGGAGGTATAATGCGCGCCAATCTGCCGACGTTCTTTCGCGTCCATGATGCCTTGGAACAGCGAGCCGAAAATGGCGGGCGAAATGCGCGACCAGTCGAAATGGCACGCGGCAACGAGGGCATTGCGCATGTCGCAATTGAAACCGGATGTGGGCAGATGTTCGGCGAAAAGTTCGCCGTTCACAAAGGGGAATGCGGCCAAGTCCTCATCGAGGTACTTCGGTCGCTTGTCGCCGTGCGAATTCAACACATCGAAGAGGGCATTGAGCTGCGGCCCCAGGTCCGAGGCGTCCTCGCGCGTGCGGTTATGGATGAAGAGTTCGAATTGGGCAGGCTCGAAGATCCCGGTGTCGTCGGCAAAGAGACAGAAGAGCAAACGCACGAGCAAGCGTTCGAGTGCCTTTTTTTCGTAATGACTCTCGGCAATAGCGTCGTGCAAGTTGGCCATGATGGCCGCAGCCTTGAGATTGGCCGGATCTTCCTCTCCAAACCTATGGACCTTCTGGCCAATGAAAAAGGCAAAATCCCTTGTATATGCCGCCAAATCGGTCAGGAGAAACTCGATACGCTTGGAATCGCCTTCCTCGGGTTCAAGGTCGTAGAGAACCATGCGGTTGAAGTCGCTGAGGATGACATAGCGCGGGATTTCGTCGTCCCGGCCCGCTGCGGCAAGCGCCTGGATGTACTTGAATGCCTGCGACTGCGCCTTGTCGAGATTCTCGCCCGCGCTCTTGTGCTCGGCCAGAAGGCGGCCTTTCCAGAAAAGGTCAATCCGATGGTACGTGTGTTTCAGGCTCTTGACAGGCTCCTCGAACGCGGCAACCGTGCGACGCCGGATGCCGAAGACGTTGAAGAACTCATTCCAGAACGTTTGAGCCTCGGCGCGTTCATCCCTCACGCCTTGCCAGTCGCGGGAGAACTGGACGGCGCGCTGGTATATTTCGTTCCAGGAGAGCGCGGGCATAGTTCAAGGATCCTCGATGCGTCGTAGCCTTCGCAATAATGCAAGAATACGCAATAATAGGTGACTGTTCCTATTTAAGAAACTGGATGTCGTCGATGGCGATTTGGATGTCCTTGGCATTGCAGGGGTCGAAACGGAGCGTGGTGACGTTGCCGCGCCAGCGTGGAGACGCCTTGAGGTCGATGGTATAGGCGTGCATATTGGCGTCGGCGGCAAGAGAAAACGTGTTGCTGGCGGCTTCGCCGGTAGCGGCATTGTCTGCGGACCAGAACAGTTGCGCGTGCGCATCGGGTTTCAGTGTACCGGTGACCTGCATGTTGAATATGGCCTTCGAAAATTTTGCTGCGGGCATACCGTGGGTCTCGGCGACTATGGCCGGGTCGTCGTTGGATGTTGCGAACAGGAGTTTGCCGCCTTCGCACCGTAGGCCGGTGACGCCCATCATGGCTTTCCAGCCGGGATCGGGCGTGTCGAAAGTCCATACGCCGACGGACGGGAGCGCGGGAAACTCGTATGGGCCGAGGCCGATATCGCTCGGGGCGACGTTGGTGGGCCAGCGTTTGGCGTTGCCGGCGCCGAACACGCGGCGGACGGCTTCGAGCATGTCGAACCCGAACTCGACGCATGGCTCGATGTAGCTTCCTTCGCCCCACTCATTCATGGGACCGAGTACGACGAGCGGCTTATTGTTGTCCATTGCGAAGGCGTGGGCCGATTCGAGCAGTTGCTCGAACAGCAGCGGGGTACGCCCTTCGATTGCGAAAGCCTTGTCGCCGTGCCACGGACGCGAGTCCCAGCCCGTATCGATTACGGGGTAGTACGTGAGCGGTTTGGCCTGGACATTTTTGCGGTCCCATTCGGATTTCGCGCCTCTGACCACGTTGAGAAACGGCATGCGCTTCATGGCCATCGCGCGGCCCGTGTCGCCGCCCCACTCGTGATAGGTCGTGATGCCGGTGTACCCCTCGTTTTCGAGGTCCTTGATACCAGTTGGCGAGAAGTCGTCGCCCATGGCCACGAACGTGATGCCGTCATGACCGCTGGCGCGCGCCATTTCCTGCGCGGCGTTGATGACCTGCTTGACGTTGTCCGAGCCGCCCAGGTCGCGGCGGATATTGGACGGGGCCCAGATGAACACGGCCGGCTTTCCGTCGATGCGGTAATAGGCCGGCAGCGTGAAGTATTGGTCGATCCATTCCTTCGCGACGGCGCGCATATCCTCGACGGAATGCGTGTTCGGTGGATTGTGGTTCGCCCACATGATGGCGACCTTGAGCATGTCGCGGTAGCGGGCCTTGCGGTACGCTTCGAACCAGTGCGTGAGACTCTGTCCGCCCTGGCACCAGTACCAGTCTACCAGAAAACAGGTGATACCGTTTTCGACGGCCCATTTGATTTGCCAGTCGACGCATTCGGGCCGCGCCTCGTCGTAATATCCGAGCGCGGGCTTGCGGATCGGCGCAGTGCGGCGGATGCAGTCCCATTTCGCATCGGAATCCCAGCCGGGAAAGTAGTACGCGCAGACGTCGATGTCGCTCTTGACGGGGACGGGGCGCGGCGGATAGTCGGCCTTGCTCATGAACATGGACTTGGTGAAGACGAGTTTGGCCTCGACCATTTTGCCGTTGCCGACCCTGAGGTAGACGCGGTGATCCGTCGGGATGGGCGTGGTGACGGTCCAGGAAAGCGTTGTCGACTCGCCGTAACCGAGGGCTGGCGCCTTGCCTTCGGCACTCGAGCCCGGCACAAGCCGCAAGTCGGGCGAGATGACCATCCGGGTGGGCGTCGGTTCGCTCGAGGCCGCGCCCATGTTGGTGATCCGCGCGAGAATGCGGCACGGCGTACTCGAACGGCTCAAAGCGTTCTCGAAGCCGAGATAGGTGACGACGAGGTCTGTGGGGCCTTGGGGCTTGTCGGCAATGGCGAGCGCATCGAGTCGGACATTGGCTTTGGGCAGGCGGAGGCCGAGGGCCTGGACGCCGTCGCGCCATTCGGGGAGGCCCTGCATTTCCACGTTATACGTGCGCGGTTCCGGACCGCCGCGCATATTGAATTCCGCCGTTTGCAGACCGGACACGCCGACGGCGCCCCATAACACCGCGCCCACGCCGTCCGTGTCGCTCTGAATCGTTACCGCCACCCAGCCTTTGCCCTTCACGGCGAGGTTGAGCGGCGGCGAAAACAGGTCGGACGACTTGGGATCAAACCGCCACGGCTTCACGTCGCCGTTGAAGGTCCACGAATAGGTGTCGGTCGATGGTGCGACGCCTCCGCCCCATTCGACGACACGGATTTGGTCGATCTCGAAGTGCGCCCCATTGTAGACGTCTAGCCGTAGTTGACGGATGTTTTTTTCCGTCTGCCAGAACGGAACGATGACGATATCTTGGGGCTGGCCGTTTCCCTGCACGCTGAAGCGCGTGCTCTTCTCCTGGCTGAACCCGCCGTTCTGGCCGGTGGTCTCGCCGGTCCAGAAGAGTTCGCCTTGTCCGTCGCGAGAGGCCGTCAGTGTGACGATCACGGATTGCCAGGGTTTCGCCTCGAATTCGAGGCCCGATATCGTAAAGAATGGGTCCCAGTCGATAGCATCGGCGCAGAGCTTGCCGTCCTTGACGGCGACATTGGTAAGATACGCGTTCGCAGTCCAACCCTGCGCATCCGTATCGAATGTCCACGCGGGCAGTTCGCCCATGCTTGCCGACAACATCGCACCAGCCACGGCCATCAGCCACATAATCGCACCTCCGTCATCTCAAGAACGCCTACCGTCTATTATAGCGGGCCAAGCGCCATGGTTGCACCGTTTTGAGTTCAGCGCGACATTCTTGCCCGCACGGCTCGCTTCAGGGATTGCCCGGTTTGGCGTATGCGGAGGCGCAGGCGGTGAATCCGTGTGCGGAACGGCATTCGAGCATCGAGTGGAACGACGTTTCCGTTCCGCCTGACTGCGGTGACAATTCCTACCATGTCTTCGGGCGCGACCGGCGGGTCATTTTCGAGGGCGTTGTCGCCGAGGCACACGCCGTCGCCAAGATAACGATGAGTAACCAACATGCCGCGGAAGTAGGCCAGCACTTGTCCGGGCTTTGGCTCGCCTTCTTTCAATGGCCGGATGAAGACTTGTTCGCAGGCACAAAATGTCGGCGTCATGCTCGCGCTGGTAACGTCGAAGAACAGGGGCACCTTGTCGAGGATACCGCGCCATTGTGCGGCGTCGAGGCGGCGTGCGTTGTCGGATGGTTCGGTCATTTCCAGAAAAAGAGAACCCGTTTCGTTGGCAAGCCAATCAGATGGAAGAACCAGAAGAGGGGATGCGCCGGACTGAAACCGGTGCGCTGTTGCGTGACGGCTTTCGAGCCGAGGAAAAGGCGCATCGCGCGTCTTGCGAATGATGGGGGCGCGAAGCGCGAATTGAACCATTCCCAGCGCAGTTTGGACAAACGCTGAACGGAGAGAAGCCGGAGTCCGATGAGAACCTCGTATCGTTTCCGGCGGCTCAGGCCATGGAAAAGGGCGTTCCATGCCTCATCGGATATGACCGGCGTTACCGTGTCGAGTACGGTCAGCCCGGGCAGAATGAGATCCACAAGGTTGTTCTCTTTCCAGAGGGCTATGGACTTTTCGATGTCGACGCGATTCGCATCGAGCATGCGTACCATGTCCAACAAGTCGAAGGAAAAGCCGCCAAAGTGGCGCGCAAAATGGAGCAAGGCTATGGTGAAAGCGGTGGTGGCGTCTGGATACCTGAGGGTCGAGAAACCGGGCAAGGGAAGGCTGTTTCGCGTTAGATCGTCGTAGCCGCCCCACCGCAATGGTGTGATGAAGAACGGGTGTGCCTCGACGACATATCCGGCCATTCGGAAAGTCGCGTCCGCGAAATTATTCATCTCCGAGGGAATGTCCGCGAGGCCGTCGAAACATCGGGCAATGGCGTCGGGTTCCATGACGATGTCGATGTCGCGCGAGGGGCGCGCCGATTCTTTTTCGTAGAAGACCAGCGCATTGGCGGCGCCCTTGATAACCAACGGAAGGCCGCCACGTTGTCCCGTCCACCGGTCCAATTCGTACAGGGCCATTTTCCGTTGTGCGCACGCGCCGAACTCATATTGGGCCGCCTTCTCGATAGCGGCGCGGATGTTGTCGGGCGCGTCTCGCAACGAAGGACACGCGTGCAGCGCCCAACCGCACAGGGCGTTTCCGGTCAAAACCTTCAGGACGCAACCGGGGTCGCGTTGGACATGCTCGGCGAGGGTTGGCAAAGCGGGATTGGTCTCCGCCGTGATGAGCGACTTCAAGACGAACCACTCGGCGAGCGGGAATCCGGTGCCGTTTTGCTTCAGGAGTCGTTGGGCGGCGTGTTTGTCCACAGCAAATCGAGCAACGCTTTCGTGTCCAGATTGAACTCCAACACTTCGATGGTACGCCCTTCGACGAGGCGTCTCAAGGCGTCGGCGCGCTCCTTGAGAAACCCGTATTGCGTGTCGATGGACAGGTGGCCTGCCAAGAGCCGTGCGAAACTTTCGCTCTTGGGCAAAGGCGGCTGAAAAGCGCACTTCGCGCCTTGGCGCAAGATATGGAGGCGCGTCACCGGCAGGGACGGCGTTTCTGCCCTGCCGAACCAGAACGGTTGATTGACGATGCGTAATGTACCGTCCGCATCGTGAAAGAGCCAGTTCACTTCATCATTGATCGCGGGAAGCCCTTGCGCAACGAGCATACGACAGATCGTGCTCTTCCCCACTCCACTCGCACCACAGAACACCCAAGCACCGCCGTCGGGCGTGGCCACGGACGACCCGTGCAGCATCAAGTCGCCACCCATGCAGGCGAGCACGCCGAAAAGGTCGCGTTGAAACCAGTAGAGGTCATCTCCTTCCGGCAGCATCGTCAAGAGCAGCCGCACCCGGCGCGCACATGGTTCCACTTCGACGGCGTAGACCGGCCGCCCGAAACAATGGACGCCGTCATGCTCCGCCACATCGAGCGGCCAGTCGCGGGCAGGCCGCATTTCGGCTTCGATGACCGCGTCCTCGTGGTTCCCTGGACTGGGCAGCCGCGTCAGCCCGGCCAACGTCCCGACGAGGAGCTCCGCGCCGAGTATCCGCACGTTCGAGTTGCCGATGATAACGCGTTCTTCCATTCAGATGATCCAACCATCGCCCGGCCGGTTATTGTTTTCGCTGACGGTAGAGATCCGGGCTTACCGCCGCGACCATGGCCGATTCGTCGAGCCGCCCGCCGAGAAAGGCATTTACGCTGGCCGCAGTGGCGGGAGGATCGGCCACAGCGTCGGCATAATCGATGTAGAGCACGTCGACTATTTCGGTGCTGGCCAGCCACCCGGTCATACGGCGGAGTTGCTTGGTAAACGTGTCGGACAACGCGCGGAATTCGCGTTCGCCTTTGTGGCCGGAGCGTTTGAGCATGGTAGCCTGCGACTGCAAAATCTCTTCCATCTCGCGCCACATGAACACGATCTTGTACTGGAGACCTTGTTTGAGCGACGGCAACATATTGGCCACGATCTTGACGGCCTTGCCCGGCGCCTCGTCGAGCCATGCATTGTCATGCGCAATGGCCTTGGCTTTCTCGAACTCGAAGTAGCCTCGCGGATTGTCCAGATCCGCTTCGCGCTTATGGTCGGTCAGGGCTTCAAGCCCGCCTGCCGCCAGCATCTGCATCATCATGGACGTGCCGGAACGGGGCAGGCCCGAAACGACCACCACGGTGTTGTTCGCGTCGTATGGAAAACGCGGGGCCGCGTTTGGCGGGATGGGCGGACTCTCGACGGGAACGGGGACGGTTTTGGGATGGGCCTTCTCGGCCCGTAGCGCGCGAATGCGGGATTCCGCTTCGACGGCCTCCTTGCGCAGTTGCTTCGCTTTTTCCGACACGAACAGCCGTTTTTCGTAGATGTAAGCCATGCGCCTGTATGCTTCGGGGAAATTGGGGTTCTGTTCGACGGCGGTTTCGAGGGACTTGAGGGCTTCGATGACCATCCCCGCGCGGTGCCGCGCCATGCCCAGTACGAAATGCGCCATCGGGTTGTGATATAAAAGTCCCACGGAATGCGTGGCCGCCTCCAACGCCTCGGCGGTCGAGCCCGAGAGCCGTTTGTCCAAGAGGGTTCTGGCAAGCCCGAGCCATGCGAGGGCATTTTCCGGGTCGAGTTCTACCGCGCGTTCGAGGATGCGTTTCGCATCGGCATGCCGCTTCATTTTCAGAAAGACGTCGCCCAGTTTCAGCAACACGCGCAGGTCGTCCTTGCCAGTCGCTTCGGCCCGATTCAGGTGTTCGAGCGCCGTGTCGTAGTTCCCTTGCGCGGTAGCGATAACGCCGCGTAGATAACTCAGCGCCATGGGGTTCCAGCCCACGCGCGCACGCAGCTTGTGTAGTTTCTGCCGCTCCTCTTCCGTCAGTGCATCCAAGTCGCCTTCGCGCAGCTTCTCCAATTTCTCCTTGTTGGTCTCTTGAAATTCGGTCAACTCCTCGCGCGCCTTGATCACGTCTTCCTTCTTGTGCTCGACGACGACGTCGATCAACGCGTCGGCCTCGTCTGGACGGTCAAGTGCGAGATAGCAGTTGATCAGCAGGATGCCAAAACGAAATTCGGCGGGCCAGCGTTCGTGAAGCTCCTCGAGGATGGGCACGGCTTCGATCTGCCACGAGGCGTCCATATACGAGCGGGCGAGGTTATAGCGAAGCTCGCGCATGCATTGATCCACGGCCTCCTGCCGGTCTTCCGGCGGCGCTTCGATATAGCCCAGTTCGACCAGTTGGCGCAACGACTCCTGCGCGTCCATCGGGTCCAGCACAAGGTCTTTCGGATGCGAGCCGTCCGCGCCTTCCACGCCGTCCCATGACGGCAGGTACTCGATTTCCGGCGTCTCTTCGAACACGTCGGTCAGCACGCGTCCGTCCATGTCTTCGCCCACCGGCAGCCCCAAACACGCCAGCACGGTCGGGCAGATATCGAGCAACGTCGCGCCACACACCAACTCGTCCTGTTTAATCCCGGGGCCTGCCACAACAAAGATGCCGTAGTGACGGTGCTGTTCGGCGGGTCCGGCGGGTTCGTCCGGCAGGTTGCGCGGACGGAGATGATCCGAGTGGAACCCGTGATCCGATACCAGCATCACAAACGTATCGTCGTCGGTCTGGCGCAGCAAACGCCCGAGCAGAATATCGTGATAGATGTACGCACTACGCACCACCTCGTGAAACAGGTCGTATTCCTCTTGACTGATCCATTCGACCTTCGGTGGATTGTGGTTCATGAAGCCGTGACAGAAATGGTCGATGGCGTCGAGGTACACGCAGGTGAGGGTCCACGGCTCGAAACGCATCAACGCCTCGGCCGCATTGGTCATCGTCGTACACTCGGCGATGGTCTTTGCCAGTTGCGTGACCCGGCGTTCCTTCTCCTGGTCCATCTCCGCCAACTTCGGCAGAAACAGCATCACGAGGCCCGGATCCAAGTCCTGCGGATGCACCCGCAATTCCGCGAGATTCGCCTGGACGCGCGCCGGGTGTATTGTGCCCGGACGCATCGGCCACGGTTCGCCATGCGCCGCCACCGCCTTGTGGTAAAAATCCGATATCATAACCCCGTCGATCGGTTCGGCGGGATGCGATGGCCACCAGCCAATAACGTTGCTCTTGAGACCCAAAAGGGTGGCGATATTCCAGATCGCACGGGTCGAACGCGACAGATTCGTGATCGGACGCACGCCGCCCGTGGCAGAGTCCGGCTCGGAGAAACCATGAACGCCGTGGTTGAACGGGCGCTTGCCCGTCGCGATACTCGTCCACAACATCGGCGACAACATCGGATACAATGTCGCCAAGTTCCCCATCACCCCGCGCTCGATAAGCGCCTTGACGTTCGGCATCAAACCCTCCTCCATCAGAGGGTTGATGACTTTCCAGTCCGCAGCGTCCCAGCCAACCAACAAGAGCTTCTTCATGAATTCTCCTGTCTGTCCTCTCGATCCCGTTTCCAAAACAAGAAAAGCATCACGTTGCGACTCAAGTGATGCAAGACGTTACCAAACCTCCACATGAAGCCCGGGAACGTATTTGAAATGCTCATCCCTCGAAACGACAACAAGTTCGTGTTGGATGGCCAATGCGGCTATCCAGATATCCGGTTCCGGGATGGGCCGGCCGATGGCCTTCAAGTTGGCGCGTAGGATCCCATATTCATTCACCGTGGTCATATCGGGGAACAGAACCGTGAAGCGGGCCGCCAACACGCGTAACGTATCGAGGTTTTCCCGCACATGAGTCGAATTCCGCGCACCATAGTGCAACTCAGCCAGCGCCGAAAATGGAATGGACACCCCGGAAACGCGCCGAACTCGCTCGAGCAAGATCCCGTCTCGTTTGGACAACGGAATGAGTACGTTTGAGTCCAGTAGATACTCACCAAGCATCGGGATCAATTGTCCTGCAACCTACAAGCGCTTCCTCGATCTCAGTCAAGTACTCGATCTGGCAAAAACGGGCAATCTCGTCGAACTTGGCGGCCGCCTCGTTGCCTGGCGCGTCCTCTTCCACAAATACAGTCACATTCATTCCATCGGGAAACGCTAACGGCTCTTGCAGCACAACATTGCCATTTTCAATATGTCCACGGTACGCCGTCATCAACTTGCCTTCCGTTGTCCACATCCGTATCGAACGAGGAGCAGAGTCGACTCCCTTTATGTAGTTATTATACGATCAAACCCGTGCCACGCGCCACTGCGCCCGATTAGAAGTTGATTTCCTGCGTCGCGCCGTCCACTTTCTCGACGACTAGGCGGCACGTGGAACCGCCCGCGACGGTCGCCGAGTAACGGCTTTCGCCGGGCGTGCTCGAATCGACCGCCTTCCATGCGCCGGAGGCGTCTTTCGCCTGGACTTCGTAGCGCGCGACACCGTCTTCGTTCGCGTTCGCCCAATGCAACTTCACTTGGCCATCGGACAGTTTCAACTGCTGAGTGGTTACGCTGTCGGCAAGGGTCTTGATCGCGGCGCCCGAATTCTCATAGGCCCACTTGCCGAACACGATGGTCTTGGCGTCCGAAGAGGTCGAGACTACGTTAATCCAAGCGTACCCGTACGTTGACGGCGTAAGGCCGTACCTTACGGCGAAGTACTTGTCTGATTGAGAAGGGGGCATGAAAGCCGTCTGCGCTAAATTGGTCATGGCGCCATCTACGGTGACATGGGCGCTCAGGGCCGCGATATATCCTCCCGCTGCCAGCTTGAAATTGGCCCAAACGGTGGTAAATCCGGTTCCATTCCAAAAGAGCGCGCCACCCAGTTCCATCCAAACGTGAACGCTGTCGAACGCAATCGCCGCATCGGCAATGAGGTTCGGGGGCAGTGGGTGCACATTAACAACCCCAGTCCCTACGACAAACGTCTTATTTCCGGTATTGAGCGTCGAGACATTTCCGGTTACGACGCTGGCGTTCGCGCCTTGGGTGGTCAGCCAGACGGCGGCACCCGCACCTGCCGCCAACATCGCCGAACATTTCCGCTTTGATGAAGTCGTGTTTTTCATGATCGTTCCTGTCTGGCTTCAGGCCATCTTCCCCGGTTGAACGTTGTCGAGCGCCGAGAACAACCCCTGCAGGCTGCCCGCTGCCACCTGGATGCGGTCGCGGAAGACTACCGTTCCTTCTTCGTCGAGAATGGTCACCCGCCGATGCTCTTGATCGACCAGAACGCTACGCCCGTCGATTTCCACCACGAACTCCCTGTTGCCCATCAACGTTACTCCTTAAGTTTGATCGGACTGTTCGCCCACCCACCTCAACGCAACCATTTTACCCAAAGGCGGCATAGCCGCAATGTTACAGTTGCGACTACGATTTCTTTTATCATAACTGCAACGACAACGTGATTTTACTCACTATCCCAACATGTTTCAAATGGAATTTAAGACGCCGCGAACCGTTGGCCAGACCTGCGTTACCTAAAGGGGCTTTGTTGGATTCTTCGAAGAATTGTGCCGTAGCAGCACAACCCACAATTGGATGTGGGGAACCGTGGTGGTTAAAGCGAGCACGATGCCTTGGGCAATAAGTCCGAGTTGGATGAATCGGTGATAGGCGTCGCAATACTCGGACGATTTGCGGTGCAGGTACTGTTTGCGGCCCTTCCTGTCCCTGTGACATAATCGGCAACAGGCTGGTGGCTGTAGGAACAGCGACTTGTATTTCCTTCAGCCTACATAGAGGAGATGTTGCGCCATGACGGAACGTAAGACCATTCTGGTAGTCGATGACGATCCGGATATCCGCTTTTTCTGTACAACGGTACTGGGGGCTGCGGGTTACAATGTCATTACCGCCGACAGCGGCGAATCGGGCCTCGAAATGGCACAAGCGGAAAAGCCGGACTTGGTCATTCTCGATATCATCATGGAGCATCTGGATTCGGGGTATCGCGTAGCGCGGGCGCTTGGACGCGGCGTGCCTATCATCCTGTTCTCATCCATTCTGAATGAATCGGACCAGGTCTTCGACCCGGACGACCTGCCGGTGAGCGCGGTGGTCAGCAAACCGATTTCGCCTAAAATGCTGCGCGATACGGTGAACCAGATCTTGAATGCAGGGGCGTAAGCGCAAACGAGGAATTCAGAATACAGGAGTCAGGATGAGCGGAGAAGGCCGGATTTGGAGTGCGGCGGCTTGACGCCGCTTTCACTCATCCGCAACTGTTTCTCGATGTCTTTTGCGTCATATACAGTGAAAGCGGCGTCAAGCCGCCGCACTCCAAAATGAGCGCGCGCGGTAGCGCCATTCTGACTCCTATACTCCTTGAGGGCTGATCGGATGAAAAGTTATATCTGCATCGTCTGCGTAGTCATGATGACGGCGGCCGCATGGGGTGAGCTCGGATTGGTGTCCGTGTTGTGGAAAGATGACCAGGTTGTATTGCAGGGCTATGATCTGCCCCTTTCGTGGGGTGGCGTCACGTTCGATTTTGAAGGCGGCCGCGTCGAGTTGCCAAAGGCGCCGGAGGCCAAATCGCATGTAGCGCCCGGCAGCCGGATCGTTGAGAGCGTATTCGCGCCGAGGCCGCTCGATGGTGGCGGCCAAATCGAGGCGCGTGTCTTGTTTGAGCCGCCGTCGCTTGGTGAAGGCGTTGTTCGGAAATGGGTGCGTTTCCGGGTAACAGGAACGAATACGCCGCTCTTAATGCGGGAAATCGTCCTCGAATCACTCGCGCTGGGGACGCGTGTTGCCCGAACCTTGCCGGGCGAGGTCCAGAGCTATCCCGTCTTCCTGGATGGTTTTTTTGCCGGCATCGAGTTTCCGATTGCGTCGACGCGGGTCGAAAACAATACCCTCATCGTCGCGCACCGGCCCGGATGGAGCGTACAACCAGACACGTGGTACGAGTCGCGCAAGGCGGTGTTCGGCGTGGCGACGCCCGGCGACGAGATGCGGGCGTTCCGCCGTTATCTGATGGGGCATCGTCCGCCGCCGAGCGGCATTCATGTGAACTACAACAGTTGGTGGACCTCGAGTTGCCCGTATTACACCGAATCCGAGATTCTCGAATTGATGCGAACGTTCGACGACAAGATGTTCCGTCCGTATCGCGCCGCATTCGATACTTTCTGCATCGACATGGGCTGGTCGGACCCGAAGTCGATGTGGGGCATCGATTCGAAGCTGTTCCCGGAAGGCTTCTCGCGCCTGCAAGCGGCGGCCGCGCGGATGAAGACGCGTCCCGGATTATGGATCTCGCCGAGTTGTTGCTATCCCACCGCGCTCGATATTGGATGGGCGCGCGAGAACGGATACGAGGCGCTCAAGGACCGGTTGTGCCTCGGCGGGCCGAAGTACGCCGCAGCGTTCCGCGAGAGGCTTGTCGAATATGCCACGCGTTACGGCGTACGCCACTTCAAGTTCGACGGCTATGCGCTGACCTGTCCCGAAACCAATCACGGCCACGCACCGGGGCTGCTTTCCGCGGAGGCCATCGCGGACGGTATCATCGCGGCGGCTTCGGCCGTACGCGTGGCCGCGCCGGAGACGTGGATCGAGCCGACGTGTTTTGGCTGGAATCCGAGTCCGTGGTGGCTGTTCCATTTCAACAGCGTGATCGGTTCGTATGGCGACGACGCGCCGTTCGGACGCGTACCGGCGCCGGTCTATCGCGAGAGCTATACGACCGCGCGCGACTTCTTCAACCTACAGGGCGCGTGCTGGAATCCCATGCCGCAGGCCGGCCAGGAAGTCCTCGGCATCATCCATCAAACGGACGACCCGTTTCTCAACGACGCCGTGACGACGGTTCTGCGCGGACACCAATTCCTGCCAGTCTATCTCAATCCAAAGTTCATGAACGACGCGCGATGGAAGGCGTTCGCGGACCTGTTGTCGTGGGCGCGGAAACACGCGGCGCTGCTCGAAGACACCGAGCCGCTCCTGCCGCCGTCGTGGCAAGGCGGCGCGTGCCCGAAGTTCGATCATAAGGCGTCCATGCCGCGCGAACCCTACGGGTATCGCCATCGGCTCGACGGCAAGAAGCCCAAGGCATATCGCGAGTTGATCCTGTTGCGCAATCCGTGGGTCGCGCCGCAAACGTATGTGTTGCCGTTGCCGGAACTGCCCGAAGGGCTTGGATTTTATGCGACAAGCTGGTATCCCGAACGGCGGCTCTACGGTCAGGCGCTCGAGCGCGGCGATACGCTCAACGTGCCGTTGATGCCGTACGAGACCGTCGTGATCGAGATTGCAGCTCATGCGCCGAAGAAAGTTCCAACGGCGTTGGAAAGGGTCGGCGGTCGTATTCGTATCGACAACGCCAAGCGGACGGTCGAACATCGCGTGTACGATGGCGACGCAAAGGCATTCGGTCCCGATTGGACGAGCCTCGTCGGCGATGTGAAGGAAAGCGTCCACGCGCAACTTGACGCGTCCGTGTCGGTGAACGGTATACGTGCAGAACTGCTTATACTGTTTGACGGAGCCAAGCAGTCCGCTGAGACGCAGGTAACGGTGGACGGGCAACCGGTTGCGCTGGCGTCCTTCGATTCGGACACCGGCTGGGCTGCGAGCGGGCTTGAACGCCCCGAACATTGGTGCTTCCTGCGTGCGCCGTTGCCGGACGGGCATCACGACGTGTCGGTCGCGATCGAAGGCATAACGCCCGGAGTCAAGACATCGGCATGGATATGGGCCTGGAAAGACGGCTCGATGGATTCGTCTCATGACAAGGACCTCTTGCCGCAGCCGGAACGCGTTTCGCTGGACGGCCAGGCGCTTCTGCCGCCAAACAACCTCGCGGACGTTGGCGGCGCGGCGGTTCATGCGCAACGACCCGTCGAACGGATCGACGGCGTGTTCCTCGATGCCGTGGAACCCGTCGAAGTCACGCAAGGCTACGGAACGCTCCAGCGCAACAAGAGCGTTTGGGAAAAGCCCATAATCGTGGCCGGGACCGCTTATCGTCGCGGTCTCGGTACGCATGCGCCATCGCGCATCGTGTATGCGCTGGACGGACAGTATAAGCAATTCCAGGCATGGGCTGGTGCGGACAGCGCCACCGCGCCGACGGTGACGTTCGAGGTATGGGTCGACGGGGCCAAACGCTGGGAGTCAGGCCTCATGAAACGCGACGACCCCGGCAAACGCGTCGATCTCGAAATCGTCGGCGCCAAACGTCTCGAACTGATTGTCGGCGATGGCGGCAACGGCCTGATGGCCGATCATGCCGACTGGGCCGACGCGCGCCTGCTACGCTAAACCGATCGGAATTCAGAATGTTGAAAACAGTGGATTTACACACGATGCGCGGCAACATTTGTGCTCACCCAGTTGCCATTCCGAATTTCTACTGCTTTTTTTAGGTTCATAGAAACTGTAGGCTATAGGAAGTGTGCGCCTACAGTCTCACTTTCTACTGCCTCGTTACAGGTTTGGAGGAATTGCCGTGTTCGCTGCGATTGCCGCGACTCTATTGTGGGGAGCCTCGTTACCGGGGGCGGATGCGTATTTGGCCGGGCATGAGGCCGAGCGTGCTGGGCGTTACGCGGAGGCCATACAGGCCTATGCGTCGTGCGCGGAGCGGCCCGGGCCGTTGGCCGCGTACGCACGCGTAAAATCTGCGTTCTGCCGTGCCGCTTCAGGCGATTACGACGGCGCCATCGCGGCTTATCGCACGCTCTTGGGAGGCTCGGCGGACGGACCTTGGGTGCGGATGGCGCATGCCTATCTCGCAGGCGCGCTCATCACACGCAAGGCGTACGACGATGCCGCGAAGGAATATGCCGCAGCCCTCGATTTTCAGCCCAAACCGTGGTGGATCCAGTCGCATGACCGCGCGGCGGCGGGGGTGTTCATCGAGTGTCCGGCGATGCGCGACAAGGGATACGATTTCTTCCGAAGCGTCGTCACAACGACGCGTCTGCGGACGCCGCGACTCGAAGCTGCGGAACAGCTTGCCAAGTCGCAGGTCGCAGCGGACATCCTTGTCGCGGCGCAAGGGTTTATTAAGACCGGCGAGTACAAACTCGCACTGCCGCTGTTGTTGCAGACCGCGCCCGCGAGTTCCGGCTGGATGGCATGGCTGGCGGGACTCGGCTCGAAACTGAAGCCGCCCGCCGAGGGGGAACTGGCGCGTATCGCGGCGTTACCGAAGGATGGCGAGTCTGCCGCATGGACGCGCGAATGGCTTTATTACGTCGCGCGTTCGCAAGCGGCAGCAGATAACTTGCCTGCGACGCAAGCGGCTTGCACGTGTCTGGTTCAGCGGTTTCCCAAAGCCGACGAGACTTGTGACGCGATATGGGCGCTCGCGGGCCGTTTCGCGAAAGCAGAGAAAAAGGCTCAGGCCGTCGAATGGTACAAGCGGCTGGACGAAACCAACGCGGAGCATTCGCGCGCGGACGATGCGTTGTTTGCCGTCATGGAACTGCAACGCGGCGGCAAGGATATCCATATGTACGTCATGGCCTGTCAGCGCCTCGCTGAACGGCATCCATATAGCGCTCTTCTGGGCAAAGCGTGGTATGGCGTGGGTCTCGCACACGAGAAGAACGGCGACGCCAAAGCGGCAGCGGACGCGTTTGCAGAGGCCGCGAAACAGGGTCCGGGCGATTTCTACGCGCATCGTGCGCTCGCACGCCTCTCAAATAAGGATGGACGGATCGTTCCCGTAGCCGGGGCTGTGCCGCTCTTGCGTACGATGGCCGTACCGGCCGAACCGCTTCCAACACTCGAACCGATCGTGATGGAGTCGCCGCGCTTTCGACGGATTGCGTTCTTCGCAGAGCACGGTCTCGAAGAAGCGGAGTGGGAGGCGCTGGCGCTGTTGCCGCTGCTCGACAAAGATCCTGCTGCGCCTGCGCTCTACGCGATGCTGGGCAACGCCGGAATCGCTTATTCGGCGATGAACATCGCGGAAGCAAACAAATGGGGCGAGGACGGCGCGGGGAAGTCTACCGCGCGGTTGCGCATTTTATACCCGCGCGCCTACTGGGAACGCGTCCGCTCGATCGCAGAGGCCGATAACATCGACCCGTATCTGATCCTCGCCGTGGCCCGGCAGGAAAGCACGTTCCGGCCCGCGCTGACCTCGTTCGCCGGCGCGGCGGGCGTCATGCAACTCATGCCCGCCACCGCAAAATATCTTGCCAAGGCCGAATCCGATTTCGAGCCTGAGATCGCGAGCAATCTCGTGGACCCCGTCTATTCGCTACGCATGGGCGCCCGGTACCTGAAACGGATGATCGAACGTAGCGACGGCAACGTGGCCTACGCCCTCGCCTCTTACAACGCCGGACCCGGCAATTGCAGCAAATGGCGCAAACAGTTCGGCAACGCCCCGCTTGAATCCTTTATCGAATCCATTCCCTTCACCGAGACTCGCGAATATGTTAAGACGGTCCTCGCGAATTATGCCGCGTACCTTTCGCTGTATGATTCCCGCTGACGCGCTTATTCGATGTCTTTGGCGCAACGGAAACCGGTGCGGTAGCCGCCGGTGGTATTGAGCGGCAGGTATAGGCGGAGGCTTGTGCGCAATGCGGCGATATCGACGCCGGTGGAACCGCCTCTGAGGACTTTGAACGTTTCGCCATAGTCGTCGTCGGGCGAATCGTTGTTAGGATAGGGCTTGTACCAGTCGGCGGTCCATTCCCATGCGCCGCCGGCCATGTCGAGGCATCCATAGGGGCTTGCAGAGGACGCTGTTGCGCCACCTCGCGGGGTCTTGTCGTCGGCGCATACGAGGCTAGGATCGAAGGTTTCGCCCCATGGAAAGGTGCGTCCGTCCCAACCGCGGGCGGCCTTTTCCCACTCGGCTTCGGTGGGCAGTCGCTTCTGGATTTTGGCGGCGTAATCGGCGGCCTGTTGCCAGTTCACGATGGCGGGCGAGTCTTCTTGTCCAGCGGGAAACTCGAAGGCGGGGAAGACGGCTTTGAACTCGGCATTGCCGACCTCGAGTTTGTCGATAAAATAGGGGCCTGTCGCGGCGAGATGTTTCGGCTTTTCGTCGTCGTCGCCTTTGTCGTTGCCCATGATGAAGGGTCTCTCGGGCACGTACACCATGCCGGTCGGGGCGGCGGGCGGCCACTGGATCGGCGGGAGTGTTTCGAGTCCGATACCGGGCATTCCGACCATGAGATAGCCGCTCTCTTTTTCAGGTGCTCTTTTCCAGTAAAAGTCCTTGCCGAGCCGCTTGCCCACGAACGCCGTATAGTCGCCGCCTTCGCGTGGGCTCATCAGCGCGGCGGCGCCCGCTTCTTTCGGGTCGAACTTTAAGGTGGGCCGGAACCTCTTGAACTCGGCGTTGGTTACGAACACTATGTCCGCCCCACTGGTGCCGGAGCCGTTCATCGTCGGCGGGCCTTGTGCGAAGGGGTTTGCGCCGAGGGGGGCCTGGGCCGTCGCTATGCCGGACGCGAGAATTACCGCGAGAACGGCCATTCCCGCCGCGAAAGCCCTGCGCACGGCGTTACTTGTATTATATGGGCATTGCATCGCCTTTTCCTCCTTGTGCTGCCAATGGACAATTACCATTCTGCTGCAATGACGCCCGTTTGCCGTCCAAGCCAATAGGTGTAGAGGAACCGCACGGGGCTATCGTCGTAATCGGCTTCCGTCGTTTTCGGGCCATCGGGAGACGACGTGTTCCAGGAACCGTGTTGGCGATCTCCGCCCCAGAGTGCCTTGATGGCGTTTATCGCCGCGTCGTCGATGACCTTCTCGCCGGACAGCGCTTGGTAGGCCATTGCGAATAATGGGTCGCCTCCTTGTTTCCAGGCGCACCAGTATCGGTTGAGACTTTCGCGGTCTTTCTGCAGCAGGATCGGGTTGTCCTCATTGCGCATCAACGTTTGCAGCGCGAGCGCGGCGGGTAAGTCGCCCGACGTGTCCTTGGCTGCGGAGTCCCGCGCGAGGATCGCTTCATCATCGTAGTGATAGTGGACGATCAGGCGGGTGCATGCGGCTTGGTATGCGACTTTGCCGGTAAGCTTCAGTGCGGTCTTCAGATTCGAGAGCAGCAGCAGCGATTTTAGCGGCTCGTGCGGCAAGTCGGGACAGAAACTGCCGTAAAGGCTCGTCTTGCCGTTTGTCTCGGCGATGCACATGTTGTCTTCGACGCAGCGCCCCATCGCGCGGTCGACGAATGCCGCAGCCGTCTTGCGGTGCACGTCGTCGGCGCAGAGTTCGAAGTAGGTTCCCACGCCCGCAACCAGCGTGGTGAATTGGTCCGCGCCGAGCATGCCCAGCCAACGGTAGCCTTCCATCGACGAGGAGTCGTGCCACGCGGACGGCAGGAAAAACGCCTGCTCATGCCATTTGACTCCATCCGCTTTGTAGAAACTGCGCGCGACGCATCCCTCTTGTCCGGTGACGGTTTCGAGTTTGAGGATGCCGTCCATGACTTGGTCGGCAAGCACCCGGATCTCCGGCGATTTCGTCACGGCATACTGAAGCGATAATGCGGCCAAGTACAGTCCCGTGTGCAGGGCCGCGTTCTCATGCCGTCCGACCGTCGGCAGGGTATTGCCCGCCGGCGGAAAGATGACCATCGGCAGGATAACCCCTTCGTTCCAGTGGTTGCCGCGCACGAGCTTGTCGAACAGGTCCGCGCGCACGCTCAGCGGGTCCTCGCGTTTGGGAAAATCATTGACTGTCTGAGCCCACGCCGCGCTGGCCGCGACAATGGCCGCAACGCACACGAGCGTCCGTATTCCTCTTTGTTTACAGCCCATGGTTTTTCATTCCTCCAGCTTGCTGTATGGTTTAGCATACGAAGAATGAAGTATAGCATCCGTCGGATGACCAGCGCGAGGTGCATTTTTTGAGATTTGAGTTCAGCCTCAAAGATGTTACTATCGCGTTCTTGCGTCCACCGAATAGAGGGTGGGCATTGAAGGAGACTTTATGAAAGCGACACTGGATTGTCTTGAATGTCTTGGCGCGCAAGCCTTGCGAGCGGCACGCGTGGCGACAGACGATCTTGCCCAACAGCGCGAGATTCTAAACCGCGTCGTTGCGAAGATCCCCGGACTCGACCTTGATAAGTCGCCCGGCGAACTTTCGCTCGATATTTATGAGACTGTTCGCGCCGTCACGGGTATCGCGGATCCGTACAGGGCCATCAAACGCGCACAGAACGAGGCGGCGCTCGAATTCGAGCCGGAACTTCGCGCGATGGTCCGTGCCTCCGAAGATCCGTTAGTCACCGCATTATATCTGTCTGCGGCGGGCAACATTATCGACCTCGGCGTCCGCCATGCGGGCGCTATCGACATTCGCGCCACGATCGAAGACGTCATGCGCGAGGGGTTCGCGGTCGACCATACGTCCGCCTTGCGCGAATCCCTTGCGCGCGCAAAGGATCTTGTGTTCCTGCTCGATAACGCCGGCGAGATCGTCTTCGACAAGATCCTCATCGAGGAATTGCTCGGACACGCGCGCGTTACGGCCGTCGTCAAGGCCGCGCCCATCCTCAACGACGTTCTATATGAAGATGCGGAACAGGTAGGCCTGTCGGCGCTCTGCGAAGTGATCGACAACGGCGGCGCGTTTATCGGATCGCCGCTCGAACTCGTGCCGGCATCGTTCGTCGAACGGTTGCGCCGCGCGGACATGCTCATCGGCAAGGGCCAGGGCAACTACGAAACTCTCGACGAATTCCCCGGGGACATGTTCCTCATTCTCCGCGCGAAATGTGAAGCCATCGCTGCGCATATGGGCGTAAAGTACGGTCAAGTCGCATTGATTTCCACGCGAATGCGATTGCGTTCGCTACGAGGAACGATCACCGGAGAAGACAATCCGCAAGCGATGAGGCGGGACTGAATTCCGTAGTCCTATTGCCTTTTCAAGGTTCAAATGGCAACGGTCTTTCCTTCTTTGGCCGAGCGATAGAGCGCGTCGAGGACGGCCATGTTGGCCACGGCGTCGGTCGGCATCCAGCGTGGCGGCTCGTGCGTCTTATAGCTATGGATGAAGTCTTCGACTTCGAGATGGTAGCAGTTGGCGCCGGGCGTTTCGACGAACTCTTCGTGGTCGCCGCGGCGGACGATGAAGCGGGCTTTGTCTTCACCGGGAAACCACGGCGCGGGGATATGGATCATCCCGTCGGTTCCGACGATGTCGGCATGGCTGCGCCCGTAATTCTCGATGCTGCACTCGAACTGCGCAAGCACGCCGCCCGGGAACTCGAGCTGCCCCATGAGCGTATCGTCGACGGTGCTGCGTCGGCTCATCGCTTGAGCGCTCGATGGTTCGTGGCCTACGATGCGCCGCGCGAGATTCACGCAGTAACAGCCGACATCCATCAACGCGCCGCCGACCAGCGGTCCCGACGCGCGGATATTGGTCTCGCGGTCGCCAAGCCGGAACGTGAAGCAGCTTCGGATCGAGACAAGTTCGCCGATTGCGCCCGAAGCGATCCGCGCGAGGATCTCGTCGTACATCGGATGGAAGCGATACATGAACGCTTCGGCCAGAAGCACGCCCTTGCGTTTGGCGACGGCGGCCATCTCGCGAGCCTGTCCGGCGTCGATGGCAAACGGTTTTTCGCACAGCACGGGAATGCCCGCCTCGAGCGCTTTGATGGTCCATTCCGCGTGCAGACTGTTTGGCAGCGGGTTGTAGATGACATCTACCTCGCGCGATTCGAGCAATTCGTCATACGAGCCAAACGCGCGCGGGATGCCATGTTCCTTCGCCCACTCGCTTGCCCGCGTAAAATTGCGGCTCGCGACGGCCTGTACGCAACTCGATAAGCCCATGCCGATACCCCGCATCACCGAGCGCCCGATCTGCGCCGTGCTCAGGATACCCCACCGTACCGGATTCGCCATGATCTTCCCTCCAGTAACGTACGAACACCCGCGCGGCCCACATCGCAGCCCGCGCGGATGTTCACAGTCTCAACTAAACGATCAGGGAACGATCGTCGCTTTCTTGATGTAATCCATGTCCGGGAACTGCGTCTTGAGATAGGCGCTTCCCTGCATTTCGATCATCGGCTGTTGCGGCTGCTCGCCGTACTTCGCCGTGATCGCCTTGACCACATCCATGCCTTCGACGACCTTGCCGAACGGGGTAAACCCCATATCGTCCAGCCGCGCATTGTCCACCAGGTTGATGAACAACTGCGTCGTACGCGTGTTGGGACCACTGGTCGCGAAAGTAAGCGTGCCCACGGCATTGGACTGCTTCTTGGGATCGTCCTGCAAACGTTGCGCACGCCACTTCGCGCTGACCGCCGGGTCCGCCGCAAGACCAAATTGCACAACAAAATTCGGGACCACGCGGAAGAAGCGGCCTTCATCGTAGAACCCTGCCTTCACCAACTCCTCGAACCGGGCCGCACCCAACGGCGCCCAATCCTTGTGGACTTCCACGACGAAAGTCCCGTTCGAACACTCGCATTTCACTTTGAACACATTCGGATCCGCCGCCTTCGCGCTCTCGGCCGACTTGGCGGGTTCCGCCGGCTTTGGCGCTGGGGTTGGTTGTGCCTGGGCCACATCGACCGGCTTAGCCTCCGCAGGCTTCACGCGGGCCGTTTCCTGATCTAGGCGCTTCTGTACTTCCTGGGCCTTCTCCAACGTACTGGCCGTCAAGCGCTCGGGCTGCAAAAGATTCCAAGCCACAACACCCGCCAAGACCAGAACCGCTACACCCACTACAAGAACTTTGTGCTTCATCTCGAGATCTCCTTCACAAATTTTGCCCATGCCGCCAACACGGCACAATTATGCCCTGTAACAGCCCGCGATGCAAGCCTACGCATGTGCCGCCGTTCCGATTTCGGCATACTCGAAACGCCGGGGATCGCTCATGTGTTTGGACGCATCAAGTACCTCCAATGCAACCACGTTCCCATCTTTGTCGTAGTCGAGGATTATGCCGGGTTTCTCCTCGTCGCTCTCCTCAACTGCCGCATCGGAAAACCGAATGCGCATCGCATCCACTTGCGGATCGTAAGTAACCTTCATGGCGACCTCCAATGCTTTAGGCTTTAGGCTTTAGGCTGTAGGCTGTAGGCTTCCTTCCTACAGCCTACAGCCTAAATCTCAAATGCCAACACATCGTTCAGTAGAATAAGTGCCATGACATCGTTCAGTGATGCCCGGTCATGACGCTAAGACAATATCATCTCATCGGATTGATAGACCGCCAATGCCTCAGAAAACGCACCTCTGCCTCACGCAG
>CAIYET010001071.1 GCA_903925285.1 Candidatus Hydrogenedentota bacterium | reverse complement strand
CGTCCACCCCGATCAGGGATTGTACTTCGTAAATCCCTGTTTGCTTCGTCCACCCCGATCAGGGATTGTACTTCGTAAATCCCTGTTTGCCCCGCCCGCTCGCCCCTTTGGATGTTTGGTTCTTTTGAACCTGTTGGACGAGGTTCAAAAGAACCGGAGGTGGTGGATGATGACGTTGGAACAATTGACTTGCGTCGAGGTTGGCGAGGTGGGTTTGAGGGCACTTCGTCATGTTGAAAGCGGAAGGATTCTCGTTTCCGTGGACAAGTTCCAGGGCTACAAGTGGGTTAGGGGACCTCTGCTTTCCGAGTTTGAGGTGCGGCGAATTGTATCGCTTATAGATGAATGCTGTCCGTCGCGTCGTGTACGATTTCAGGCGGCGGAACGACGGACTGGGGCCAGAGAGGGCGAGTTGCGGCAGCCGGCTTACAATTTTGATGTGGCGCGGGTTGAAATTGAGGAGGCAATCCGGCGCGCACATATCGAGCCTTTGCCAAACACGAGTTCCGCGATTACGGTGCTTCCCACGATGCCGAAGTTCCGTTATCTGCATACTTGCAGTTCTTGCGGCAGTCATGTCGAGTCTGTGCTTCGGTTCGGGTGCTCGGAGAGCCTGAAGCTGTGCCCGCTCTGTAAGCATGTCCATGCGGCCACCGGGTGAAAGGCGACCTACTATTCGCTGTGGCCTGTCGCCCCTTTTCCCAAGCCTACTCTGTCTTGTCAGAGAGGCAAGGTTATTCAGCATCTCACGCCAAGTCATTTGGGGCGGAAATCACATGCCCCGTTCCGCTGAAGTCATGGTGTGCAGAACAGGATTCACTGCAATGTCAGCCCCGTACAGGCGCTCGCAGCAGCTGTAAGTGCCCCGCTCGCGCTTCAGGGTCTCAACATGGCGCGGCATATCATGCACGCGGATTTTTACTTTGTGTTCTGTTCTTCTTGAATGGTTTCACCTCTACGATTTTCAGGGCGTCCTCGGGAAAACCGGTTCATTGTGATTTCTCCCTTCGGGACCGGTCAGGTATTCCCTGAAATCGCATGACCGGATTTTCCCTCGGACTTTTCACCATGAAAATCGTTAAACGAGGTGAAACCATGAGAACAGAACCAAGAAATAAAAAAATCCGCGTGCAAGTAGTCAGCGCCGCGCAGGAAACCATAGACCCTGAAGCGCTCTGGCTCGACCAAGACATCGCGCCTGAAGAACTTATCGCACGCGACCCTCTGGACATCACGCCAGAGATGATGGACGAGGCCGAACAGCCGGAACTAGGCGACTTCAGCCTTCAGCATCTCCCAGCGAGGCGATTCAGTCTCCGCGTCGAGGCAGTCGAGATGAAGCTTCACAGGCTCTTAACGGCAGATAGCCGCGAACCACTCGAAGCATTCATCGCCAGGCTTTGGGGAAAAGGCTCTCCCTGAGCCTTTCCTTTTTCTGCCTACGGAAGCGGGCTTCAGATTTCTCACGAAATCTGAGCCCACTATCGCGTCTTTCCGAATTGAAAAGCCGCGTTTTCCCCCACCCGCCCGCCCCTTTCATAGCG
>CAIYET010001070.1 GCA_903925285.1 Candidatus Hydrogenedentota bacterium | reverse complement strand
CAAACTCGGAGTCCGTCAACCCAAGCGTGACGGGAAGACTGGTCATCGGGCACCAAGCCGAGGCCGGCGGGAACGGGATCGGCAGGGGAGTGACCTCGATATTCTCGATGTCTTGAAGCATGGCGCGGAACAGACGCACAAGCTCTGGATGAACCGCGAGGATCAGGCGTTTCGCCCGAAGAGCCGCAGCGGGGATGAACCGCACGAAGCACATTGCATCACCCAGGCCCTGATCCGCACAGATCAGGAGCGTGTCAACGGGCTCGCCATCCCAGCGGGGATAGGGATAGGACAGGTATTCCCTCAGACGGTAGGGGAAGCGGGCCTCGAAGTGTTTCAATCCCTCGATCCATTCGCCGTTGAACAGAAGCGAGAAGGCGAGCTGCATTTCGATGATGCAGTCTTGGGCTAGATCAAAAGCACGTCGAGCCAGACTGACGGACTTCTTGTCGTTGCCCAGGACAGACTCGATCATCGCCAGATTGCTCCAGCCGAAGGGAAGTTGATCGTCCAGCCGAAGCGCGCGTTCCGTGAATTTCTTGGCTTCGTCGATACGCCCCATGTGGTAGAGGCGATGCCCGATATTGACCATGCACTTCGCGTCATGGGGGGAAAGTTCCAGTGTCCGACGAAGACAGGCGATGGCGGCGGGAAGAAGACCCAAGTCACCGTTGGCGTTCCCGACGCCGAACCAACCCTCCTTGAACGATGGATCGATATCGACGGACGCACCGATCATGCGGTACGAGACAGCCTTGTCTGTTTCCGCCGCCTCGACGCCCTGATTGAATGTCAGGATCGCGTGTTCCCGTGGTGACGGGACGTGAAGAACTCCGGTCATGGGGTGGATATTTTCCGTCACTTCATCGCCTCTTTGATTGCTTCTTCGAAAGCCCGCCGCCCGGCCTTCCTGTATTCTTCCCACAAAGCTGGATCGTCACCCTCCGAAAATCCTTCTTCATGGAAAGAATCGGAGACGGCGCGCGCCGCAGCTTCAACCATCTTGTCGTTCATGGTCAACAAGCGCTTCAAGACGGCAAGGGCGATGGTTCTGTACGTCTCTTTTTGCCTGAGTGTTTGGGTGGACCAGTTCAGGCCCCATATTCCCTCATTCGGGCTGTGGCCGTTGTTGGCGTGCAGGGTCTGGGCCAAATTCCACGACATTAGGTTGGAATCCATGGCAATGTCGGAAGTGAGTCCAGTAATTTGTGTCGTCGTGAGGAGTCGCAGATCAATTTCGGTCATGACGACACCTTGAACTTGGGGAAACAGGTGATGAAGATATCGCCGTTGTCGGGGCGGACGGCCTTGATTCGCGAGATGATCTCGTCACGGAAATTCCACGCCAGTATCCAGATTGCCAATCCGTGGGGGGCTGTTTTCAGGACATCGGAGCCAAGGACGGGAATATTCGTACCGGGGCAGAATTTTCCCTGTTTCAATGGCGCGTCGTCAATCACATATACTAGATCTAGGCCCACCCTCTGCAGAAAGACCATGCCCTTGGCGGCGGCGCCGTAGCCGATGTTGCGGCCCGGCCTGAGATCGAGACGAATGGCCCGCGCGGTGTCGCAGATTTCGTTGGCGTTTGATTGTAGGCGTTCCGTAAAATGATCCCTATTATAGAGCCCACTCAAAAAGACCCAATTATAGAACCCACTCAAAAAGACCAAAGGCATCTCTGTAATTTCAAACACTGCCAGGAATGATAGGCCGTGGATGGGAACAACATCGATAGATGTTATCTTAACCTCGCCGCCATCCATATCCTTCGATGTTTCAAAAGCGAGCTGACCAAACCCCTCTCTGCTAAAAAACGAAATATGCTCATGGTAGGATGTGTCGAATTCGCCGTTCTCGACCATGTGAGCCTGGGAGGTCTGGATGTAGATGCGGCCACCAACCGCGAGGGCATCTCTACATGCGCGCATGAAGGCGACGGGATCAGCGACGTGCCCCAGGACGTTCATGGCGATGATTACGTCGAACTTAAACCCCGCCATGTTGTTGCGAGAGAGGCACCCCTCATCCCAATAATCGCATGTCGTGTGGATTCCGCTCGCCACTGCGAGGGGTTGAATGTTCTCAGCCGGGTCGATCCCGAAGACGGCGTGCCCCAGCTCGCCGAATCGTTTCAGCAGAGATCCGTCGTTGCACGCGATTTCGAGGACATGGAGCTTTCGGCCGGGAAAGTCTTTCTCGACTTTATCGACGAACCAATCGAAATAATCACCCAAGGTCTTCGTCGTCCCGGAGACATAGGGGTAGTCCTTGAACAGGATGTCGGGATCGACGGCGATGCCCTGTTGAAGATGTCCGCAGGACTGGCAGGAGTTCAGATAGAGGGGATAGCGGGTTTGTTCCTTCGTCCCGTCGTGGAAGGCGTTGGCAAGGGCTTGCTCGCCGAGATCGAGAACTTTGGACAAGTCCTTGCCACCGCAGATGACGCAACGATCGAGGATGGTGAAGTCAGGCATGCGCGTACTCCGCCATCAGGTCGTGAATGATGCCGTCAATGGTCTGTTCCCGGACACACCAGTTCGCCGGAATCATCGTGAAGTCATAGCCAGGACTGTCGGGGCCAACCTCAATCCAGCACCCCGTCGCATTCGATACCGCGCCCGCCGCATCCCCCACCGTCGTGTTGAACGAGCAGAGATCGTGACATCCGCCACTGACTTGATTCTCGATGGCGAACTGAACGGATCGGCAGAAGTCATCGATACCCAGGATTGGACGACGATAGCTCGAATTGCTCATCGTCAATCGGTTATTCCTCATGGCATCCATGACCATCTGATTTATCATGGTGCCCCGGATGTTCGGAGACGGCCCGCAGACGGTCCCCAACCGAAGCCCGATAGCCTCGGGGTAGATCAGGGGGGTAACGAGATCGAACTCCCGCTTCGTCGCGTCATAGAGGCTGGCGAACTTCTGTCCCTTCGTCACAGAGCCGGAACTCATGTAGATGAATTTTTGGCCCGTCAGCTTCTGGAGAAGGAATATCGGATTGACAACATTATTGTCGATCGCCCCCAGGGGATCAGCCTCACACTCCGCGACGGTCGAATGGGCCGCCAGCAAGACGATGACCGGGAATTTCGAGAGGAAACTCTTCGGGAGGTGCGAAAAGTCTGTTTTCAGGTTGTCCTGAGCGCCGCCGCGCTTCTCCAGATCAATCGAGGACACGCCATACCCGCTCATCCTCAGATGAACGCTCAAGGCGCTACCCAGATACCCGCACCCGCCCAAGAGAAGAACTTGAATCATGCCGAGAAGAACCTCGCGCCGCCCCTCTTCCGATTCTCAAGCGTCAGCGCAATCAGCTTCGCCATCCTCTCGGAAATCGGGTATTCTTGTGCCGCCCAACGAGCAATCGTCCGCTCCGACATCCCAATGTCAGAAGCCAGATGCGTCATCCAGTTCGATTCCCCATACACATCGATACACATGGATCGAAGCTCCTGAGCAGACATCGGTAAAGGAGGAACCATCATTGTCAGTCATAGTGTCGGACAACGGCGACATTAAGGCGGGGCGACGGGGGTGTCAACGAACTTTCAGCATCGCCTCGTGCTTCATCTCCCGAGCCTGCTTCATCGTCAATAACGACTTGCCAACCTCAGACTGAGACAGAAGCCCAGGACCAACCGCACGGACCACCGTTTCAACCGGGCGCCCTCTTTCCGCCAGCAACCGCTTCAACCGCGCTACCTCGTCCTCAAGCTCGATGAGCCTGAC
The DNA here is from genome assembly GCA_903925285.1 of Candidatus Hydrogenedentota bacterium. Lineage (GTDB taxonomy): Bacteria > Hydrogenedentota > Hydrogenedentia > Hydrogenedentales > SLHB01 > DSVR01. The sequence goes on along the minus strand of CAIYET010001070.1, from coordinate 304 downwards.
TTGTGCCGCCTCAAGCGCCTTGCGCTGCTCAATGAACACATCGGACTTCGCCGTGTCGATGACAGGAACCCTAATCGTTAGATCGGGAGAGATCGGCTTGTCCAGCCAGGTCGTCCGGTCGGTCGGCGCATCATCCACAGTCTGCGGCTTCGCGGACTTCAGACGGCGGTAGTACGTCGCCTTGCTCACACCCTCCCGACCCCACGCTGTCTCAGCCATCGTCTCACCGCAGTCTCAAATGTTGTCTCAGTCTCACGATAGTCTCACAGTCTCACGAGGAAGTCTCACGAAATTTGAGATTTTT
>CAIYET010001069.1 GCA_903925285.1 Candidatus Hydrogenedentota bacterium | reverse complement strand
CGGCGAGGTTGGCAATCAGGGAATTCTGGTCTTCAGCACAATTAGATGAGTTTGCCCTGCCGCGAATGGCGCGAGGGTTGACGTTTTGAGTCCATCCTGTCATAATAGATATTGTTGTCGTAGCGGCTCTCTGTACGAGCAAGGGGTTTTGGATTACTTTTCGGCAAACGGAGCGTGAGATGGTAACGGACGCACGCATTCTCATTGTGGATGACGACCCGGTCAGCATGGCTGTAATTCATGGCCTACTGAATAAGGAAGGCTATGAACTCTGTAAGGTGGGCTTGGGTGGTCCGGCCTTGGACTTGGTCACGGTGGATCCCACGTTCGACCTCATCTTGCTTGACGTCGTGCTTCCGGATACGGACGGCATCACGCTGTGCAGGACGCTGAAGAGCAATCCGCGCACGGAACATATTCCCATCGTTCTCATATCGGGTTTCCGCACGGACGACCACAGCATTCGCGACGGATTGGAAGCGGGCGCCGAAGGGTATCTCCTGAAACCGATCGAGGACACGGCGTTGCGGGCATGGGTGAGAACGACATTGCACATCAGCGCGTTGCATCGGGAACTGGCGAGCCGGATGTCCGTGATCGCGCCGGGCCAGCAAGAGACGTTGGAGAAGTTCGCCAAGCTGTCGCACGCGATCAACAACCCTCTCCAGACCTTGTATGCGACCGTCGACATTCTGTCGCTAAACCTGCCTAAGAGCGATGAACTGAATGTGCTGGTAAGCGATATCTTCCGGCATGCGGAGTCGGTGTCGAAATTGGTGGCGGAAGCCAGCCTGCAAGCCAAGGCCTTAATCGGGAGCGGGGCTTCGGCCCGGAAAAGGTAGGTCGCGGATTGGCGATTGCGGATTCTGGGGCAGTGGCGGGACGCGTGGCGGTGCTCATTCCCTGTTACAATGCCGGTGGCGTTGTCGCATCCGTCGTCGCGCGGACGCTTGATGTCGTTGCGCGCGTGATCGTCGTCGACGACGGCAGCACGGATGGCTGCACGGCGTCGTTTCCCTCGATGCCGGTAACGTTGATCTCGTTTCCAAAAAATCGCGGGAAGGGCTTCGCGTTGCTCGCGGGATTCCGCGCCGCGCTCGATATGTCCGGCGTCGAAGCGGTGGTTGTCGTGGACGCGGACGGTCAGCACGATCCGTCCGAGATTCCCGCGCTGTGCAAGGCATGGGAAGACTCCGGTGCGGATTTGGTGATTGGGGCGCGGACCTTCGACCGGCGGAACGTGCCGTTGAGGAGTTGGTTGGGCAACGTGGTGACGGTCCGCGTCATGGCATTGTTTTTCGGGATGCGCCTGCCCGACACGCAGAGCGGATTTCGACTGCATGGCCGCCGTTTCGTGGAATCGGTGCTCGAATCGGTTCCCGGGGGACGCTACGAAACGGAGATGGCAATCGTATTGAAGGCGTTGCGGGAACGATACGCGGTCGCGACGATCCCGATTGGGACGGTCTACGCGCCGGGAAATCCGACGTCGCATTTCCGGCGTCTGCACGATTCGTTGCTGATCTACCGCACGCTCGCGTCGGCATGGCTGCGGAGCGGGCGCTGATATGAATCCGTCCCGCGACGCTTCCGGGGTCTGGCGCGTATTCGACGGCATCGCACGGCGCTACGACGCGGTGAACAGCATCCTTTCGATGGGCCGCGACCGTGTCTGGCGGCGCGTGCTGGCTAACTATGTGTGTGACGGCGCGTCCGCGTGCGTTCTCGATGTGGCCACGGGCACGGGCGAAGTACTGATGTCGCTATCGCGGCATCCACGGCGCCCCTCGCGGCTTGTGGGCGTAGACATGGCGATCGCGATGCTCGATGTGGCGCAGCGCAAAGATTATGGGACGCTGTGTTTGTTGGCGCGGGGCGACGCGTTGTGTCTGCCGTTTCCAGGCGAGACCTTCGATGTGGCGACGATTGCCTTCGGCATACGCAACGTTTCGGACCCTGCCGTGGCCTTGCGGGAATTCGGACGCGTGCTGCGGCCGAGCGGACGTTTGGCCGTGCTCGAATTCTCGCTGCCGGCCAGCACGGTGTTGCGCAAGGCGTATCTGCTCTACTTCCGCCACGTGTTGCCGCGCCTCGGCGGTTGGTTGGCGGGCGATCGTGCGGCCTATCGTTATCTGAACGCGAGCGTTGAAACGTTTCCTTTTGGCGAAGCGTTCTGTAAGATGATTGCTGCGGCTGGATTTGATGAGGTTCGCGCGAGACCGATGAGCGGCGGCATTGCCACGCTGTATACGGGTTCGCGGCGCAGGAATTAGGAATTAGGAATTAGGAATTAGGAATAGATATGAGCGAAGGTCTTTTGCCTCCCGACATTCATAATTCATAATTCATAATTCATAATTCAGAACTGGAGACAAGAGTTGATTCGTTCGTTTAGTGAACAGGCGCTGATGGGCGTTCTGAAAGACGCTCTCGCTTTGAAGGCCGAGGCGCCGTATGTCGCGCGAATCGAGGTGCCGATCGCCGAGATGTCGCCGCGCCGATGGCTGGCCGCGCAATCGCACGCGGTGAAGACCTACTGGCGCGACCGGGACGGCGTGTTCGAATCGGCGGGACTCGGCGCGGCGGATTGTGTGGCGGCGGACGGACACTCTGATTTGGAGGCGTTGTTCGCACGCATCGCGGCAATGCTGACGTTCGCGCATCCGCGCCTACGATACTACGGCGGATTCTGTTTCGATCCGGCGCGCGCGGCTCAGGCGCCGTGGGAGACGTTCGGGGCGTACCGGTTCGTACTGCCGCGATTCGAGTTGCTGCGCATAGGCGCGCGCATGTTCATGGCATGCAACGCGCTGATCCGGTGCGACAAGGCGGCCGATCTGCGGGAACTCGATATGATACGCGCCGAGTATTCGGCCATCCAATGGGCCGTCGAGGAGCAGGCGGCGGTGGATGAAGTGGTCGGCGTGGACAGAGTGGACGTACCCGACCGAGGCACATGGACGGGATGCGTCGATAACGCGTTGCACGCGTGTGACGAAGGGCGCTTGGATAAGGTCGTATTGGCGCGGCGGACGGATTTTCGCGTGAACGGCGATGTGGACCCGTGGCGCGTGCTTGACCGGCTCGCGGCCAGCGTTCACGACGCATACCTGTTCTGTTTTCAGCCGCAACCGGGTATGGCCTTCCTTGGCGCATCGCCTGAACGCCTATGGAAACGTAGCGGCGGATATATCCAAACCGAAGCCGTCGCGGGGACGCGTCCGCGCGGTGTTTCGTCCTCTTCCGATGCGGAGTTGGGCAACGCGTTGCTGCACAATGACAAGGAATTGCGCGAACACCGTTTCGTGGCCGAGGGCGTACATGCGATCCTCGAACTCGTATGCGATACGATGCGCGAAGATGACGGGGTATCGCTGATACGTCTGCCGAATTGCCAGCACCTCGCCCGCCGTTACGAAGGACTGCTGGCGGACGGGTACGAAGACCTCGATCTCTTGCGCGTGTTCCACCCGACGTCGGCGGTCGGCGGCGTGCCGACCGATAAGGCCCTGGCGTGGATCCGCGACTGGGAGCCTTTCAGCCGGGGCTGGTACGCAGGACCGGCCGGCTGGATCGGCTACGATAGTTCGGAGTTCGCAGTGGCCATCCGTTCCGCACTGATCGTCGGCAACACCGTGCATGCGTTCGCCGGCGCGGGGATCGTGCCCGGTTCGGCGCCCGCAGCCGAATGGGACGAATTGGACAGCAAAATTCAACCCTTCATGGATGCCTTGGACTATCATGCCGACTGATCCCGCCGATATCGCTCTCACCAATCGCCGCACTGGCGCGTTGATTGTCGAAGAACTTGTCCGGCAAGGCGTCGATTTTTTCTGTATCTCGCCGGGCTCGCGCAGCACGCCGCTGACGCTGGCCGTGGCCGAGCATTCACGTGTGCGAACTGCAGTACATGTGGACGAACGTGGCGCTGCGTATTGCGCGCTGGGCTGGGCGCGCGCCACCGGACGTCCTGCGGCGCTGATCTGCACATCTGGAACTGCGGCGGCGAACTATCTGCCGGCGATCATCGAGGCATCGATGTCGGGCATACCGTTGATCGTGCTTACGGCGGACCGGCCGCCGGAACTCGTCGATACGGGCGCGAACCAGACGATTCATCAGACGGGCCTGTATGGGCCGTACACGCGCTGGGAATGCGCGCTGCTAGGCTCCGATGGCGATATTGCGCCGGAAGCGATCCTCACGACCATCGATCAGGCCGTGTGCCGCGCGACTCATGCCCCGGCAGGTCCGGTCCATCTAAACTGCGCGTTCCGCGAACCGCTCATGCCCGTTTCGCCGCCGGAATCTCCCGCGTTGGAGTTCGCAAATCCGGCGTTGCGCGGTTGGATTTCGAGTCGCGCACCGTACACGGCCTACGCTACGGCGGAGCGCCAGCCCGATACGCAGACGCATCAGTCGATCTTGCAGCGGGTAACGCAAACCGCGCGCGGATTGCTGGTATTGGGACGCTTGCAGAATGCGGGCAATGTCGATGCGGTATGCGCGCTCGCGAGAGCACTGAACTGGCCCGTCTTCGCAGATATCGCGTCTGGGCTGCGCCTTGGAGCGCCGGGTGCGCCGTTCGTACCGTACTATGACCTGCTGCTATCTTCGCACGAGGTACAAGCGTTTTGCCAACCGGAGGTCGTGCTGCATATCGGCGCGCCGCCCACCTCGAAACGGCTGTTGCAGCATTGGGATGCAAACCCGCCGGGCATGTACTGGATGGTCGCCGGGCACCCGTTCCGGCAGGATCCGCATCATCGGGTCACGCAACGGCTCGAGGCGGACGTGACGCCGTTCTGCGAATGGCTGGCGGCCTGCGTCGAGCCCGCGCCGACGGATGGATGGACCGGCGAGTTCCAAAAGTGGGCGGACGCCGCGCATGGCGCGATCGATGCCTGCTTGGCGTCGTCGGACGCCTTGAGCGAGCCGGAAATCGCACGGCTTGTGTCGCGCCACATTGCAAAGAGCAGTTCGCTATTTTTGGGCAACAGTATGCCTGTGCGCGATATGGACCTCTTCGCCGTACCCGACGGCCCGCGCGTGCGCGTCATGAGCAATCGCGGCGCGAGCGGCATCGACGGTTGCATCGCGTCGGCGTCGGGATTCAGCTTGGGCACGGACACGCTGGTCACCGCCATTCTCGGCGATCTCGCCGTGTTGCACGACCTCAACTCGCTGGCATTGCTGAAACGGGCGCGCGTCGTTCTTATCGTCGTCAACAACGACGGCGGCGGCATTTTTTCGTTCCTGCCCGTCGCCGCATACACGAAGCATTTCGAGCCGTTCTTCGCAACACCGCACGGACTGCGCCTGGAATCTGCGGCTATGATGTTCGGCCTGCCATACCACGAGGCCTCGGACCGCAAAACGTTCGCTGATGTCTATCGAGAAGCCCAAGCCAAGGGCACGTCGGCCCTTATCGAAGTGCACACCTCGCGCGCGGAAAACGTTTCGATCCATCAAGCCCTGCGCGACGCCGTCGTAGCAGCGGCGTCCGTAAGCAGTTGATATCAGCCACAATCGCCGAAGCGCGGTCGCGGAAATGCAGGGAAGACCAGATGAATTTGCCGGGGCTTTTCTGTAACGGATATGGGGCGACGCTGTAATATGTGTGAGTGCGGCAGGTTACCCCATGTCATGATGAGAAGGAGAGCGTCCAATGTCTCGCTTGCGTGTATCGGCGTGGATCTGCGTTTCAGGAACGTTGCTCTGCATCTTGTTGCTCGTAGGATGCCCCTATGATGTGATCGAGGAGAACGAAAACGATCCAATTGTTCATCCGTCAACGGAATGGATTATTAGCGCAGGTCCGGACGAACATGCCGCTACCATTCAGCAGACGACGGATGGAGGATACGTCGTCGCAGGGAAGACAAGCAGCTCCATGTTCATGCACAGAATAGACGGGGTGGGGAACCTTTTGTGGACGAAGGATCTCGGTGGCGTTCTTGCGGCCCGCGTTCGCCAGGTACGGGACGGCGGATACATTGTCGCCGGCGAGATGTACTCGGAAACCAAAGCGGCACGTGAAATGATGTATCTCGTGAAGCTGGATGGTCAGGGAAACGTAACGTGGACGAGGGGCTTTCCTGAATCCGACGCGACTTCGTGCCTTGATGCCTGGGAGACAGCAGACGGCGGATACGTGGTTCGAGGTGGTATCAAGTATGCACGGCAAACTGATGTCTATCTCGCAAAGACGAACGAAGACGGTAGCCTTCGATGGACAAAACACATATCAGTTGGCAACGCAGCCGTTCCCAGCCTTAATCAGCCGCTTCGTTATCTCGAACCATTCCGCGCGGCAGCCACGGTGTTGGAGACGGCGGAAGGGGAGTATTTCATTGCGGGCAACACGCTGGCTCCCGTGTGGCCGATATGGCCTCGTTACGGCGAGTTTCCGATAACCCGTCCGTCGGTGGTTTCCTGTGGTTGGCTTGAAAAGACCGACATCGCTGCCAATTTCGTATGGCAGAACACGTTTCCCGGCTCCAAATGGGAGGAGATTCGGGGATCTCTTCTGGCTGGTGATGGCGGCTATGTTACGATGGCAATGGTCGATGAAGGCATCTATACCGGCTCCAACATCTTCGAAGCGGTCCGAATCCGCAAGCTGGATGAAGAAGGAAACACGGCGTGGTGCCGAACATTCCAGCAGGCGCATACCTTCGAAGCCAATGGGTTCTGCCGGACGGAGGACGGCGGCTACGTAGCAGCAGGCAATGTCGGATTTCACGAATATTATGTCCAACTCGTCAAGGTAGACGAAAACGGACACCCGCTATGGACGAGGAGATTTGGCAGGGACGGGCAGTGGGGAAAAGGCGTAGCCGTGGAGGCAATTGAGGGAGGAGGATGCGTGGTCGTCGGCGAAGTCCATGCAAAGAGAATGGACGGCGGCTACGGCATTTGCACCTACGTCGTCCGTATCGACGCAGACGGCAATCCCTTGTAACGCCAATCCCGTTAAGCGTACATTTGCTAGACGCTTGTGAAGGCCGAGGAAACATGAGTCTCCCATTCCGATTGCACGCCGAAGTCCATGGAACCGGCCAAGCGCCGTGGCTCGTCTTTCTGCACGGATTCCTTGGCAGCGGTAGCGACTGGAACGAGATCGCGCTTGAATTCGCGCCTTATTTTTCCTGCCTATGCGTGGACCTGCCCGGCCACGGCGCATCGCGCATCGCAGAACCGTGCAGGGTCGGCGATGTACTCGACGCGCTGGCCGCGTTGCTCGATGAACACCGCATCGAGCGTTGCACGTTGCTCGGCTATTCGATGGGCGGACGCGTGGCGCTGAGCTTGGCCGCGCACGTGCCGGGCCGCGTCGAGCGGCTCGTTCTCGAATCCACGTCGCTGGGCCTTCGCTCGCCTGAAGAGCGCGATGCGCGACAGGCGTCGGACGCGTCGTGGAGCGCGATGCTCGATGCTGGCGATATGGCTACGTTCCTCGAACGCTGGTACGCACAACCGCTGTTCGAGACGATCCGTCGCGGCCCCGCGCGTTTTGCGGAACTCGTTCAACGCCGCACGCGCCAAGATCCCCGCCAACTCGCACTTGGACTGCAAACCATGGGGCCGGGCGTCTGGCCTTCGGCATGGGATATGTGGCAAGCGCTGTCGATACCGATACTCGTAATCGTCGGCGAACATGACGCGAAATATGTCGCATTGGCGCACGAGATGCAGGCCACGCGCGCTTCCGCGCAGGTCCATATCATCCCCGATTGCGGTCACAATGTGCATTGGGAAGATCCCTCGGCATATACTGCCGCCGTCGCGATGTTCTTGAGGAACAGGTAGTCGCAGCCCCGACTGAGTACTCAGTTTCGCAAACGCACTTACGCGCGGAGGATTGGTTGTCATGACAAAATCAATGGAACACGGCGCGCCCCGCATCGAGTGGCAAGAGGCTGGCGAGTACAGGGAAATCCTCTATCACAAGGCGGAGGGCATCGCAAAGATCGCGATCAACCGCCCGAAAGTGCGAAACGCATTCACGCCGCTGACGGTCGACGAAATGGCGCACGCCCTCAACGACGCGCGGTTCGACCCGCATATCGGCGTCGTGATCCTGACGGGCACGGGCGACAAGGCGTTCTGTTCCGGCGGCGATCAACGCGTACGCGGCCATGCGGGCTACATGGACGAGCGTGGCGTGGCGCGGCTGAACGTGCTCGATTTCCAGCGGCAGATGCGGTCCTGCCCCAAACCTATCATCGCGATGGTCGCGGGGTATGCCATCGGCGGCGGCCACATCCTCCACCTCATGGCCGATCTCACCATCGCAGCGGATAACGCCGTGTTCGGGCAGACCGGCCCGCGCGTCGGTTCGTTCGATGCGGGCTACGGCTCGGCCTATCTCGCGCGGATCGTCGGCCAGAAGAAGGCGCGCGAAATCTGGTTTTTATGCCGTCAGTACAGCGCGCAACAGGCGCTCGACATGGGCCTCGTCAACGCGGTCGTCCCGCTCGAACGCCTCGAAGAAGAGACCGTCCAGTGGTGCCGCGAGATCCTGGCCAACTCGCCGATCGCGCTGCGCTTCATCAAGGCCGCGATGAACGCCGACTGCGACGGACAGGCCGGGTTGCAGGAACTGGCGGGGGACGCAACGATGCTGTT
>CAIYET010001068.1 GCA_903925285.1 Candidatus Hydrogenedentota bacterium | reverse complement strand
GGCGGGACTGATTCAGGAAGAGGCGGGAATAGGGATGTCAACGGCCCGGAGAAGTCATTGTCGGTCCGAGACGAACCGACTGGCGGCCGCACGTGCGGGCCTTGTCACAGGGGAAGGGCAAGAGCGTTGGCGGAAAAAAAAGAACGGCGGATCCGGCACCGCGCCGGACCCGCCTCAATGATTGCTGGTAGCGGCGAACGGGATCGAACCGCTGACAGGCGGATTATGATTCCGCTGCTCTACCAACTGAGCTACGCCGCCACTTTTTCGATCATACCAGACGCGGAGACTTTTTTCCACTCTTTTCGGCATCCACGATCGCGCCAGCGTGAACTGGGCACGCCACTGGAATATGCAATCGGGCCGGAGCGCGGGCCGCATGACGCGCCCATAGATGTGCCTGACGCGCTCCAGCACGGCGTTGGGTTCCTTGCTTCACTGCGCCCATCCGATGTACTCGCACGACCCGATGCCGAACGCCTTGCTTCTGTGGCCCGTGACGATGTCCCACACCACGGGGTGTTCGTCGGCCATTTCAGGACGGCCTTATCGGCCTGGAAGCCCAACTCTATTTCCGGTCGCACGTCCGAGCGGAAGACCCGCCGCCTGACGGTCTGCACAGTTGCCTTCGTTGTGGATTTCCTTTCAGTATTCGTCGGGCAACAGGAACGTCGTGGCCTGACGGTTGTGTTCGTTATTTATCTCGGCGTCGGTGATGAGCCAGAGCTTGGTGCCGTCCGGCAGGTGGTACGCGGAAAGCAGCCTTGCGCCGGTCCGCACCGCATCGTCGTTGGATTTCTTGTCTTCGTCGCACAGGTCTCCCCACTCGCCTCTTGCGTGGCGCTGCAGGTATGCCAGGCCATTGCTTTGGTTACGTCCAAGCGCCTCTAGCGCGCCCGGCGTGGCGACGATGGGGCCGAGGTGAAATGTGGGTTTCTGCTCAATTGATCTCTCCTGATGGGGTGATGGAACGCGAAGAGCCGGACACCATCACTGGCATCCGGCCCAAAAAAAGCGCCCGCGCACACGGCACGGGATTTTCTGCGTTCCTATGTTCCGTCGATGCTTCTATGCGACGGCGTTTACAGCCGCTTCGCCTTGGTCCGTTGGACTGCCGTCCGCCGGAACGGAATCCGCCGACGAAGGCACATCGCCTTTCGAGCCGTCCGCTTGCGATGGGAACTTCTTCTTGACGCGCACGAGCATCCGCCGCTTCGGCGCGCCCGCACTATCATTGGCGGAATCATCGGCATCGGAAGGGGTGTCATCACCTTCGGCGGACGCCTTCGCCTTCGCTTTGAATTTCGTCTCAGGTGGCGCGGGGTGCAGCGGTGCAGTCTCCGGCTTGCCGTCCACAAGGGGTGGTTCCTTCTCGCGCATGGACTTTTCCCATACGTCGATATCGCCCGCCAAGATGCTCAGTCCCTTGTGCTCCGGGTCCGACGCGAACAGGCCCTCAGCCCGCAACGCCGCCATGAGAAAGCCGCTGTTGCACTGCGACTGCACCTTGAACGCCTCGACCATGCGAAAATCCTCCAGTGGTGTTCTGCGTTACACTGCGTTCTGATATGATATGTTTCGATTCGCCCGCGACGCGATGCTCCATAGGGGGTGGTTTCCGGGACGCTGCTCGTGCAGCACGTTTGTGATGGTGGGGCTATTTCGCCCCCTTGAGTCCCTGTCCTCAAGTGAATAGACTGCCGCCCGTTGAGAAGGTGCCGCTTGCCGCTTTAGACCAGGGACTTACCACCGACAAGAAAAAGGATTTATGCCATGTTTCGTCATCGTTGTCCAATAATGCCGGCTGCAATTATGTGGGGCATCGTCTGGATTGCGTTGTTGTCGGTATTGGGCGTTCCCTTGTACGCCGCCGACAGGGAAGTTCCCGGTGATTACTACGACTGGACAAAAAACATGAAGCCGGAGCGGCCGTATATCCACGACTACTCGCAGACGTTGGTCGTGAAGATGTTCCTTGCCGAAAAAGCCCCGGATGACGGATGCAAGGTGTACCTGACTTTCGGGCAGGCGCTCGAGGTCATTCGCAAACTCGATAATCTAACGTGCGGCATTCCGAAAATCGCTTATTTGGTGGGATGGCAATTCAACGGCCATGATTCCAAGTACCCCTCGTGGGCGGAGGTCAATCCACGGTTGAAGCGCGAGCAAGACGCCACGGCGCGCGACAGCCTATGCTGGCTTATGGACGAGGCTTCCAAATATCACACGACCGTGAGCCTGCACATCAACATGATCGATGCCTTTGAAGACAGCCCTCTTTGGAAAGAATATTTGGAGAAGGACGTTATTGCGAAAGATATTTCTGGCCAACCTATCAAAGGCGAGGTGTTCGGGGACTCCCCCAGAATGGACACGCAGTCGTACCAGATCAGCTATGCGCGTGAATGGGAACTCGGCCTCGCGCAGAAACGCATTGAAGGCCTGTTGGCCATGCGGCCCATCCAGAAGGCGGGAACCATTCACATGGATGCCTTTCATTCAATGAGACCCATTCCCCACGCGTATCCGCAAGAGAAATATCCCGAACTCAGCAAAGACGATAAGCGGATCAGTCCCTATCTGGGCTATTCACAGGAACGGGAGGTTGCCACGCAACGAAAGATCTACCGCTACTTCCGAGACCGAGGTGTTGACGTTACCTGTGAAGGCTCCGCTTATTCCCTCCGTCCTGACGCGTTTATCGGATTGCAGCCCATGGCCTGGAACTACAACGCGCCCGCCCCGGGCATTCCTGCGGATTTATATTGTGGCACGCCCATGCAGGCCGAGCAGGAAATCAAGAAGGATCCGGAGAATCTTTCGGGACTACTCGAACAATTCTGCACGCGCGCGGTCCCTTGGTACTACGAAAACAACAAGACGGAGAATAAGGACGTTCCGATCATGCGCGACGGAGGCAATTGTTGCATGCCGTTGCTGTGGAAAGAGGAAAAAGTGCTGCTCGCTTACAGCCCCAACGGGTGTAACAGAAAAACCTGGAAGCTCCCGCCGAGTTGGAAACATGTGCACCGGCTTGCACTGTCCAGAATTACATTAGACGGCCCGCAGGATACAGGCTCCGTGGAAGTGAAGAACCTGCATTTTACGCTGACGCTTGAAAAGGGCGAAGCGGTGATGATGATTCCAACGTAAGTGCATGCATCGCCCTGCAAAACAAGGGGAAAGTGGTTCCGGGAGAGGGAGTCGAACCCTCACGAGGGGTAAACCACGCTGGATTTTGAGTCCGGTTTGACCGCCTGTTTGATGGCAAGTCCACCGACTCGCGGCCATGCTCAACACCCCGGCCCAGGATGCCAACCGGGCAATCAGGTGCTATTCGCCTGCGGATAGTCCGCGCGGTGGTCTCAGCGAAGATGCCAATTCTCCGCCATTCCGGGCTGTGCAATTCGCCGCCGCCGAAGGGCGGAGGTCCGCCTCCGGTCCCTTGGCGTTTAATGCCCGCATGGGCGCTGTCGGACGTGCGACTGGAAAGGGGCAGGATGCTCTCCCCTTAGGCGGATGCGGGTGAGTGCGCAGGTCTCGCTTGGGCTGTGCCGAATGGCGCGGCGATGGCCTTCTGGCGCAGGAAGTTTGGTGGAGGCTGGTCTGCCGATTTCGGCGCTGGGTGTTTGTCCTTGCGTTCTTTGTTCTTCCCACAATGCTTTTCTCCTGCCCTACACGCCAGGGTAACAACGGGTTGCGGCGGAATGCGGTCCAACAGGCAACTGGACTGAGGTACCGCGTCGCGCTATGCCTTATGCTGGTTGCTACCAACGTAAACCCGTAGAACCAGTGTTTGTTCCTGCAATGAGTCCCCCTCGTAACCAACAGCCGGTGGTTCGAATCCGTTCCCGCGTTAGAATCTGGCAAACGAATCCTTTCGTGCCACAGTCATGCGAATTCTCGTGCAGCCACTTTTCTGGATCCTCATCGAAATCTCTTCCGAAAGACATTTTGACAAATTGACGGCCATGTGCAATAATATAAATCAAAATACAATTATGCAATGCAAATTATGTGCTTGCGGCCTGCACGTAGCGGGCCGAAATGCGAGGCTTTTGGAGATGGTCTTCATGAACAAAGAAGTGGGAAAGCCCAGGGACAGAAGGGAATGGCACTAATTTAAGGCGTTTTGGCGTACCTGTTGCGATGCTGGATTTCTTTGAACTCATGCCGGTGTTTGGTGAGAAGCTGGTAGTTTTTCGGTCTTCGTTTTCTTGCTCTTGGTTCGCATCGGTTGGGTCTTAATG
>CAIYET010001067.1 GCA_903925285.1 Candidatus Hydrogenedentota bacterium | reverse complement strand
TCTTCCGGCAATATCAGATCTCCACAACCTGTAAGCCGCGCATGGTAAATCGCCGCACGTCGTCGCCGCGCCTCGTTCCATTCGTCCAAATGGTTCAGTTTCACACGCAGGATCGCCGCCTGCATTTCGTCCAAACGGCTGTTGAACCCCTCGACGCTATGATGGTATCGCGTCTCCTCGCCATAATTGCGCAACATCCGCACACGGCGGTCCACTTCCGCGTCGTCCGTCGTTACCGCGCCGCCATCGCCATACGCGCCAAGGTTCTTGCTCGGATAAAAACTAAACGCGGCAGCCGTGCCGAAAGTCCCGCAACGCCGCCCTCGATACGCCGTCCCATGCGCCTGCGCGCAATCCTCGACCACCGCCAAACCATGCGCGGACGCCACCGCACCGATCGCGTCCATGTCGCAAGGATAACCGTACAGATGAACGGGCACAATCGCGCGCGTACGCGGCGTGACCGCTTGCTCCAACCGTTCCGGATCGAGCGTCAACGTACCCACATGCGGCTCGATCAACACCGGCGTCGCGCCGCTCGACGCGATCCCCGCCACCGTCGGCACGCACGTGTTCGCGGCCGTAATCACCTCATCGCCGGGCTGCACCCCTACGGCCCGCAACGCAAGATGAATCGCCTCCGTGCCCGATCCGACACCCGCGCAATGGCTCGTCCCGACATACGCGGCAAATTCCGACTCGAACGCCGTGCAATGCTTGCCGAAAATGTACCACGCGCTGTCGAGCACATCATCGACCGCGGCGCGGATCTCGGACTCGATTGCGCGAAACTGACTTTTCAGTTCGCCAAATGGAATGGTCATCGGCGGTCCACCGGCCATATATCTATCCCTCGCGTCGCAGCACGACGACCTGAATCCACAATCCCGCCAACTGCCACAGCGTGCGCGCGATCCGCGGGAAATTGAAAAATTGCGACTTCCCGTGCGCCCGCTCATGATGATGCACGGGCGCCTCGACGCACCGGAATCCCGCGCGATGAATCTTCGTCATCATCTCGACGCAGATTACCCCGCTATTACGCCTCAGCTCGACCTTGTCGAACACCGTTCGCCGGATCAGCCGGAAATCGCAGTCCACATCGCGGTACGGCAGTCCAAACGCGATCTTGACGCTCCAATGGTACACGCGCCCCACGATCCGACGGTACATCGGATCGCCCCGCGCGATCTTGTAGCCCTGAACGATATCGACCTCCGGCCCCGCGTGCCGCAACAAGACCTCGAGTTCGCGCACGTCATACTGCGCATCGCCATCCGTATAGAAAATCCACTCGCGCGTGGCCGACGCAAAGCCGCTACGCAACGCGCCGCCATAACCGCGATTCGACGCATGGCGTACGATACGCACTGCGGGAAAAACCCGTTCAACCTCTTCGAGAAGATCCTGAGTATGCGGCCCACTGCCATCGTCCACCACCGTGATATCCCCGTCCACGCCCGACAAGCGCAAAGTCCGCTCCGTCAGCATGATCATGCTCGCCATTGTTCCCCAATCGTTGTAGCACGGGAAAAAGACAGAAACCGATTTCGCTTCGCTCATGCCATGTGCTCCGGTTCCTCTATTTCATTTTCGACGGCGCTATCAGGCGAAACCTCGCATTGTCCTCTTTCACAATCGTCCACACACCCGGCGCGCCTTGCAGCTCGATCCCTTCGACGACCTCGACCTGCCGCCGCGCAAGCAAGTTAAGCGTCCACTCGAGCGGCTTGTCCACCGTACGAACAATGGCCGATTGTGGCAAATCACGCACCTCGGATGCCACTTCATAATCGGCCCCCATCTCATCCGCCGTCCAAACCGTCCCGATCACACCCACGAACCGCACACCCAGCGGCGCCGCCACCAACACAACCAAGACCCCCAAGAGAATTTGTTTAACGATACCCACCCGCCCAATCGCGCACCACGCCTTCCACACCGCCACGCCCGCGAAAAGTCCTCCGACGGACTGGCTGAACCAGAAATAACGCGGGATATGCCCCGGCGTGAAAAAAAGCCACCAATACAAGTAAAAGACGGCGATCATAAACAGCGCCGCCAACGACCGGTCATAGCGACGTTCGGAAAAGGTCGCCGTCGCCGCCGTCAGCCCCGCCAACGCGACGAGCCACGTAAACGGCTCACGAAACAACGCCGGAATAGTCCGCGCCAGACAACGCACCCCAAACATCAAATTATGCTGATATTCCGCCAACGTCCCCCCCGCCGCACCCGTTACGTCATGCCGCAACAACACCTGAACCGCCCACCACGCGGCGATAATCGCGACACCGCCAATAGCCGGCGTCAGCCACTCGAGCCAACGCACCCGACGTCCCAAGGCAACCTCGAAACACAAAACGCCAAGGAACGCAAATCCCGCCAGTACAACGATGGATTTGCACAACACCGCCAAACCAAAACACGCCCCCGCCACAAGTCCCGGCACGATACGCCCCGGCCAACGCCAAACCACCAATCCAGCCGCCAGCCACGCCAAAGCCGGCGCTTCCCCATACAACGTCCGCGCCAAATATACCGACCCCGGCATCGCA
Source organism: Candidatus Hydrogenedentota bacterium (assembly GCA_903925285.1). Classification (GTDB taxonomy): domain Bacteria; phylum Hydrogenedentota; class Hydrogenedentia; order Hydrogenedentales; family SLHB01; genus DSVR01. Next base: position 4,970 of record CAIYET010001067.1, on the reverse strand, counting down.
AGCATCGCAACCAATCCCGCCAACGCCGCCCCAACCCCGGCCACCGGCGCAATCAACAAATACATCCCCACACACAAGAACCCAAAATACAACCCCATCACAACACGACCCGCCGCAACCGTCCGCGACGTTACCGGGTCCGCGCCCACCAACGCCATCGCGCCCGCCACCGGCACAATCACCGGAGCGCCCACCGAATCATAATTGTCGAACCACACAAAACCCGTCTCCGGCAACCCCGAACCATACACGCCAAACACAGCCAAATTCCGCGCAACCCCCAAATGATGCGCCTCATCCGGAGCCATCCACGGATAAGCGCCCAAACGAGGCAACGCAACCAACGCCAACAACACAAGAACCGGAAGAAGGATGAAGGATGAAGGATGAAGGATGAATAGACCTCGCATCCCCCCTTGAGGGGATCCGTCAACGCCCCCCAGTCCTCCCGACAAACGCCGCATCCAAATCAACCCGCCAAAGCTCGCCACACCCATCGCGCCAAACAAACCCACCCGCGCCAACATCCCCCCCAAACCAACCGCAACCATCCCACTCCAAGCCAACAACAACATCACCAACGAAGCCGCCGCACTGAACAAACCAAGCATCAAGACGATTGAAAGGAAAAGACCAAGCACCGCGCGGCACTTCACCCCGCCGCAAACTCGACCATCCAATGAAACCATCCAAAATCCCTCATCCCGCCACGTGTGAAAAGCCTCGCGCTTGAGTCTACACGACTCAATGCCCAAGTTCACACGCACGATCGTGGACGTTCAATTTTTTGCTGGCGGCTCTTCGAGACAGACACCAATGCCGCCCATACTGAATGCGTGCCCCCGCATTATTGTTTCAGTGCCTACTGCTGGATGCAAGAATCGAGTATAACGAACCCAAACTTCGCACTACAGATCGCAGGCGCAATTGGCACAAAATCCACCTATATCACATCCCTTACAAATTGTGACTCCGCAACTGGCGCACTCTACGACCTCATCTTCCCTGACTTCCACGCCGCACATTGCGCACTGCATCATGTCTTCCTCTCAAAGTAAGCAACTTCTTCAGAGGACATGCAAGTCCCCATATGGATAATCCACGCGCCGCCACCTATTCCGGCACGGCGCGGCCGGGTGGACGAATGCGGTAAAGCAATGCTCGCAACCCTTCGCGTTACGGGGCCAGCGCACTAACCGCCCATCTCACCTGACAACTCTTCAAGCACTGCTTTAAGATCCACAAAGTGGGCTTCAACGAAACGTATGGAACCGGTCTCGTCACCAAGAACAAGTGGCACTTTCGGAAGCCGAGAAATCAGCAACAATCCCCTCAACTCTTCCCAAGCTTCTCCCGAATCATGCTTGATGAATTCCTTATACTTCGCAGCGCAGACGGGGCATAGAGCAAGGTTGTTTGCCTCGTGCTCCTTTGGTAGATCAAACGCCTCCACCCGCTCGAAGTAGTGCTTTCCGTCGCGCTTCCTAAAAGGCATTTTGTCTTCACAGATCTGGCAAATCAACAGATCATCATCGTTCGTATACAGACTGCGTAGATAAGCATCGGCATCACGCTTTGCTGGATCCTGACTTATTCTCACGGATCTTTCTCTTTTTTTGTACTGCTTGTCGGGCGCTTCGGCCATCTGCTCTCCTATCCTCTCCCTGCGCCTTTCGGGCGAAGAAGTCGTTCTTTCAGGAAAACTGCTGGCACACGCGTATTGTTCTCTCACAAAATCAGCAAACCGCTCAATGAGTGATGCTTTCTGTTCCTCGGGAAGATCCCGCAGGAGGTCAATAACATTCATCATTCCCGACGGTATGTCGAGCTTCTTTACCATTTCCTGCCGCTGTTGATACTCCTCGGAACGTTTCCGTGACGCCTCGCCAAACCCAATGGCTGTCAACCAACCGTTGTCATTGTTGTAATGAAAGCCTACGGGAAGATTCTCAGTGGACGTATCCTCAGGCTTACAGAATCGGCCTGCCTTGTCTGGTACCCACGGGGTCGCTCGCAAGATATGAACAAGTTGCGAAGGGGCCTTCTTGATCTCATGCTTCAACTTTGAGCGCGTGTATCTCGCTACAAGGCAGGATGGCTCCGCTGAAGACATCGCATTCCAAAGTAAATGACTACATCTGATATTGATGTGTATCAGCACCTTCTCTATTCCAGGAATTGTGTAGTCATCATCAATAATAGTGTAGCGCGTTTTCTCTATATAGCCGTCCGGGTGGAGTGTTTCCCGAGACGGATTGTTGCGTGTTGATGTGGGTTCTATTAAGAGGCTATCCTTCACGCCTATAGCCTGGGCGAGGCGAACAAATTCTTTGATTTCCGCGTAGCCTTTCCACAGCGCCACCCTTTCCCCCGTTGTTCGAAACCATTCTTTCAATCCCGTCTGAAGAAAGGGTTCGTCCAGGAAGAAATGCTCGGCAGGCAAGAAGTTACTCTCTTCCGTGTGCCAAAAGATGCGGTGGTCACGGAAGGGAAAAAGATTGTGTTCAAGCGCGTACCACTTCACAAATCGGCGCATATGCTGAAGATGCTGCCTTTTCGTTACCTTCTTTCCGCCGTCAACGTAGTATAAGGCGAGAATTTTCCCAACATGTTCGCCTTCCGTGATTGTTTTGACCCCAGTTTTTTCAAGCAGCCAGCAAATCTTCTCTTGTTGAAGTTTCGTGCCGAGATTCAACAGTGCCGCTTTCACGATGGCGAAACCGCCATTGACGCGGGCACTGTCCTCATCTGGGAAATAGGCGGCGCTGCCAACAAGATGCTCGTTCCGGTCGGTCCTTACTATTTTCCACCGCTCAATGTTCTTACCCAATTCTTCTTCATGGACCAAGTGGTACAAGATGAGATAGAAACGTCGCATCCAATCATCAGTTTGCTCCCGGACCCACTCTAGTGAGGACTCTGGCGACTCTATAAGCAGATGCCTCCCTTGCTGTATGCCATCAATGAAGAGAAGGTCAATCGCTTCGTTGAGTTCAGGCCATGCCCATGTTGAAATGCCCAGTGAGCGAAGGAATTTTTCCGCTCGGCTGTTCTGCATGGTTCCCGCAGCCCAATGGTGCCGTGATTTCGAGAAGTGCGGGAGCAGTCCATCCGTAATGACATCTCTGATTGCTTTTGGCCCTTGCAGAAGCGTTGTCGCAGATGCAAAACCTCCGGTATTGGTAGGAACAAGCGGTTGAGTGCTCATGGCTTGGATGATGGCATCGTTTAGCGGATCAAGAAACTCCGGGATATCGTCGTCAGGCAATGGCAACAGTTCGAGGAATCCGGGGGTCAAAAGCTTTCTTTCCTTCACAACACGAAGCATCTCGGGAATAAGCGCGGCAGTTTCACTAATAAGATGCTTGTTGTATGGCGTTCCCCAAGATATTGTCTCACGAGCAGGATTTGTTTGGTAGGGTCCGTTCAAGATGAACTTCAGGTGGGTGTCTACTGCAGTTGGAAACAGGACGAATAGATTCTGCTTTTCCTCTACAATTTTCTCCAGATCCATTGAGAAAGCCACCTCAACGGGTTTGTGCTCTTTGTCCTCCCAGTAGATCGGACGACTAAGGCAGAGCAGAGAGTGTAGCTGGCTTCCGTCCGTGAGTGTTGCTTTGCGGGACAGATACCCGCCGCCGCATGCGCTCATTTCGTCCTCACGCAAATAATGGCCCTTCTTGATGCCAGAGTTGCCGTAAACAACCCACTTCACTTCCACCAGGTTGCGGGTAAAGAGCAGGGTCATCATATCTAGGCACTGAAGCTTCTCCGCTATTTTTTCAAAGGCGTTATCCGAATCAACAAGAGTCGCAATGAAGTCCGGTCGCTCATCGAGGTGATTGAATGGAAGCACAAAGCGCGTATATTGCGGGGGCAAGTCACTTGGGCGCTCCAGACCACGTACCCGGTACAACTGGAAAATCTCAAAACACTTGTCTTCAGAGTACACCCTGGGAGTTGCCGTAAATGCGAAAACAGATTTGAATCCAAGTCCGAAATGTCCTTCCTTGATTGGGTCGCTTGCGCTGCTACTTTGCCCGATATAGGTGATGGAATGAACATTAGCCCACGTGAACGGTTGCCCATTATGTTCAATTTCCAGCCGATCTGGATACAGCGAAAATGAAAGTTTCGTTGCGGCGTAATCGTCAGCATTTTGAAGGATTTCAAAAATGAAATGCGTGGGATCGGAATAAAGGCATATCTGCGTCTTACGGGAAGAGGTGTCTTTTCCTAGGTTTATCAAATTGTTCTGAGAGATTTGCTCGTATTTCTCGCCATACTGTGTCATTGTGCGGATTCCTTTGAGACATGGATAACACCGAAGGCCACGGGCCGGGCGAGAATATCCGCCTTGTCGCCCGCACCGCTGAGTTGTTCCATGCGGCGCGTGTAATCCGCTTCGGCAGTGTCGATCTGAGACTGGCGCATGCGGCGGATCTTGTCGTTGGTGGTTGAGGATAGTTGCTCCTTGAGCAACGCAATGCGGGCATTGTGGCTGGTCGTCAGGCTTTCGCGCCGCGCTCGCGCCACGGCTTCGGTACGCTGGCGGTGCGCCTGTCTTGCTTCGGACCAAAGGCGGTGGTGAGCGGCATCCAAGTCATTGCGGACTTGTTCGTCTGGTATCTCGGACGGTGGCAATATGCAGGGATCAGCTTTCGGAAGCAGGTTCGGAAGGGCTGCGGTCAATTCCGATGCAAAACTTACGCAGCAAATATCGAGGTCGTTGCGCAGTCCGCAGTATTCCCATGCGTAGACGGCAAAGGGATGATGTCCAAGCGGAAGCTCCGCGTCGCGCACAGCCATAGCGGTACAAAGCGGCTCTTCACCCTGAAAATACTGGGCCGCCTGTCTGGCCAGCGGATGCAGTGGCATAACGAACGCAGCATCCTTGTTGTGGCTTGCGCATCCGGCATCGAACGTGACGGGCAAATGCGGCTCGGAACCTTTCAACCAGCGTTCCCAGT
>CAIYET010001066.1 GCA_903925285.1 Candidatus Hydrogenedentota bacterium | reverse complement strand
CAGCCAATTCGGGCTGCTCCGCTTCCTCGACCATCTCCGGCGTGATGTCCAGGGGGTCGCGCGCTATAAGTTCTTCCGGCGCGATGTCCTGGCTCAGCCAGAGCGCTTCAGGGTCTATCTTTTCCCGCGCGGCGCTAATTACCTGCACGCGGATTTTCTTGGTTCTTTGTTCTGTTCTCATGGTTTCACCTCGTGTGACGATTTTCATGTGGCCCGATAGAGGGAAGTAGCCCATGTGATTTTAGGCCAAGCTTGGCCGACCCCCGCGGGGGAAAATCCAATGCGCTACTTCCCGTGGCCACAGACAGGAAAATCGTAGAGGTGAAACCATTCAAGAAGAACAGAACATCAAGAGAAAATCCGAGTGCAGAATATGCCGCGCCACATTGAGACCCTGAAGCGCGGCGCCGGGCGCTTGCATGGCCACAGCGAGCGCCAGCAGGGAGCGGAAATTACAATGAATCCTGTTCCGCCCCCCGTAATTTCGGCGGAACGGGTCATGTGATTTCCTCTCCCAAGCCGTAGCGCGGAAAGTCTGCGGAACCCAAAGAACATGGGAACTTCAAAGCCCGTTGACGGCATCAAGCAATTCAGGGAAAAGGCCGAGAATCTCAGAACCAGAGAGCCGGTGCTTGTTGGCCAGATGATAAACGGCGAAGTACTCGGCGTATTCGAGGTCGGCCGGATGAAAATCCCAATGATGCGCGCACAGCGGACATCGCCAACGCATGCGCGCACGTCCAAAGCTGTCCCGAGTGAACTCACATATCATGGTTGGTCCTCCGTCCATTTCTTAACCTCGTACACATGACGGCAGTTTGGACATAGCCGAAGCTGTTCGCCTTCGTTGCTGGGAACCCTGAAAATCGACTGGGCATGGCATCTACAGCGCGGACATGTATACAAATACCGGAACTTAGGAAGCGTAGGAAGCACCGTGATGACAGTCCGTCCATTCCGGCCACCATCAACGCGACTCGCCTCACAAATCGCCCCGCCAATTTCCGCCTGCGACAACGCACTCGAAAAAGCATCGAGCCCCAACTGCACCGGCTCCTCTAGCGATCCCTGAAGCTCGGGCAGGTGTACATCCCCCCTCACAAAATCGAAAAGCCACTGAACCTCGGACCACGAAAGCAACACACCGAAGACCACCCGGTCAAAACGAACAACATCAACCGCAAGCAAACGCTCTCCACTATGCCTGCGTTTGAGCACCTTGAGCACCAACCGCCCATTACGACTTTCCGAAACTTTCGCAAGACTCATCCTGAGCACCTCCGGGTCTCTTGAACCCCAACGGAACGGTTCAAGAGACCTGAAAAACGCGGAGTCAAAAAAAAGGAAAGCGAGGCGCGCCTTCAACACCCACCGGGCGGGTGGGTGGGGAAGGTCAATCATTGAAGGCGCGCCGAGCGACAATAAGAAGCAACGCCATTCTGGCGGAAAGAACGCGCGAAGCGGGAACACACCCTTTGGGAGTGGCTGGACGGGAAGCAGGGCGAGCCTAAAAGCGATCCCTGATCGGGGGCGGGCGGGTGGGGAACTGGTAGGCGCTTCCAGGTCCCGGGCCTTGCGCAAGCGGCAGTTTCAGAGGCAAAGCAATCGTGCAATCCGAAGGGTGCGACACGGGGCTTTACCACGGGAACGGGACAGGAAAAGCTTAAGAGCCAAACTGTATTTCTCGCTTTCATAATGCAGCATGACCTCGAATACCGCCTGGAAAAAGAACAGCCCGCGCGATTCAAATCCGAGGGTGAACGCCGGATTGCCGCCACGCTAAATGAATACGGAATCAGGTACGAATACGAACGCCCCACCGTCGTCGATGACCAAGGCAGAAAAAGGACCCTCTACCCCGACTTCTTCTTACCCGACTTCAACCTCTACATCGAATACTACGGCCGCATCGGCAACCAAGACTACGACCTACGAACAGCAAAAAAACAAGCCGCCT
>CAIYET010001065.1 GCA_903925285.1 Candidatus Hydrogenedentota bacterium | reverse complement strand
GTGGCGCGTCTTGATTCCTTGAGTGGTTTGCATAGGCAAATACTACACCATCCTTCATTAATTGGTCAAGTTATTTTGTAATGCATCCTTACTGCGTCTGCCGGTGATGTCGACATCATTACTCCAGATGCGTTGGCTGTGGATGAGATGACGGCGCAAACCAATGGAAATTTCCAGAAGTTGGGGTTTAATGCCGCGCGGTTGCAGAGCATCACCGAAAGGATCTCTTTATATGCCGCGATTAACGGCCAGTTTGCCTCGCAGAACCTGGATATTTCAGAGAAGATGGCCCTGGGTGGTCCATACGCGGTGCGGGCCTATCCAGTAGGGGAGGGTTATTCCGATGAGGCCTATGTGGCAACCCTGGAAGCGAGATTGCTGCTGCCGACGTTGTGGGAGAGTATGCCAGGGCAGATGCATCTGATTGGCTTTGCCGATACCGGCACGGGGACAATCAACAAAGATCCCTGGACGGACGAAGAGAACCACAGAACTCTGAGCGGCGCGGGTGTCGGGCTTACCTGGGCGGACTACAACAATTTTATGGTGAGTGTGTGTTACGCCCACAAGCTGGGTAATGAGGGGGCAACAGCAGCTCCAGATGCGTCTGGTCAATTCTGGCTACAGGCTGTGAAATATTTTTGAGCAGGGTGAGCGAAACCAACACGTGCTTCACAAGTATTTTAATGAAATAATGGAGTGACACAACATGAACCGCATTTATCGATTGATCTGGAACAACAGGACTGGCACCTTTGTGGCTGTTTCCGAAAACGCCAAAAACGCTGGTAAGAAATCGTCATCCGGCGTAACCGTGGTGGCGCGGGGGGCGCGTCTGGCCATGACGGCCCTGGTAATTCCCGTAATGCTGTCCCTGGGAACGAATGTCTATGCCTTGCCCACTGGCGGCAGCGTGTCAACAGGTGGCGCGACCATTAGCAGTGGCGGTGGCAGCATGACCATCACCCAGTCGACACCCAGCGTGGCGATCAACTGGCAGGGCTTTAGCATCGGTCGACAAAATCGGTCAAGTTCGTGCAGCCTGGCAGCAATTCGGTAGCACTCAACCGGGTGCTGGGTTCAGACCCCTCAAACATCCTGGGCAGTCTCTCGGCCAACGGTAAAGTGTTTCTGCTGAATCCGAACGGCATTCTCTTCGGTAAGGGGGCGCAAGTAAACGTGGGCGGGCTGGTAGCGTCCACCCTCACCCTCACCGACAGCGACTTTATGGCCGGCAGATACAATTTTACCGGTGGCGGCAATGGTAAGGTCCTTAACAAGGGATCGATCAACGCCGACGGCGGCTATGTGGCTCTGTTCGGGGCCAACGTCAGCAACGAGGGCGTGATCTCGGCCAAACTTGGTACAGTGACACTTGCTGCTGGCAACGCCGTCACCCTGGACGTGGCCGGAGACGGACTGCTCAATGTTACGGTGAACCAGGGCGCAGTAAAAGCACTGGCACAGAACGGCGGCCTGATCCGGGCCGACGGCGGACAGGTACTGCTGACCGCGCAGTCAGCGGGAAACCTGTTGCAGAGTGCGGTGAATAACACCGGTGTGATCCAGGCGCAGAGCATCGAGAACCACAACGGCACGATCAGGCTTATGGGCGACATGCAAAACGGCACGGTCAATGTCGGCGGTAAACTGGATGCCTCGGCTCCGAATGGCGGTAGCGGTGGTTTTATTGAAACCTCGGCGGCGCAGGTCAAGGTTGCCGACAACGCCGTTGTTACCACTCAATCCGCTCAGGGCAACAGCGGCACTTGGCTGATTGATCCAAAGGACTTTACCATTGGTGCAGGTGGTGACATTGCCGCCTCTACCCTCAGCAATAACTTAGTTACAACAAACGTTACTATTTCCAGTAACGATGGCGCCGTGGAAGGCTATGGCGATATCAACGTCAACGGGGCGGTCTCCTGGTCAGCATCCGGAAACCCAACGACTCTGACATTGATTGCCGTCCGGGACGTGAACGTGAATGAGGCTATTACTGCCACTAAAGGAAACGTAAAGGTGTGCGCTGTTCGTGATATCAACGTGAAGAATGCTATTACGACAACCAATGGCAGCGTTGCCTTGGGCGCCGGACACAATGTGAACGTGAATGCGACCCCGGGGGCAATTACGACGACCGATGGCAATATGACTCTGTGTGCCGGACACGATGTCAACGTGAACGGGAAAATTACGCTGACCCGCGGCAGCAATATTCCCAGTGAGAGCCTCGGTCTGCCTCTTGGCCTGGTGTTGAGTGCCGGGAATGACGGTACCGGGCCGGGAGTGAACAGCGGCACCGTACTCTTGGGTTCATCCCCAAGCGTCACAGGACCGAATGCACCCTTCACCATTTATTACAATCCGGCCTCGTACACAGCGCCGACAAATTATTTGCCGAACTTCATCCTGGTCGACAGTATCCTGACTCAATACATGCTGGTATTCCCTGAAGCGAGCAAGGTATACAACGGCACGACAACGGCAACCTTCACAGGATTGCAGGGTAATTCTGCCGGCGTCACATTGATCGCTGGTGCAGGTAGTACTGCTACTTATAACAATTCGAGCGTAGGAACGGGTAAGGGAATTACCTTTAGCGGCTATAGCCTTGGTGGTACAAACGCTAGTCTGTATGCCTTCACTACTCCTTGCTGCTGCGGGGCTGGTGTTAATAGAACAACCGGGACTATCACTGCCGCGGTGACACCGCCTCCCATAACACCACCGCCCATAACACCACCACCCATAACACCACCACCCGTGACACCGCCGGGCCCGACAACAGGCCCGACAACAGGCCCGACATCGGGGCCGACACTGCCGCCAATACCGATGCCAATACTCCCAAAACTGCAACCTCCGGTTACAGGTTTGAATCTCACGGTGATAAGCACGGGTGTCCTTATGCCGCATGTCCAGTTTGTCTATGTGCCGCCGGTTCCACCGCCACCGGTTGTTGTTGTGCCGCCTGTTACGCCGCCAAAGGTTTACTTGCCTCCTCCTCGTCCACCTAAACAGGATCGTAATTAAAAACCGTTGGCCCTGGCCCGCTGATTAATAAGAAAATGCGCGCTAGGGCCGCTTGTGGTTCTGTTAGATAAGCGAAACCTGCCGTTGGGGATTGGTTCTGGAAGTTTGCAAGACCGGTCTTATTGGAGCATGACGCGGCAGGCGTGATTTCCTGCGGTTAGGATATCTATGACAACTAATTGGACACGAATCGCTTTGCATCTTTTGGCGAAGTTGCCGCACCAGCGCTTGGCAAGCGTGCGTTCGGTCGTGGCGATCATAGTCAAAGGATTCTGCTTTGGCCTGCTGGCTATTAGTTTTACCTCCCCCCAAGCATCTGCGGCGGACGATGCTGCCCCATTGTCCATCCTCTGTCATCCCAAACGGGCGAATTTTGAACGGGAGCCCTCGTCGGACGAGGTCCGATACGTGGCAGATTGGATCGTTGATTCGGACGACAATCGCAGCATGCCGTTCGCGATTGTCGACAAGAAGGACGCCAAGGTTTTTATCTTTGATGCGGCCGGGCGACTCCGTGGCGCAGCCCCTTTGCTGCTCGGTCTGGCACGAGGTGATGACGCTGTTCCCGGTATCGGTAAGCGGGCTTTGTCGAGTATCCGTCCCGAGGAGCGCACGACGCCGGCTGGTCGTTTCGTGGCCGCACTGGATCGCAATTTGCACGGGAGGGAAATTCTCTGGGTGGACTACGATGGCGCCATTTCCATGCATCCGGTGCTTACGACCAGACCCGAGGAGCGCCGCCTGCAGCGCCTGGCCACTCCGACGCCAAACGATAACCGTATTTCCTATGGCTGCATCAATGTGCCGGCGAAGTTCTTTGAGAACGTAGTGCGCCCGGCTTTTACCGGGACGAACGGCATCGTCTATGTGTTGCCGGAAATCAGGATGGCTCGCGAAGTTTTCGCCTCGTATGACGTCGAGGAGCATGCGCGACTGCAGGCTTCGAGTCAACCAGTGTCTGCACAGGTTGACTCTGGAATTGTCCGGCATTGAGTGTGGTCATCAGCATGATTTTTTTTGCTGTCCATTCTTGACATTTGACCTTGTCATGATATGGTACAGATATGTTCTTTCTTGTTATTCCTTTTGTTCTTGTTCACAAAACGATCAAATTACAGTGCAGACTTTCTCAATAAGGATGCATTACAAAATAACTTGACCAATTAATGAAGGATGGTGTAGTATTTGCCTATGCAAACCACTCAAGGAATCAAGACGCGCCACGACTTGCTTGTTGGCGAGCTGGGC
>CAIYET010001064.1 GCA_903925285.1 Candidatus Hydrogenedentota bacterium | reverse complement strand
GCCTCTAGGGGCTGATGACAATACCCCGCAGTTCTCGAAGGAATTTGAGGTTTTGGCTTTTGTCCGCGGGGAGTAGATAGAGAAATCATCTATGGCGTGGGCAGTGTTTTCGTAGACGGCAGCAATACGGTAGTTACAATATCTCTCGGACATTAGCCACGATACTGGGATCCGATGGCATCCCGGCAGCAAACATCTCCGCACAAGATAGAAAAGCGAATGAAGGACATCGCCATGAAATACACCCTTATCACACTCGCCCTGCTGCTGACGCCACTGGCGTTGCTCCATGCCGCGGATGCACCTGCGGCGACACCTCAAGCGTTTGTGGCGATTGACACGGATGCGCCGTCCGTGGTCTACAGCCGGATGATCTTCGGCGGGTTTCTTGAGCATTTTGACCGCCAGATTTACGGCGGGGTCTTCGAGCCCGGTTCTCCGCTTTCCGACAAAAACGGATTTCGCCAGGATGTCATCGCGGCATTGAAGGAGTTGAAAACGCCCATCGTCCGCTGGCCTGGCGGATGTTTTGTCAGCGGCTATCACTGGGAAGCCGGCGTCGGAAAGAATCGCCGGCCGACGGATGACATGGCCTGGGGTGTGCTTGAGAAAAACACCTTCGGTACGGATGAGTTCGTCGAGTTCTGCCGGCTCATCGGAAGTCAGCCCTATATCTGCAACAATGCGGGCAACGGCACCGTGGAGGAAATGAAGAACTGGGTCGAATACTGCAACGGAAGCACGGGGAAGTTTTCGCAATTGCGCAAGGACAACGGATTCACAGAGCCGAGGAACGTCAGCATCTGGAGCATCGGCAACGAGAACTGGGGGAGGCATGAGATTGGTTACAAGCCCATCGCCCAGTGGGCGCCTCTGGTGCTTGAAGCGGCCAAGGCGATGAAGGCGGCGGATCCAAACATCCAACTCTCCGCGGCTGCACTACCGTCCAGGGAATGGACACTGCCCCTGCTGAAAATGGCCGGACAGTATCTCGATTACATCTCCATTCACAGCTACTGGTTGCCGCTTTGGCAAAAGAACGACATGCCTGACTACCTGACGTGCATCATGCAGTCTGAAGCCCCGGAGAAGACCATTGCCAGCTTCATCGGCGTGCTGGAAGAATCCGGATATCGAGGACGGATCAAGATCGCCTACGACGAATGGAACCTGCGAAGCTGGCATCATCCGGGCTTCCCTCGCAAAACGGTCCAGAACTATGCCGACCCCGAGGTCGCCAAGCTTGTGGAGGCCCGGGCAAAGAGTGACCTCGCACAGCAATACACCATGGCAGACGCCCTGTTCTCCGCCTCGTTCTTCAATGCCTGCCTTCGTCACGCCGAGGACGTGGGCATGGCCAATATCGCACCCATCGTGAACACGCGCGGACCGCTCTACGTTTATCCCCAGGGGATTGTCAAACGCACCCATTTCCATGCCATGGCCATGTATGCAAACGAACTGGAGAAGCGGGTCGGCAAGCTGGATATCAAGGCCGACAAGCTTACCCATGGCACGAAGTCCGTCCCCGTGGCCGATGCCATCGCGACCGTGGACGATTCGGGCAAGAACTGGGCGGTTGCTTTGGTGAACCGCCATCCGGACAAGGATGTGGCCTTCACCGTCAAAATGAAAGACCGTCTGCTTGATGGCCAGTACGCGGCAACAACCCTTGCTGGCGATTCGCCCGATTCTTTTAATGACATCGAGCATCCCAATCGGGTCACGCCGCAGAAAACGACACTGACCTTTGCCAAAGGCTTGGTGAATTTGCCGCCGCATTCCTTGACCATTGTGAAGGTGCCGCTGAAGTAAACCTATCACCGTATGAACAAACTCACAACATTCACCCTCACCGCCCCGCTGCTGGTCAAAACTCAGGTCTCAGCGGTTTGCGTTTTATGTAGCTACCCCCTGCTGACAAAAGCCAAATCCTCAATATCCTTCCTAAACTCAGAGGTATTGTCAGCAGTCATGTCTTAAATCATCACCATCTCGATCTCGCAGTCCGCACAGTACGGTGTGCCCACCTCGGCCAGGCTCTCGTACGAGTGATTGACGGTATGGCTGCACCGAGGACACTTCCACTTGCGGCTGTAGGTTGGCTTCTGGACGCGGACGGCAATTCCCCGGCCCGCTTGGGGCACGGTGGAGGAAGCAGGTTGTTTATCAGGCATGGGGTTCCTTTCAAAAGATGGGATTACGGCTGGGCAACGGTCAGTATTCACTGGGCAGCATGACGGTCCGTGTGCCGTCGCCGTTGTCGCACACGTAGAGCTGAATCTCCGGCAGGTCGAAATCCGTGTAGTTGATGGCCTGCTCGATGACGTGCTCATCACTATCACCGTCCGTGCAGAACAGAACAGCGGTATTGCCTGCCAGAACCCGGAGCGTCCAGAACTGCATGGCCCGGAGTTTCTCGTTGGCGGTGATGCGATGTTCAGCCTGGTAGGAAGCAATGGCGTCAATCAGCCACATGGCTCCCTGGCCGCCGCCATTCTCACCGACGTACAGGACGCCGGGAGTCATCAGCAGCACCTTCAGCCAGTGCCGGGTACGTTCCAGGTCGCCACAGAAGGATGCAAGTTGTGCAGATTCGATGGGCATGGTTTTCTCCTAAAGGAATTGATCAGGGTGTAATGGATGTGAAGCCCCGGTTTACTGTGCCGCCCTTTTCTTTAGCTCGTCGATCCAGGCTGAGGCGTTGGGGAGCGTCAGTTCTTCCAGGGTGCAGTGGAACTTGGCGACGACCTCGTGCTGGGGATCGATATTCAGCTTGCCGCAGATAGTGCGTATGGCACG
>CAIYET010001063.1 GCA_903925285.1 Candidatus Hydrogenedentota bacterium | reverse complement strand
GGCCCCTTCGGGGAAGTCATTAGGGCCACCGGCCCCTTGGCCAAGGCCAACCCGTTCAGATGGAGCACCCAATACACCGATGACGAAACCGACCTCGTGATGTATCCGGCCCGGCCTTATAGCCCCTCAACGGGGCGATGGCTTTCACGCGATCCCATCGGTGAGGCTGGAGGTGTCAACCTGACGGCCTTCACGCACAACGATTTGGTGAATCTTATAGACCCGTTTGGTCTATGGACACGTGACGGTTGGTCTGGAGGGTGGGCCTCTTACACCGGGACAGCAACGGCAGAATGTGGAGATACGCTTTCTGAGCTTGCCCGGTTGATTACAGGACGCGCATCCGACTGGAGCGCTTTAGGCATATCAGACAAAATCAAGGCGGGGCAGAAGGTGAACATCGCGCCGCTGTTGGTCGTTTCGGAAGACCGGATGCGCAAGAATGTTGTCTCCGCCACCAAATCGTTCAGTGCCAGTTTCGGGCTACCTGTTACCCCCTCACAAGGCACAGGCTCCGCACAGGTGAACCAGTTTTTCTCAGGAAGCACAGACGTTCAATCTGACTGCACAGGAGCTGGCTATCTGGTTCAGGCAAAGGGATTGCTCGACACGATCAGTGCGAGCGATTTCGATGCGCTTCGTTACCGCTATAACACGTTCCCAAGGGTTGGGCGAGATTCTACGCTATCACAGCTCAAGCTGGGTGATTGGACGTATTTCAAGAACTACGATGATTACCCGGCAGGACATGCCTGGCAGGGCGAAAACGTGATTAAAGTTGGGAACGATCAGTATTGGGGATTTCCTAAAGGAACACTGTCGCAGTCAGCTTGGTATTCTGCGTTGAGAGACGCCTACAATGCGGAGATGGGAAAGAACCGCACTGACCCGATACCGGGCTTTAACGGGAACGCGTCTTTTATTGACGTAGCTAAGGTTGGCATGGCCACCTTTGACCTTCGCAAGCAGAAGAAACAATAGCGAAACCCGAGGCTGGCTATGACAAAGCTGTGTGCCATTTTTGTTTTTGCGAGTTGTATCATCATGGGTTGTTCTGCGAACCCAACCAATTCCGCGCCTGTATCTCCTGGTGAGTCGGCTATGAACATGAAGCAGGAATATTTACGCCAGACTGCCAACTTGAACCCACAGACCAAGGAGCACCAACAACAACGTGTTAAGATTTTGGTCCAGCTTCTCGACGAATGCGGAGAGGCGAAACGCCAAACGGAGTTTGAACGTCTAGTTGGCAAATCTGAGCAGACAGACAAGGCGTTTGACACCATCTTAGCGCAGGCGTTTGTTGAGTATTTTCTGAAGCGGAAAGACACGGCTTCACTTCAAAAACTTCTTGCGGGTAGATGCCCGGATTACGTTGGAGGTATTCCTTTGGAATTTGTGCTCGCCGCATCTTCTGCAAAAATGCTTTTGCCGTTACCAAAAGCGTTTCAGACAGCTTCGGATGAGTCGAGAGGCGCTATCCTGGCATGTCTCGCTCGCGCTTTTCCCACCCTCAAACAGCCCGGTGTGTCCGATGCGGATTTTGCGCGAGAGTGTGAGCGGTGGGTTTCGCAAAACTCCGAAAACTTCACGCTGAACCGTAGCTACCCTTATCTGCCCGCCCTTCCTCCCCCCGACCCCCGCTTGCCGGTAGATGCTTCCAAGGCTGGGTTGTTTATTGCTAAAGAGAAGTAGTGGCCACCGGGGCTGTCCTTGAATTTTCCCTCCCCTGTTGGTTTAATCGTGCGGCGTGTCGAAGAAAGCATCATCGCTGGTGGATACACGGGTCGTGTATTGCGGGGACAACCTGGAGCAGTTGGCCAAGTTGCCCGCCGCTTGCGTGGACCTCATCTACATCGACCCGCCGTTCAACAGCAACCGCAACTACGAAGTCTTTTGGGGCGAGACCAAGGAGAAGCGGGCGTTTGCGGACCGCCACGCCAGCACGCAGGCATACATCGACTTCATGCGGCCCCGGTGCGTGGAACTGGCCCGCGTGCTGAAAAAGACCGGCAGTTTTTATTATCACTGCGACTGGCACGCCAGCCATTACGTCAAGGTGATGCTCGACCAGATATTCGGGGAGAACAACTT
>CAIYET010001062.1 GCA_903925285.1 Candidatus Hydrogenedentota bacterium | reverse complement strand
TAATCAGGTACTGCACGCCCAAGGAGGGATAGCCACAATCATAAAAAACAACGCGCATGCTTCTCGTCCTTCAACGCATTTTAGCGTCCCGTGTATTGCCACATCCGATGAAAACAAACGACCTTCCAGCTTCTGATTGTACGCGAAACTTCATCCCGGGCACAAACCCCTCCTGCAGGGCAAACGCGCCTAAACCCCCAGCAATTGCTTGAGGAATCCTATGTCGAGGGCGGCGAGGATTCGTTTCTGGCGCTGTGAGATCTTCTCACGTTGATTCTTCTTGACGAGATTGAGAGCGATTCTTCTCAGGGTGGCGAGATTCTGTGCCGCGTTCTTGGAGCGGGCTCGGCTTTGGTCTTCGCGGAAAGTGACATCCAGCGACCAATGGAGCTGGTTTTCGACGCCCCAATGCCCACGCACGGCCTTGGCGAAGATTTTGGCGTCCAAGGGTAAACTGTTGAGGAAATAGCGCCGTTCAATCGTGTTTTTTCCTTTGACGCACCGGATGGATTCGACCATGCCGATACTGCGCATGTCTTTCCATAGCTTCTTGTCTTCAAACCAATCGATGTCGGTGGATTGCCAGTAGCGGCGTGTTTCAATTCTGCCATGGCCTTTTTCGACCGTCTGGAAAAAGCTCATGGTTCCCGGACGAACGCTTTGCGCGGCTTCAATGGCGCAGGGCGCGACGGCGTCGGTAAAGAATTCCGTGACTTCCTCGTGGACGGTGGCGTGGTTGCCTTTGAGTGCCAGGACGTAGTCCGCCTTCTTATCGACGATTCGTGCCGCGATCTCTTTCTGGCAGCCCATGGCATCAATGGTGACAATGCATCCTTTGATCTCGAGTACATGCAATAATTCGGGGATTGCCGTGATCTCGTTGGACTTGTCGTTTACCTTAACCTGTCCCAACGCCAACCCATTTTCAGACGCCCACGCGCTTACGATGTAGGGAATGGAATCGCCTTCATCCAGGGCACGACGCAATGCCTTGCCATCAATGGCGACCACCTCTCCTTCAAGCGCGGGACAAATCCCCTTGACCCATTGCACAAAACATTCCAGGAAGCAGTGCGGATCGATTGCGGAAAACACTCGATTGAATGTGTCGTGCGACGGGATGCCGTTGGGTAAATCGAGGAAGGTGCACAGCCACTCCTGCTTGGCCCTTCCAAACAGTGTCATGTCCGTGAAGCCTTCTCCGCCGGTAAGTTGGGAACACAGGCCAATTACAAGAATATCGACCAGCTTGTGTAGGCGGGTCCTTTCGAGCCGCGGATCAGCCAGCCCTTCAAAACAGTCGACGATACTTTTGGGTTCGAGCCGTCCGGTCTTCTTTTCAATCATGGTGTGTTTCTCCTTTGCCTGGGGCCTTGACAAATGTATATAGGATTATATATCATACTTGCCATGGAACCTACAAGCAAGATGAAGCGGATGCTCGACCGCATGGCGAAGATCGAGCGGATGGAGCGCGGGAAACTATGCCAGATGACGGGACGCACCCATTTCAACCACCAGACGTGGCGTAATGGGCGCAACGAGGTACGCTACGTTCCGGCCAGCGAAGTGGAGGCGATTCAAAAAGCCATTGATGGATACCAGACGTTCATCACACTGGTCGAGCAATACGCAGATGAAGTGATTCGTTTGACACGCCGTGAACGACAAAAGAAAAAACAGTCAGGAGAATCAGATCTATGAATTTCCGGTCTTAAGCACAATTAGGCGCGTCAGCCCTGGCCAGATGGGGGGCACGCTCGTATTCCGCAGAGTTTGGGGATACCATATTCAATCTGCGAAGAAATGTGTATGGTATCCCCGCAACTCCAGCGGGCTACTTCTATCGTTTGCGCACTATTTTGGCGCAACTGTGGAGACGTTGCACGAGTTC
>CAIYET010001061.1 GCA_903925285.1 Candidatus Hydrogenedentota bacterium | reverse complement strand
GCCGACGGTGGAGGTAGTAATGGTTCGAGACTGAGGCTCTGGAAGCTCGAACTGCAATCCTTCGCCAATGAGAGCGGACTGGAGCTTTCGATCTGTCACTTTCCACCGGGCACCAGCAAGTGGAACAAGATTGAGCATCGTTTGTTCTCATTCATATCGTCGAACTGGCGAGGCGAGCCATTGAGAGATTACCAAACGATTGTGAATCTGATTGCGCAAACAAAGACGGCCAAGGGGCTGACTGTGACGTGTCGGTTAGATCGACGCAAATATCCGACCGGAAGAAGAGTCTCCGACGAGACAAAAGAATAAACCTAAAACGCAACAAGTTCCATGGAGACTGGAACTATGTGGTTGCGCCCAACGGCCAAGGTTGAGTTGCTACCTTTGTTGTTTACCGCCGCCTTAGCAGCGTTGTCCGGCTGAACTGACGCGCCGAGGAAGTCAGCATAGAATCCTGAACCAAGGTCGCGTTTCTGCGAAACCTCCTTTTCGCCCAGAACGGGAGGCCCCTTGCGAATGCCTCGTCCGTTAGCGGATCATGGTTCAACCACCTTCCCGTACCCGCGCTGTAATACCTATACCCATAGTAGAGGAGATCCGTCTCATCATCCTGGTACTTGGTTGAAAATCGGAACGGATTGACCTTGGCCATGGGGGCGGTGGCGCGGAGGACCTCCCCGAAGGGGCCTTCGCAGCAAGTCCGCGGGTTTTTGCGAAGGGGTTGTGACCGAAGTAGATGCGAACGGAAACGGGACCGGCAGGCATTTCGGAAACTGGACCCAGAACGCCTTTGCCGTCGCCGGGAAGGGGCTAGTTCTCTATCCTGTTTCATTGTTGGCATTTTGAACGGTTTTTTTGCCAATGTCATCCGCAAACCATCCAAGTCTTGCCGGTTTCGCGGCGTAGCTCTTTTAAGGGGAAGCGAAAGCCGGCAAGTCTTGGCGACGGAGGGCCTTATCGGCCCGGGTGTCGGGGAAGCGGGGGATGCTTGGGAAAGGGGGAACGCAGTTATCGGCTCAGCTCGGTGGTGCCTCAGTCGCAGCACGGTTTCCCACTTGCTTCGAGCCTATCGACCAACTCAAGATCTTCCCAAAACTCACCGTCAGGCGGAGTCCAAAGGCGACTCCCTTTAACGCCCTCCCTATATATACTGGTACAAACATATCCATCCGGACAACCACAGTCCTGTGCCTGTTTAGTGCCTGGCATAACGACTTCTTCAACAACCCCGTCATACTGCCCATAGACGCGAACACGGTCTCCGACACGAACTATTTGCCGGTCAAAATACATATATTCTCGTTCCATAGTAATCGTCTCCGAGGACAGAAATAATTAGAACGGCCACGGCAATCTGGTCACTCCTCCTCCTGTAGGGGCTACTTCTGGAATTTCATTAGGCCCGGGAGTTGCGCCAGCAGTTGCACTGACTTCCTTGCTGTCGCATTTACAAGGGCCAACCTTGGCGTCAACCGAACGTTGCGTAACGACCATATGGTGCGTGTGGATTGGTTCCCAGACTCCGTTGATCCAGTGCGGCCGCGATGGCGGCGAATCAGTTCGATACATGCCAGTCCCAACTGGTGGATTACACGGTTTGCACCTCTTCGCCCACGGGCATCTACCTGTGCATAGCTCATACGTTATGACAACCCCTTCAGCTACTATCACAACGCCTAAAACAATTGCTTCGGCAGGTAGTGAGGCGACGCCCACTGCGACGGTAGGGGCGGCTATGACAAGCGTTCTGCATGTCGTTCCGGGATCAAGCAAGCCGTAGAGATCATAAGTGTCATTCGGATTAGTGCCCACAAACCGATAAAGATTCTTTTCTTCATCCGGATAGAACCATCTCCCCCTACCTGCATAAAGTTTAAACCCGGACTCATTGATCGGGTCTTCTGAAAGCCACCTGCCCGTGCTCGCGTTGTAATACCTGTAGCCGTAATAGAGTAGGTCCGTCTCATCATCCTGGTATTTGGTGCAGAACCGGAAGGGATTGGCCTTGGCCATGGGACCCGTGGACCGGATGACCTCCCCGAAGGGGCCTAAGTTGGTAGTCCGCACTTTCGCCGAAAAGGGCGTGTTTGTGGGCCAATACGCCCGTTTTGAGCAACAGGCGGTTTTTCGGAAAGTGCTTCGGGAACGGTCTGGCCGGCGACAAGCGGGGAGTCCTGGCCGTCGTTCCTGGCGGTCGGCAGAACAGCTAAAAGAAG
>CAIYET010001060.1 GCA_903925285.1 Candidatus Hydrogenedentota bacterium | reverse complement strand
TTAAGACCCAACCGATGCGAACCAAGAGCAAGAAAACGAAGACCGAAAAACTACCAGCTTCTCACCAAACACCGGCATGAGTTCAAAGAAATCCAGCATCGCAACAGGTACGCCAAAACGCCTTAAATTAGTGCCATTCGGCCCATAATCAGTAATGTTGATGAGCAGAAACTCTTCCTGGACTTCACACTGGATGTTGATCTCGGGCAAAGGGCCTGGACCTTTGAATGCCTCTATCGCGTTGTCCACCAGGAAACAAATCATCCGTCGAAAGACGGATGGCGGCAGGGCTACGGTTTGACCGCAGGCGTGCCTTGGAAAACAAACGCCTTTCTCTTTGTAACTATCCTGTAACTCGAGAAGCAATTCGTCAATACTGTATTTTGCGGGATGCAGATCTGAATCGGGTGGGTATCCCAACTTGATCTTCCGTACCAGGTCGTCGATGGAACGCCCCACTTTCTCCAGGGCTGACCTGACACGGTCCAGTTCGTCGGGTGACAGAGGTTGACTTAACGCTTCGACCACCCCAAAGATGGTCGCGGCCTTAGCGCTTTGGGCCTGCAGTTTCTGAATTGCCCAGTGCTTCCAGATCGCATCGTTGGTTGTTCCTGCAGCAAAGGCGATGAGCGCGGCATTGTTTGCCTTTGCCTTGTCCAGGCCGACATGCAAGCGAATTTCGCGAACCACCAAAGCGGTTAGTGAAGTCAGCCGCATCAAAGGTTCGTCTAGGCCATCCTCGTGCCATCGAATGGGATTCGGGGAGTCGATACTAAGAGAGCCGTAGATCGTCCCTTCGAAGGAAATGGGGATGTGCGCCGCGCTTTTTGTACTTTCCGGCGACAACCCCGGCGGTCGGCTGTCTTCGATGGCCTTTTCCCGATATTGTGGATAGTCATCAAGCCACAGGGCTCGGCGGTGGGTGTTGACTACGTAGGCTGCCAGGGATTGGCTGTCCGCCAACGCGACCACCTTGGGTATCTCGATACCGGTGGTTGGACTGCACAGCCCTTTTTCCGCCAGAAGGCTGTCGCCTTCCATCCGGCGCGCGGAGACAATGCATCCATCCGGTAGCACGGCCACAAACGCCCTGGCAAGGGCGGCTGTCGCCGCGTCAACCGATTCAGCGGCCCCGACTTCCAATTCGGCGCGCTGGACCACTTTGTAGCGTTCCAGCGCTTCGGGCGATTCCGCAACCGCACCCAAGAGGGCATTGCGCACCTCGAGGCCGACGGATTCCCGCAGCCAGTCCAGGGTTTCGTCTTTGGCAAGATAGTCGATGGTACACTTACGCCTTTCTTCATCCATACCCACAAAATCGGCGCCCAGGAAGCCAATCAGCGTATCCCCTTTCGGGCTCCATATTGGAACCGCGAAATACGGCGGCTCGATGCCGAGGCTCTTGGAGATGGAACTCGGGCCCTGCGCGTCCCATTCGCGTATCAGCAGTCCTTTCCAGTCCGTGATAGCCTTCATGCAGTAGCGGCACTCCTTCAGGTTCAGGGTCATGTTCGCGAGGCTCTGCCCATAGGCCCCATCCACGCCCTCTAGGCATGGTATATCCTTGTAGGAAGCTGCCACACATAGTTTCCTGTTAGCCATCTCACTATTGGGCTTAAGGTCGGCCTCATAGATTCGAACGCGACCGAATCCTACGTGTAGAAGTCCCTGCGCAATGGCCAACAAACGGTTCTTCCGCTCCATATTGGCCACTATTTCCTCTGTGTGCGGACTTACAGCCTCCCGGGCGGCTATGATCGTGATGCCGTCTCTGCCGTAGATTGGCGTAGTCTGTATCAAAACCCAAAGCGTCCGTCCGCTTTTCACGCGAGTCAGGATCACTCGCTCGACGGTTTTCCCAGTCTTAAACACTTGGCACACGCCGCAGGCCCAACAGCGGCCCATCTCCGGCGGATGTCCATCGAACAGGTTCCAGCATAAGCCGCCGGAGCACGAGCCTCCGACAATGCGCTCCTGCGCCTCGTTGGCAAACCAGACGTGATTATGCCGGTCAACAATCGTCAGTCCTACGTCTGCTCCGGCCACGGCTGCAAGGAGTATGTCTCTAGATTTGGTGGCTTGCTTGAGGGCCGACCGAAGCTCGAGAAGTTCTGCAATCTCGTCGGTCACAGCCTTGATGTCATCAATCTGCTCGCCCATCGTTTTCCGGTCCAGGACCCGGACAGCACCGGCGGCGCGGATGGCGTAGTAGTCGTGACGCGACAATTCCTCTTCCCGGGTAAACACGACAATGAGGGAATCCGGTGCAATGCGCTTGAATTCGGGCAGTGCCCTGTCTTCTACATTCTCATTCGGGAATTGGCGGTCTGTGAAGAGGAACGTTGGGCGAAGCCCCTTTTCGAGTCTCTCACATGCCTTTCCCACGCTGTCGGCAGTCTCGACCACGAAGTTCTCCGCGCGAAGGAGTCTCGCCAGTGTTTCGCGTGGAAGTTCCCTGTCGTCGAGGAGAAGAATGGAGTGTTTGATGTCTTGCGTTGGCATTGCCGGTTTCTCCTTATTGGGCTAGTGGCAAACGGATTGCGAATGTAGTTCCACCCCACACCACGCTATGGGTCACTTCAATGGTGGCGGAACGTCCCGCTTCCTTGATGTTTCCCAAGAGCTGGCGGCAGATGTGTAGTCCAAGTCCTGTGCCTTCGTGCTTGGTTGTGTGTCCCGGTTCGAAGATGGATTCCCAATCATCGGGGTGGATGCCGGGTCCGGTATCGTGGACGCGAACAACCGCCCACGGGTTGGCCCGTTCGTCCTCGAATCGCTCGACGGACGCCCAAACCCTTCCCTGCCTGCGTACGCAACGCATCAAGCCAATCTGCTGGGCGGCGTTCAGAAAGACGTTGAAGAACACCGTGACCAGCGCCGATGGGAGCGCGTTAACCAAACAGGTATTATCGGGATTCGGGGCGGGCGCCTCGAGCAGTATAGGTACATCTTTCACTATGTCTTTTTGATTCTTTGCTGCCTCGCGAATGGCCCGGCGGGCAACTTGGGCCGCCTTGTCGAGACAGTATTCGACCGAGATCGGGCCGGATCGGCCGGCGCGTCCACGGAGGATACGGGCGGTTCTAATCAGGTCTGGGACGTTCCGTACGAGAAGGTCTGCCATTGTGCGCGCCTTGTCGAGCGCTTCGGGCACTGGTGTCTCGACGCCGCTCAAGCTCTCAGCGATTTGCTGCGCGGCGCCGTCGACCCCGGTGAGGTCGTCATAAATCTCGTGCGCCAGACAGCCAAACCCGAGACCGGCGGCAATATACTCGGTATCGTGTTCTCCCCGGCTCAGCAGTTGATCCCTGGCGATGACGCGGGTGACACGCTCGGTACACGCGAGGGCCTTGAGAGAAAGCACTTCATCGAATACCTCTCTTTCGAGGTGGAAGATCGCGAAGACGTAACGATACGGACCGGGCGCTTCGAGCCGTTTCCCCCAGAAACTGCCGTACTTCATCATTTGGCGCGTCCACAGATGACGTCCGCCTTCCTCGGAACACTGGTTATCGACGACCTGACCGTCCTGACATGCGGCATCCTTGATGACGCTCTTACCAAATTTTTCCCGGAACGGCACCCAGTTCAAACCTTCGCCGAGGTGCTCCATCGACTTGCCGCGCCAGGACCGGGGATGCACACGAAAGACGTGGATGACCATTCCCGTCCGGGCACGGGAGAATTCCGCCAAGGCTTCCTTAATGGTTATCTCGCGCGACTTGTGCGGGGCTGAGGGGACGGGGCTGACGTCCGCTTGCCCTGCTTCGTGCGCCCACCACTCGGACAAAGGCTTTGGAGCCTTGATCGCGACAGCAGCCTCAAGATTGGGCAGCAAATCGGAGGCCAAGCAGGGCTTAGGCACAAATCCATGCACCGCGACATGGCCCCATTGAAGCACCAGTGCCGGTGTCACGTTTTGCCCTGACGTGAGGACGACACGACAGTCAGGTACTGTGCTGCGAAGCCGCTCGGCAAGTTCTATACCGTCGTACTGGTCAGGTTCCTTTCCTCCCTCCTTCCCTAAGAGGCCGTCTATGATCGCCATTTTGAACTCGGAGGCTCGCGCAGCCACGATTTCCTTCGCATCGGCCAAGCTGGACGCCGGAGTGACCGCGATCCCCGCAGACTTCATGGCTGCCGCCCACGAGACTCGACACGCTTCGTTGTTCTCGACATATAGGAGCGGACTCAGGACGGTCAACTCTTCCGGTGTCAGTTTGCGTTGGCGTTCCTCCGCGATCATATCGTCCGGCGACGTCATTTCGGGTTTTGTCGGCGCCGGGCCGCCTCGGACGTCCTTAAAACAGTGTTTCACGTCCGTTTCGAGGAAGGCCATGGCGTCCAGGAAACTGCCGCGGAGCCAACTCTCGTCGACGCGGAGGTGCGAAACGACCCAGTTCGCACTGAGCATGTCCGGTGTTGCGCAGCCCAAGGGGACGACGCTGAGGAAGTCGCCCGGCGCGAGTGCGCCGTGATCCTTGAGGGATTCGTTGTTCCCCAGTTTATCGAGAAAGTCGGTGTACTCCTGACGCCCGACATCGACACTGACGTTTCCGATCCGCCCTTTGATAGAGTCCCGGGAAACGTCCATGATGCGCATATCTCGCCGGGAAGAGCGCCAAGAATCATCCACGTCACAAGGCGTCAAACGCTGTGCGCTGACGACCTGTAAGTCGTACATCCGCCCGGGAACAAGGACGACATCGAGTTCACCGCCCACCTCGAGCCGGTTTCGGGCTTTCTCCCAGGTGTTGTCCTTTTCGTGCTCATTCCACTCGGGGGCCGACAAGTATCCCCACTCTTCCGCAGGCAGCCAGTAGGACGTCTTGGCGTTTGGGCTGTCCAGGGAACGAAGTACCGCGCCGTTGTGGCGGATTTCAGCGATTTCCATCAGCATCTTGGCCACCTCTTCTTCGCGTCTGCCCTGCAGGTATGCACACCGTTGCGCCCCCGCTCGCAAACCGATACATTCTCACGTCTGTGCTCCCCGTGCGTCTAACACGGACTCGCGTTCGACAGTATTACTGTCAGCAGTGTAGAGGCATCCGCGCGGTGATGTCAACATGCATGCATGGGCGAGGTTTCTTTCACGCCGTTACGGCGAATTGACTTGGGGCAGGCGACTGGCTGAAAATGGTCATAGTCGCAAAACTGATCGTTGGGTCAACGCGAAGGAGATACGAGATCATGGAATCGAATCCATCCGAAGCAACAACGCCTGCGGAAGCCAAGCAGGCGCCGAAGGTCGAAATGAAAGTCGAGAAGGTGGCGTTCGAACGTGCGAAACCGCAAATCGAGAGTGCCGTCATTTACTCCTATCCCGCCCTCGTTTACGTTTGGCCCATCATCGTCCTGGGATACCTTCTTTGGTTTACGGACAAGTTCAACTGGCTGTCGCCCAAGACGGAAGCATGGATTTACGTCATTGCGTTCGTGGTGGTGCTGTTGACCATGGGCATCAACGTCAACCGGAATATGGCGGTGTTCTGGGTTGTCGTGATCGCGGCGGTCTGGTTTTTCGTACTGTGGCTGCGAGGAGTTAAGGGCTTTCTCTTCTTCGACCACATCGGCCGGTTCTTCGCCCATCTGAACCCCAGCTACTCGGCCGATCTGGGCGTGCTGGTCAGCATCTTTCTCTCCGTCGTTTACGTGATCGTGATCGTCGCGGCGCACATCAACGACAAGTGGGTGTTCACGCAGAACGAGATTATCCATCATGCGGCATTTCGAGGCACCAACTCGCTGGGGCGCGGCGCCAAGGGCGTGTCGGCCAGCTACAAGGACTTCTTCGAACTCGCGCTCTTGCTGGCGGGCGACGTCGAAGTCAAGACTGCCCAGGGCAACCGCGTCATGGCGCGCATAAACAAC
Organism: Candidatus Hydrogenedentota bacterium; assembly: GCA_903925285.1. Lineage (GTDB taxonomy): Bacteria > Hydrogenedentota > Hydrogenedentia > Hydrogenedentales > SLHB01 > DSVR01. The sequence goes on along the minus strand of CAIYET010001060.1, from coordinate 2,700 downwards.
GTGCCTTTCCTGGTGTTCCGCATGCGCAAGATCGAGCGTATTCTGGAGGCCTATTCCGTGACGCCGGGTAACGCGGACGACGATTCCGCAGCATCTGCCGAAGAGGAAGTCATGTAGCGGCGCAGGCTGTTAGCCCGTGAAGAGTGGATACGTATGCCGTTTGCATTTCCATCACACCAGGGTCTCATTGCGCCCCTATGGCATCGATGGCCAAATCGTTTCGATGTGCCCGCATTATGCATCGGCGCCGCTACGCCCGACATAGTCGACGGAATCGCCGGGGCTTTTCGCGGAGGCTTGGGACAGTGGTATGGCCACACGCTTATAGGACTGCTACTGTTGGTTTTGCCGGCTGGCGTGCTTCTCAATTGGTTGGCCGTTCGCTTTGGCGTTCAACTTGGCCGACGCGGTCTTTGGCCAAATGCAGCCGCGTGGCTCCTGAGCGCGCGCAACCCGGAAAGGACACCGCTCAGGCGCGCGTGGCGCGCCGCCGAGTCGATCTATATCGGCGGGTTCTCGCATCTCTTCTTCGACTTCATCTCGCATGGGAATTTTCTGTGGTTCTACCCGTGGTACGAAAACCCGCACTTTTTCCCGGCGTGGTGGTACACAAAATGGTTCGAGATCCCTTTGCCCGGTTACCGCAATCCATATCCGGCGGGTCCGCACTTGGTTGTGTGGGTTTTTCTCGGCCTGTTGGGTGCATTCATGCTCTTGTGGCCCCTGCGGGCATCGAGACGCCGTCAGTCGCCGTAGTCCCTAAAGCCACAAGGCGGGCACAATGGCCCGCCTCAGGCGCCCAAACCTTATGCAGCGCGGCACTAAATACGCCGGTAGATGACTTGCGGAATTTGCTGTTTGCGTTCGGTCAGGACTGCACCGAATACCTTGCCCTTGGCTTCGCGCAACATCTCGATCGCGCGGCCTACGACCTCGCGCCGCGTGCTGTCGGAACGAATCACGACGACCGTGCCGTCCACGGAGCGCGCAAGACGCAACGTCTCGGCCGTTTGCAGCGCCGAACCGAGATGGAAGACCACGAAGTGGAAGCGCTCGCGCAGTTCGGCCACGAAACTTGCCATACGCGGCGAATTCCACATATACAACGGGATCTCGGACTGCGTGCCGCGCCCCAGCACGAACAGGTTGCCGTCGGAAATCAACGCGTCGTCGAGCACGGCCTGATCCATCAGAACATCTACCATGCCCACGCCGCCCGCCGCTTTCTTCTGACCGGGTCCGCCGACGAAATCGACAAACAGAACCTTTTCGCCCGAATCGTGCGCGTGAGTCTCGGCCAATGAGCGCGCCACGTTTTGCGCGCCTTCCCCGCCCACGGCGCTCGTCACCTGAATGAGCCTCATTGGCACGTCGGGGTTTACGAATTCGAGGGCCGTGCAGAGCCGTTCGAGTTCCTTGGGATTCAACCGGCCTTTTGGCGCGCGAAAGAACGAGGCCAGCAATGGAATTTCAAGGTAGCACTCGACGTCTTCGGGGGTCTTGATCCCGTGGTCGAGGTATTCCAGGAAGAAGGCCAGCGCCAACCCGCCGACGATTCCCGCGATCAGCGCGAACACAAGATTGAACAGCTTCTTGGGCTTGATCGGGTCCACCGGCATGGCCGGGGACGACACGATCTTGATATTCGAGATCTGACCCTGGGCCATCGCATCCATCACGCGCGATTCCTCGAATTTCTGTTTGTAGTATTCGAGCAAAGTGGACTGTCCCTTGACCTCGCGCTCGAAGTTGTCCAACTGCGCCACAACGTCGTTCAGGCGCGTGAGGCGTTCGCCGGTCTCGGCCAGTTTGGCTTCGGTCGTTCGCTTGACGCTCTGGATGGCGTCCTTGAGCTTGGCCTGCGCTTCGGCAACTTCGTTGTTGATACGCGTCACGCCGGGATGTTTCGGCCCAAGCGTCTTGGTAATTCGGCTGCGTTCCGCCAACAATTCGAGCAGCCGCATCTGCATTTCCGTCACGACCGGCGAACCGGTCTGCCGCGACAATACCTCGGTCAACGCGCCCTCGGACGCGCTCTCTCCCATCGACTGGGCAACGGTTTCGGTCTCCTGCATCTGCGACAGCAACCGTTTCAGGTCCGTGTCTTGCTGAAGCAGGAGTTGTTTCTCGCCTTCGACGTTGACGATCTGGTTCGCGCCCCGAAATTCTTCGATATCCGCCTGCGCCTTCTTGAGCATCTCAGTCGCATGGCTCATCTGTTCCTGGAAGAACGGACTGTTCTTGCTGTTGGAGAAAATCGCGACGCGGCGTTCCACATAGACATCGAGCAGATGTAGCAGGACATCGTGCGCCACATCCGGTGCGCCCAACTGGCATCGCACATCGAGCAAGAACGAGTCGCGCAATGGCTCGACCGTAATGGCCTCGGTGAGTTTTGCGATTGCGGCTTGCATCGGCGTTGGGCGCGACTTGATCTGAAGCGCGTACAGTGCTTCGACATACCCCTGCTTCACCGTTCGGTATACCTGGCGCAGAATGCTTGCCGCCGCCGGTGCGGGCTTGTCGAGTCCCATGTCCTTGGCAACCTGTTCGAGCACATCGCGGCTGCGGATCGCGTCGATCTCGGAGTTGACGTCCTGCGTGCCCATCTGGATCATCGCGATGTTTTCCTGACTCTTCATCACGGACGGATCGGTCTGGTAGACCTCGCGTCCGCGCGTCAGGCGAAGGCGCGCAGTC
>CAIYET010001059.1 GCA_903925285.1 Candidatus Hydrogenedentota bacterium | reverse complement strand
CTCTCAGACAAGCGTCATTGTCACGGCGGGTTTGGCGGAGATTGTGGCGGGTTCGATCGCGATGGGGCTTGGCGGTTACCTTGCCGCTCGTAGCGACGCGGATCACTATATCAGCGAGGAGATGCGCGAGGAAGCAGAGATCGTTTCCGTTCCCGATGCGGAGGCGCAGGAGGTCCGCACTATCTTTGAGTCTTACGGGCTTACGCACGAGGAGAGCGAGGGCGTTGTGAAATCGCTCAGGCGTCGTCCGAAGGACTGGGTCAAGTTCATGATGCGTTTCGAGCTCGGCCTTGAACCTCCTGAGCCGGGCCGTGCGTGGAGGAGCGCCTTGACCATTGCGGGCGCCTATGTTGTGGGCGGGTTGATCCCGCTTAGTGCCTACATGCTGATGCCCGACACGGGCCGGGCGTTGAAGCTCTCGGTGGGCGTCACGCTGATGGCGCTCGCCGTTTTCGGCGGTGTCAAGGGTCGTTTCAACGGGATTCCTGTGATCCGCAGTGGTCTGCAAACGATGATCGTCGGGGGGCTTGCCGCCGCCGCGGCGTTTGCCATCGCTCGTTGGATAACGTGATAATTGATAATCGTAGAGGCCTAAGGCCTTAGGCCTTGAAGACGAGAGGAGAAACATAATGATCGATTCGAAGAAACTAACCACCAACGCCGGCGCTCCCGTCGCCGACAACCAGAACGTCATGACCGCCGGACCCCGTGGTCCGATGCTGCTGCAAGATGCCTGGTTCCTAGAGAAGCTCGCCCATTTTGACCGCGAGGTAATCCCTGAACGGCGTATGCACGCGAAAGGTTCCGGGGCCTACGGCACATTTGCCGTCACGCACGACATAACCCGCTACACTAAGGCGAAGATCTTCTCGACGGTGGGCAAAAAGACCGATCTCTTTGTTCGTTTCTCGACGGTGGCAGGCGAACGGGGCGCGGCGGATGCCGAGCGCGACATCCGGGGCTTCGCGATGAAGTTCTATACCGAGGAGGGCAACTGGGACCTGGTCGGGAACAACACGCCGGTCTTCTTCCTGCGCGACCCGCTCAAGTTTCCCGACCTCAATCACGCCGTCAAGCGTGACCCGCGCACCAACTTGCGCAGCGCCCGCAACAACTGGGATTTCTGGACTTCGCTTCCAGAGGCGCTGCATCAGATTACGATTGTCATGAGCGACCGTGGCATCCCGGCCTCGTACCGGCACATGCACGGTTTCGGCAGCCACACCTTCAGCCTGATAAGCGCAAAGAATGAACGGTACTGGGTCAAGTTTCATTTCCGCTGCCAGCAGGGAATACGCAACCTAACCGATGAAGAGGCCGAAGCGATTGTGGGCAAGGACCGCGAAAGCCATCAACGCGACTTGTACGAGAGCATCGGGAAGGGCGATTTCCCCCGATGGACTCTGCTCATCCAGGTGATGCCGGAGAAGGATGCCGCGAAGTGTCCGTACAACCCGTTCGACCTGACAAAAGTTTGGTTCCACAAGGATTATCCGCTCATCGAGGTGGGCGTTGTCGAACTGAACCGCAACCCGGAGAATTATTTCGCAGAGGTCGAGCAGTCGGCCTTTAATCCGGCCAACATCGTGCCGGGCATCGGCTTCTCCCCCGACAAAATGCTGCAGGGACGCCTTTTCTCCTATGGCGATGCCCAGCGCTACCGTCTCGGCGTGAACCACCACCTTATCCCGGTGAACGCATCCCGCTGCCCGTTCCACAGCTACCACCGGGACGGTGCGATGCGGGTAGACGGCAACTACGGCAGCACGCTCGGTTACGAGCCGAACAGCTACGGCGAGTGGCAACAGCAGCCCGATTTTGTCGAACCGCCGCTCAGCCCGGAAGGGGCTGCCGATCACTGGAACCACCGCGAGGACGAGGACTACTACTCCCAGCCGGGCCGGCTCTTCCGTTTGATGAGCGCTGGACAGCAGACCGTTCTCTTTGCCAACACCGCCCGCGCCATGGGCGATGCTCCCAAAGAAGTCAAAATCCGCCACATCGAAAACTGTCTAAAGGCTGATCCCGCCTACGGTAAAGGTGTGGCCGATGGGTTGGGCATCTCTCTGAGCGAGGTCGCCACGAAGGCATAGAACGATGCGCCGCCATCATTCCCGCGCAGGCGGGAATCCAGAAAGAACAGGTCGAACACACTGACTAGAAACCAAACCATACACATGCGGAGTGCGGCGAAGGGCACACGCAATCTCATAAGGAGCGATGAACCACGTGCATATTCGATTGCTGACATTCAAAGGTTGCCCATCCGGGCCGCGGGCGGCTGAGATCCTAAACCAAGTCTTGGCGGAAGAAGGTGTCGCCGATGCTGTGGAAATGGTCGACCTGCCAGATCTGGAATCTTCTCT
>CAIYET010001058.1 GCA_903925285.1 Candidatus Hydrogenedentota bacterium | reverse complement strand
CTTGTGTTCATATCATACCCAAACTCTATATATGGTTGCTTCAGACGGCTAAAATGTTACGAGATCTGAAATTTGAGATACTTCACTTTTCCTCGGTTCGCTCGCTTGGGTCTTGGCTGCGTCCTCGCCGAACAATCTCATCGAGTTCCCGTTCGAATTCTTCGGCGTTCTTTTGAATGCGGTAGTTGTGCTTGGAACGGTCATTGAGATGGCGCTGGCCTTTGATATCGGTGTTCTGGAGATTGTCGGCCCAGGCTCGGATTTGACGGGAACAGGACTCGGCCAGGGATTTTAGATCCGAGATTCGAGATTCGAGAGGGGCGGCTTCGGGGAACCGTTCTATGAAGTTGAGCATGGAGCGCGCTTCGCCGGCGGAGCCGCGCGCGATATAGAGGAACGCGAGCAATTCGGAGGTTGAGCCGCGCTCGAAACCTTCGGCGATGTTGTTCGAGATTGATAGCGCGGCACGGCGGAGTTGGTCGCGCAGGTCGCCGGATTGAGAGAAGAAGCGGTCGCGCGTAAGCAGATACACACGCTCGGCGAAATCGATTGCGGCGATCCAGACCGGTAGATCTTCAAAGCGCTCATACTTCACAGAGAGAAGAGCCTTTCCTCCAACTTCGCATATTCAATCAACCAGGTTCCATCCGCATTGTGTACATATGTCATCTCGAATCTCAAATCTCGGATCTCAGAACTGGCATCCGGATGAGCCTCGAAAGGGCAACCATTGAGCGCCGCGCCCTGTGGCCTTTACATCTTCGCGAGTTGCCTCGTATAATCGCGGATGCATACGTCAAACGGCATGCGAAATCGTGAGGAGACGCCAAATCATGTTGAAAAGGCCCGGTTTGCGGGATTTTACGTTCCTGGCCGTTGCGGTACTTCTAGGTACGCAAGGCGTTGTACAAGCGTTGGAAGCCGGAGCGGCGAAAGTCGATATCACGCCACCGGTCGGTACGCCGCTGAATGGTTATGGCGACCGGGTGGGACGCGGCTCGACCTCGGTCCACGACCCGTTGTGGGCGCGGTGCCTTTATCTTAACGACGGCGAGACCTCGCTGTTCCTGGTCAACGCCGACCTGTGCCTTATCAACCGCGAGTTGCGCCAGCGCGTCCTCGAACTCGCGCCCAAAGAGGTTAAGCCGGAGAATATCATCCTGACCGCCACGCACACGCACAGCGGCACGGGCGGCATGCTCAAGTCGCTCGTGTTCCGGGCTGTTTCGGGGCGATTCGTGCCGGAAGTGCTCGAACAAACCGCCGCCGGGTTCGCAGCATCGATGCGCGAGGCATACGACTCGCGCAAGCGCGCCGCGATCGGTTTCGGTACCGGCGAGCAACATGATTTCACGTCGAACCGACGTTATGGCGACGGTCCCATTGACCCCCAGATCGGCGTGATTCGCGTCGATGACGCCGACGGCCACCCGATCGCCATTCTCACGAACCTCGCAGCCCATCCCACGACGGTCTCCGACGACGACCTTTACGCAATCTCTGCCGAGTATCCGGGCGCCTATTACGCCGCGCTCGAGAAACTCGTCGGCGGCGACTGCATAGCGATGTTCCTCAACGGCGCCCAAGGCAATCAACGTCCCACGAATCCCGAGAACAAGGACCATTGGGGACGAACGGAATCGCTCGGGCGTATCCTGGCCGAGCGCGTCAAACCGATTGCCGACAAGATCGCCTGCGCCGACAACAAACTTCACCTCGTCCAATCGACGCCCGACATGCCGCTGTCGATAGCCTCGACATTGGTGTTTCCCTCGACGGTCCTGCATGCGCTCGAAATCGGCGACCTGCTGATGAACTTCGTGCCGGGCGAAGCATGCGTCGAGATCGGCCTCGAATTGCGCAAGCGCGCGCTGGCGCGAGGATACGCCGCCCAGTTCACCGTCGGACTCAGCAACGATTACCTGGCCTATTTCGTTCCTCCCGAATACTACAGCCGTCTGCATTACGAAACGGCGAGCAATTTCTACGGGCCGGGCATGATGGAATGGTTTTGCCGCCAATTCTCGAAACTGATGACGCGCGGCGAACCCGAACCTGAACGACTTATTCCGGAACCCGCCGTCGTGAGTGAACTCGAAGGCGGCGTCCGCTGCACACTGTCGGGCGATCCGTACACGATGGGCTATCAGCGCGGCGCGGCGTTCAAGGATGATATCAACGGAGTATATGCAACGAGACTCGTTGCTCCGATGGACGAAGGAAAGCTCAAACCGACATCGGAAATTTGGAAGTATCTCGATGCGGCACATCTCGACGCAGCGCCCCTGTTGTTGTTCGCGATGGCCATGGGGGTACGTCCGTTGATGCAAGGCCTCTCGATCGAGACTGTCGACGAATTGCGCGGCATGGCCGACGGCGCCGCAATGTCGTTCGACGCGTTATGGATGGTCCAATGCGCATCCATCATTGCAGCGCAGCCGAAGGCCGACGTGTTCTATCGCGCCCCCCTCTGCACCATGTTCGCGACCACCGGCGACAGGGCCGGCGCGAGCGACGTGCTGGTCGGGCGAAACCTCGATTGGAACGCAACCGAGAAACCCGTCATCGTGGAAATGCGGCCCACATCGGGGCGGGCATTCGTGCAAGTAGGTTTCCCATGGAACGCGGGCGTGTTCACCGGCATGAACGACGCCGGCCTCGTCCTGTGTGCCGAACGCGTCGAATCCCTCGGCATTCCGCCCATCGACGGCGCGCCGCTCGAATTCGTCATGCGCGAAATTCTCCAGAAGGACGAAACCGTCGCCGCCGCCGCGACACGGCTTCAAGCGTGTACGACGCTCCGCGGATATCACGTGCTAGTCGCGGGATTCAACCAAGCGGCGCCGCCGCCGCCCGAACGCGACAAAGGGCATGACCGAAAGCGACCCGTTGCGAAAGTGTCCGACAAATCGGGCGCGGAAGCCTTGCGCGCGCCCTCTTCCGGAGGCGACGCCTGCATCGTCGAATTCGGATCGAGCGTTAACGTGCGTCGTCCCGATAAGGGCCTCCTTTTGGGCGTGGACCCGGCGGCGGCCAAGGAAGAGGACGCGAAGACGCGCTATGGCCGCGTAGCGCAACTGGCCGGGGACGAACACATCATCGGCGCTACGAAGATCAAAACTATTCTGGCCGACCACGAATCCGGCAAATCCGAGCCTGCGTGTATCTGGAACGAACATACCAAGCACAGCGTCGTCTTCGAGCCGTCCGCGCGCAAGCTGCACGTCGCCTTCCCGACCGAAAAGGGCGCGCCCGGCAACTACGTGACGATTTCCGTGAAAGGGGGTGCGTCATGAGCGAGACGGTTCGCAGCTTCACCGGCACGGACAGCGCGCCGCATTTCCGTGGGCATCGCGCGCGCCGAGGGATCTCGCGCAACGTCGTGCTGGCGATTGTCGTTGCCGTGACGTTTTATAGTTGCTACGCAACGCGCGACAGCGCTCCGATGGAACGGTTCATCCCGGCCAATCAGGCATATCACGCCTTTGCGGACGATATCCAGGCCAAACGCGAGGCGATTGCCTCGTCGACCCTGTGGCACGTTCTCCCGCCCAACCTCGGTGGCGCCAAGCTGGCCGCGCACATCGGACAGGACATCGGCATGCCGGATTGGATTCTGCGCAACCTGGTTCCGAGCGTGGTCTACATATCCGGGAAAGACACCGCAAAGTGGTCCGACGTGCTCATGGTTAGCCGGATGACGCGTATCGGCTGCGTCTTGAGCAAATGCCGACGATTCATACCAGGCATCGACGAAGACTACGCGGGCGGGCTTCGCATGGCGTATGTCAAAGACACCGGCCTGCACTTCGCAGTACGCGGCAGAACGCTGCTGGCCAGCATGTCGCGCGACGCCCTGGTTCGCTCGCTGACGCTACAGCCCGAAGACGCGCTCAAGAAAAACGCGCTGAGCGTCAAACCCAAAGGCGACGAAGGCGGCGACATTCAAGGTACCGTGACGCTTGCCGCGACCGATCCGCTGGGCGAGGTTTTGCAAGGCGTGAGTTTCGCGTTGCGCATCGACAAAGTGCGCGTGCAGATTAAATGTCGCGCCCTCCTGTCCGCCGCGTGGCAAGAACGGCTCAGCGGGATTGTCGCCGGACTCGAACCTCGCGAACTCGTGGCGCCGCCGGACGGGATGATCCAGGCGTCCCTCGACATGAACAAGCCCTTGCGCGATCTCGGCGCGACCGTGATGAACACCGTGGACGCAAGCACCGAGTTCGAGAAATACTGGTCCACCTGGAGCAAGGCGACACCGCTCTTGACACAAGTGGCTGCAGCCCTGTTAGGACCGCTCGGACCCGGCGTCCGGCTGAGTTGCCAAGGGATGGATCTCGACGAGATGGTCCCGATGCCGAAGCTCGTCTTGACGATCGACGCGCCCAAGGACGCGATCATCGGCACATACGCCAATCTGCCGCCGCTCCCATCGCCCATCCCCGGCGACATGATCCCGCACTATGACCCCAAATCGCGACTCATCGACCTGTCGATCATCGGAGGGCCGTCCATGGAACCCACGGCAGGCATCGCCGGTTCGTCGCTCGTGCTGAGCAATTGCCGTCCCCTGGTCGAGAGCCTCGTCGCCAATCCGCCAAAAGAAGACAAACTCCCGCAGAAGGGCAACGTATACATCCGAATCGCGCCGCACGCCAGCATCGAAGCCGTGGCTGCCCTCGCCCAACTCCTCGCGGAAAATCATTTTCTCAAAGACGCCTCACCCGAACAGGTCCAGCAATTCTTCGGCCCATGGCTGACTGATCTCGCCAAAATCCGCGACGTCACCGCAAACCTCGCCATCCACAATGGCGAAATCACCCTCGACCTGACCGCCACCGCCGAAGAAGGAAAATAAACCGGGAAAAGGCCGTCCAAACACAGATTGCACGGATTTCATTCGATCCGAAACGGCTGCTTGACCCTAGAAACGGCAGTTGACCCTAAATTCGGCAGTAGGATCTCTGGGGATTCGGCGAAAGTGTGGACGTAGTGGACTTTGTGGACGGAGTGGACGCAAATGGGACTCACTCACCGG
>CAIYET010001057.1 GCA_903925285.1 Candidatus Hydrogenedentota bacterium | reverse complement strand
TTAGGCTTTAGGCTGTAGGCAGTGCCTACAGCCTAAAGCCTAAAGCCTAAAAGCCTATCTCAAAAAGAGATTGTTCCGCCAATACTTTGCAAGGCGTTTGGAATCAACTCGCACGCCATTACGTATTCATCGGGAATATCGTTTGTATTTTTGATGCCAAAATCGACGGTAGCTCGAAATCCAAAACGATGGTAATACGCAGGATTGCCAACGAGAAATATGGACGAATATCCCAACGTTTTTGCCCGCGCAAAACTCTCCTTGATGATCGCAGAGCCAACGCCTCTATTCCGGTATGCCAACACAACGGAAATCGGAGCCAGCAAAAGCGTTTCATGTGTAATATTGCCATTGACGACATATGTCTTCGTCAGCATGATATGCCCTATCATCTGCCCATCTTCTTCGGCAACCAAAGCAAGCTCCGGAATATAGTTGCCGCTATTGCGTAGTTGATTGACGAAATCTTGCTCTTTACCGTTGGAAACTTTTGCGGTTTGAAATGCGACTTTAACCAAATCGTATATTTGACTAAAATCTTCCACCGTTTCTTTTTTGATAATCACTTAAACGCTCCTTGTGTCTAACTCCCTTCGAGATACCGCCACGCTTCGGGGAGCGCGTGGACCACATCCATCGCCACCATCCCGCGCTGGGTCTTGTCGACAGCCGCATAGTCGCCGGCCAGTCCGTGAACGTACACGCCGAGAATGGCGGCATCGCGCGGGGACATGCCTTGGGCCAGCAACCCGCCAATTAGTCCCGCGAGCACGTCGCCCGTCCCGCCTTTGGCGAGTCCGGCGTTGCCCGTCGTATTTGCGAATAACTCGCTGTCAGGCGTCGCAACGATCGTGCGGTGGCCTTTCAAAACGACGACGCATTGGAAACGCCGCGTAGCGTCAAGCGCCGACGCCGGACGGTCGCGCTGCACGTCGGCGATGGTCGTATCGAGCAGGCGCGCCATCTCGCCGGGATGCGGCGTGATGACACAAGGCGCGGAAACGTCGCGCAAGGAATCGGGGCGCGGCGCGAACGCATTCAGTCCGTCCGCGTCGATGAGTATGGGCACGGGGCAGCGTTTCACGAATGCCAGGACAAATGCGCGCGTGGACGGATGTTGCGACAAACCGGGTCCCAGCGCCACCGCCTGCTTGTCGCGCGCAAACGCCAGCGCGGGCTTGACGGCGTATTTCGAGAACGACTCCTCGATCGTCGCGGTCAACGGCAGCGTCATGGCCTCGGTCAAGGCCGTTGCCATGCAATCCGCCAGGGGTGTTGGTACGCCCAGCGTGACAAGCCCGACGCCCGAACGCATCGCCGCTTCGCACACCAGCTTCGCCGCGCCCGTGAACCCGCGCGATCCCCCAAGCACGAACAAGTGGCCGAACGTGCCCTTGTGCACATCGGCAGGCCGCGCGCGCAACAGGCTCCTCGCAACCGCGATATCAATCTCCATCATCGCCATAACTCCCCGCGTCATCCTAAACGCCTTCCCGTGACGGATCAACTTGGACGGACGGCGTAGACGGCGTAGGGTGGGTGCAGCGGAGCGGAACCCACCGAATCGAAAACCTCTTAACAGAACACGATTCTGCCTCCCATCCTCAACCCGAAACTAAATTGAAAATTCAGGTTCAATCCGTGTAATCCGTGTTTTCAAATGCCGAATTTAGGATAACGGTTGGTCTTGGACTGGTTATTCGCCAGCAGTTACCAGGTGCTCTTCTTTGACGTGCAGCGCCGCGCTGAAGCGCTCGGCCATGGAAGGCGAAAGGCGGCGGCGGCCGCGTTCGTAGTCGCTGATCATATTTTGCCGGATCCCCAGTTTCTTGGCGAGTTGTCCCTGCGTAAGCCGCGCCTTAAGCCGCGCCCCGGCAAGCAGGTTGCCCACCCTGTTCTTGTCGAGTTCCTTCCAGAATTCCGTCTCCTCGACGGGAACGGATGCTTCGGCGGCGCCGGATATTATCGACACGTCGTACTTCTCCCGAATCCAGGCAACGACTTCTTCGGCCCGTTTTCCGCGGATTGCGATCTCAATATGGGGCTTTTTCACGAGAGCCAACATAGTACACCTCGATCTCGATTTCACCTTTTCCACAGGTCCAACACGCTACGTAACAATACGTCAGGTGGCAGTGGTAACGATCACCGCCAAGGGAAGAGAAGTTCCGCCATTCCTTCTGAATCGGACCGTCCGCCTGAAGATCGGCCACGAGCAAGAAGAGAAGGCGTTGAACATCCCGAGGCAGTCTCGGCAACGCGCGCGCGACCTTCGTCTTCACCCGGACCTTGTATTTCATTTGGTTATAATATAACCCAATGTTACCGTCTTGTCAACATGCACATTAAGTAGGGCAAGTATTCCACAATTGACTTTCTCCTCGTAAAATGTTTGAATGGCTGTCATCAGCGGCCTGCGATAGGGTCGCGCGATTGCTGAAAGGAGGCAATGGCAACATGATCAAGTTAGGCGTGAACACCGTTCTATTCGGCAAGCACGATTTTCGTACCGCGATGCAGCACATCAAATGGGCCGGCTACGACGCGGCGGAAATCTCGGCGTTGAAGGGCATGTGCGAGCATCTGTGCCTCGATACGTGGAAGAAGGACGCTGCGGATATCAAGGCGATCGCCGAGGACCTCGAATTGCCGATCTCGGCGATGGAAGAGGGCGGACTGGACGAAGACCGGCTTATGCTGGCCTTCGAAGCGGGCGCGGCCATTGGCATTCCGATCGTGAATGTCGGACCGGGCGGGTCGAAGGACGTCTCGGAAGACCTGTCGCGTTCGATCGCCACGCTGGCCAAGATGGCCGAGAAGGCGGAACCGTTTGGCGTGAAACTGTGCGTGAAGGCGCATGTCGGCGCGGCGATCTGGAACACGCCCACGACGATCGTGGCGATGGCGAAGATCGATTCGCACGCGTTCGGCATCGATATGGATCCGAGTCACATCCATCGCTGTAAAGAAGTGCCGAAGGACGCGTTGCGCCAGGTCATTTCGCGCGTGAGACACGTCCACATCCGCGACTGCATGGGGCCGGGTCCTAGTCCGGGACTCCCGGAGATGCAGGCGTGCGGACGCGGCGAGATCGACTTGATGGGCTACTGCAAAGTGCTCGTCGACGCGAAGTTCGACGGGCCGGTCAACCTCGAAGTCATCGGCGCGGGCGATTACGAAGTCAGCCGTTGCGCAATCATCGCAGCGGAAAGTTATGGTTATTTGAACGCCTGCCTGAAGGCGTGCGGTGGAAGATAGTCTTGAAAAGGATAGGCCTCTAAAGAAGGAGAAACGCATGGCCACAAAGCACCCCAATATCGTTATGTTCGCGATCGACAGCGTCCGGCGCGACCACATGAGTTGCTACGGATATCCACGCCTGACGACACCGCACCTCGACCGACTCGCGCAGCGGGGCACGCTCGTCGAAAACGCGTTCAGCCCCTACATCCCGACGACGCCCGCGTATTCGAGCATCCTCACGGGCCGCGACGTATTCTCTACGCGCATGGTCTCGCTCGGTCCGAAGGGTCCGCTCGATAAAAAGCAGCCGACACTGCCTGAAATTCTGCGCAAGGCCGGATACGTCTCGACGTGCGTCGGATTCGACGGCGGGTTCTACCGCGGGTTCGACGAATATAAGACCTTCGAAGGCTGGCCTGCGTATGAAGATCGTCCAGCGCGCAAAGCGGAGAATCTGAACGCGGTGGCCATCCCGGCGCTCGAAAAAATGCACAAGAGCGGCAAGCCATATCTGCTTTTCCTGCGTCACATGGACCCGCATTCGCCGTACCTCCCGCCGGCGCCGTACGACAAAATCTTCTACTCGAAAGACCCGTGCGACAAACGCAACAAGAGCATGGAAAAGCTGTACCAGTTCAAACCGTTCAAAGACTACCTCACGTCGTGGATGCCGCCCGGCTGCACGGACAAGGAATACGTTATCGCGCAGTACGACGGCGAACTCGCCTACATGGACGCGTGCTGTCAACGCATCATCACGCGCCTCGAAGAACTCGGCAAGGTCGACGAGACGCTTATCGTCATCACGGGCGATCACGGCGAGACGCTGTACGACCACGATATCCACTTCGACCATCACGGTCTCTATGAGCCGACACTCGTCGTACCACTTGTCTACTATTGGCCAGGCCACGTCCCGCAAGGCGTCCGCAGCAAGATGTACACGCTTCACGAAGACATGATTCCGACTCTTCTCGAGATCTGCGGACTGCAACAATACGCCAAGGGCGTGAAGTTCGACGGCATCTCGACCGTTCCCTATTTCACGAAACCCGCCGCCAGTTCGCGATCCGAGTTCTACATCACGGAATGCACGTGGCAACGAAAGCACGGCTGGCGCACACCGCATTGGAAATATTTCCAGGCGCTCGAACCCGATTTCCATCACAAGCCGAAGATCGAGTTGTACAACCTCATCGAGGACCCGGAAGAAGCCGTCAATCTCGCCGACAAGGAAAAAGAACTCGTCCGTCTCATGCGCAACCGCATGAACGCCTGGATTAAGAAGCGCGAGAAGGAAACCGGCAAGCCGAATCCAATCCTCGAATACAAGATCGGCATGAAAAAGTATATCGGCTCCATCGCGGCGGCAAAGAAATTGCAAGCGCGATAGATCTTAAATTCGAGGAACGGCAGTTGGCGATGCCTGCCGGCTCCAACTGCCGTTTCTAGGATTAAACGACCATGCTCGGCAGCAACCAAGCAAGCGCGATAGCAGCGTTATGGGCAGCAACGAAGTTTTGCGCATACACACGCGGTGCGACTTGATAGTCGAATAAACCTTCCGTGTCGGTAATCCCCGAGACGTAGAGGAATGGCGCTTCGCTTGCCGACCGGATAATGCCATGGGTTGTCTCGACGGAGCCGATTTGGGTCCCGGTCTTGGCGTCCTTGAATGCGGCGATCGCTTCGCTGTCAGCCCAGACATAATCGTCATAATTCTTGATGTTGACAACACCGAGGGAAGTGAATCCGTTGCCGACACATGCTAAGGGCGGCTCGGCGGGCGTAACCGGACATTTGAGGAATCGCGCTTCGGCGGCATAGCGCGCCTGCTCGTCGAAGTTTACCAGCTTGCCTGCCGGGAATGGGGACTCAATCAACTGGTCGGGGCATGGCACTTTCCACAAATCCGTTCTACCCGTTTGCCCTGCCATCGGATCGTGAATGAATACTCGTCGCCCGATGACTACCGACCCGTTGACGCATACGCCCTCGCGGGATCCGGCCGTCCCGAAGGCGATGACGAGGGCGGGCGGTTCGCCGTATGCGAAGGCCCCCGGCAGTACGCGCGCTTTTTCGAGCGAGGACGATGAACTCACGGCAGGATTCATCAGTTCCTCCAAGCACCAGAGTTCGACGGTAGCGTCCGCACAGTCGAACACGATTCGCGGCTCGCATTTCGTCGGTATGGCTCGAGGGGCCGGGTAGCGCAGATAACGGAAATTCGTCAGTGCCGCGGGCCGGGCTTTGTTATGGATCAGGACACCGCAAAGAGGATCGGCCTCCCACCATTTGTTGGCGACAATCAACACTCGTTTTGCAGACATGTAAACGTCCTCCTTTTCAGCGCGTTCTTGGCTTACCTTCGCGGGTAACATCCGTGAAAGTGTCGAGGGTAATATAGCACAGTCCGCTATTAAGTCAAGCAAATTATCCAATTGCAGCAGAAAACGGGCTTGAACTCCGTACAAGTACGACCTATTGACATGACATCCGTACATGACCCCTATTGCGCGGGTGGCACCCGGAGATCCTTCTCAGGGATATTCCGAGTCCAAAACCGAATGCGCGACCATTGTACTGCTCACGTAAGCATTCAAAAACGGATTTCATCCGCTTCTGCATCCTTCTCCGCCTTCTTTACTTTCGAGAGCACTTTGGTCTTCGCTCCCGTGAGAAACACGGGGCTGCCGGGCTTCAACGGGATCGTGACCTTCGCGCCTTCGCGGGCTATCTTCATTTCCTCGCCCATAAGATTGAGCACTCGAAAGTCGCCTCGACTCACGCGGCACGTCACTGTCGCCGGTTTGTCCGCCGCCCACAGCGCTGTAGCCTTGCCCATTTCGAGGGCCAGCACGCCTTTCGGCAGTTTTTTGGCCTTCGGCATGCGCGGCTGACCTTCGTCGAGCGTCCGGCAGACGGTCGCCAAGGCGCGGTAGGCCGGCTTCGGCGTCATATCGTTGCGCAACACGCCGAAATTGCTTTCAAAGTAAAATGGGTCGTTGCCGTCGTTGCGGAAATCGTACCAACCAATGTTTTGAATCGCGCCCGATGCGACCGCGCCGAGGTAACAGCGCGCGAGCAGTTGCGCCTGCGCCCGTTCGTCCGTTCCGCCGATATGCGTGCTCCAGCCCATCTCGGTAATCCAGGTTGGCCGCCCCTGCACGAGTTTGGCCGTTTCGCGCATCTCCTTGACGAACTGCGCGTCGTTCAACCGGGCGCGATAGGGATGAATCGTGAGCACGTCGAACGGGGCCTGCGCGTCCACGCACCGTTGGATGAACTTACGGTCGACGCCGGCCGTCGATACAGCCAAAACCGTCGCGTCCGGATCCTCTGCCTTGATGGCCGCATAGCATTTCTTAACCAGTACAGGATATAACTCCTTCGGGCCGGTCCAAAAGAAGATATTCGGCTCGTTGTAGATCTCCCAATACTTGACGCGGTCCTTGAAGTGATGCACCGTCGCCCGCGCCCAAACGCAGAAGTCGTCGATACCTTCCTCGGTATACGCCTTGGTCCACGTCGACCAATACGACAGCAAGCCGTAGACGCTGATGCCGTGTTTGCGCGCCGTATCGACGACTTGATCGTAGAATGCGAAATCGAAAGCGCCGCGCTCCTTCTCGATGCCTGCCCAACCGAACTCCTCGCGCGTCCATTTGACGCCCGCTGCCTGCGCGGACGCGGCAATGCGTTCCATCGCCGCATAGTCGCCGTAACGGTACAGATACACGCCCATGCCCCACGGCGATTCCGGACGCAACGTGGCATCGCCCGAATCGGCCATCGGCTGCGTCAGTCCCGCGCGCGACGTGACCGACGTGAAACCGGGCGCGTCGAACCGAAACTCGGCGTCCGCGAAATGCAGCGACGCCGGAACGGCCTGTTCGAGCGTCACCGCGGAACGCTGGCCGCGCGCGGGAAGCGTACACGGCTGCGAACTCGTGTCGAGGACATTCTCGTCCCAGTCGCGCAACGTAAACGTCAGCGTCCCCGGCACGTCCTGCGCGGTCATGTTCCACATTGCACAGCCCCACCGCGCGTTTCGCTTGTCGCCGGACACGCCGGCCTCGCATGCGGACGCCAGCAATACGATGCGGCCCGAAGGTTCGACCGTCGTCGCGCAACGCAGTTCAAGCAACCGGAGATCGGTTGCCTGAGTCGCCCCGTCACCCCGTTCGAGCGTCAACGTGCTGACACGCAGCGGATACGAAATATTCTTCTCTTCCGCGCCCGAATGCGTCCATCCGTCCGGTGGCGGCGGCACGCTGAAGGTCTGCTCGGAGCCGTCCAACACGCCCAGCGTCCGCGTGAATGCCTGGAAATGCGACCCCAGCGTCATCTTCAGCACGTTGCCCTTGTTACCGCCAGAGACCGTCAGCGACAACGCGCTCGGATGGCCGAAGATCGATAAACTGTGATCGAGCGAAGCGCCCGATACCTTCGCAAAATCGACATGCCAGACACCGTCCGAAAGCGTCGAACCGTTCGACGGCGCAAACCCGCTGTCCGCGCCAAAATCCGTTGCAACATACTCACCTTCAGTCGCCGTGCCAGCACCGGTCGTTGCGTCCATCTGTCCAACCTCCCCGCCGACATCGGCGATTTGAACCGCGCCCACGGGGGCATTCAAAGCCGCATTTTCGATCAAGATGCCCACGCTGACGATCGGCGGCCGCATAACCCCGTCATTCGCGCCGCCCCAATGCGCCGTCCAGTCTTTCATACCGCACGCGACCTGCTGCCAACGCGCGTGACCATAAACGAGCGGTTTCTGAAATGACTGGCCCGCCGAATCCGCCACGCGAACCGTCAACTGCGCCTCCGCCGGTTTACGCACACGAAACGATACCGTGCGTAGCGAGACCGGTTCATTCAACGCGCAGTACGCCCCGACATAGTTTCCGCCGCCGCGAAAATCGTACTCGATATTCAGCACGCCTTTAGCGTCCGCATCGAGCACACCCACCGCGCCCGGAAACTCCGCGCCGTTCGAGAAACTCCATTTCCCCGCCATCGCGCCCGTCTGGCCGGGCAATACAATCTCCCCCACGCCCGCCAACAACACCGAGTACGCCAACAGAATCGTCATCATGGTCTATCCCTCCATATCCAGACTCGCCTCATTCTACCGGCCCGCCGCTTCAAAGGGAAGAAATGGATGGAGGGCATTGCAGTCTCAATTAGGTTCTCGTGTTCCTCGGACGCTTGCTCGTCGGTTTAGTCAAATCTCGATCCGGATACGTGTCGTCTTTCATCCTCCATACCTTCTCCGTTCTCTTCTGCCTTTCCTACTCAGGATTCGATTCGGGTCCGGACGCTGAGAAACAAGGGGGATTTAGTTGACGCAATCAACAATATTATTATTTATAGCGGTGTTTGTGATGGGTTCGCGAGAAGGCCGCAAAGGACAAAGGGAATCCACCAGCCCTTGATGGTTTTGAGGCGCGAAATCACGCCTTTGCGGCCCACCGGTTACGCTACGTCATTGCAAACGAGGGTTCGCAGAAACCTTGAATCTCACACAGGGCCACTGAGCCGCAAAGGCGCTTAGGAAGCCCAAACGCCGTATGCGGCGGGTTGCGGCTTGACCCCATTTTGATCCCC
>CAIYET010001056.1 GCA_903925285.1 Candidatus Hydrogenedentota bacterium | reverse complement strand
TTAGGCTTTAGGCTTTAGGCTGTAGGCTGTAGGCACTGCCTACAGCCTACAGCCTACAGCCTACAGCCTAAAGCCTACGAGGAGTCTGCCATGCGATGAAAAGGACATGCGGAGTGATATCCATGTTTACGATCCTTTCTCTTGCGGTGTGCGCAGCAGCCGAACCGGTCGCTTTGAAGGCCGAACCGTTCGCACCGAAGGATGTCCGTTTGCTCGATGGCCCGTTCAAGGACGCGATGCAACGCGATGCGGACTATTTGCTCAAACTCGAACCGGACCGTTTGCTCGCGGGCTTTCGCGAAGACGCGGTGCTCACTGCGAAAGCGCCGCGTTACGGCGGTTGGGAAACGCAGGGCGTTGCGGGTCACACGCTCGGCCATTACCTGTCCGCGTGCGCGAAGATGTACGCCGCGACGAGCGATGATCGGTTCCGCGAACGCGTGGCGTATATCGTCGACGAGTTGGGCACGTGCCAGGCGGCCAATGGCAATGGCTACGTCGCCGCGATTCCCGACGGCAAGCGCATCTTTGCAGAGATCGCGCGCGGCGATATCCGCCAGAAAGACTTCGAACTCAACGGCTGTTGGGTGCCGTGGTACACGACGCACAAACTCATGGCCGGACTCCGCGACGCGTATCAGCTTGCCGGGTGCGTCCGCGCGAAAGACGTTTTCCTGCAACTGGCCGATTGGGCGTTCGCGACCACCCGCACGCTGACCGATGAACTCGATCAACGCATGCTCGATTGCGAGCACGGCGGCATGAACGAAGTCGCTGCGGACGCGTGCGCGATTTCCGGCGACGCGAAGTATCTCGCCCTCGCGCGGCGCTTCAACCATCGCGCGGTCATGGATCCGTTGTCGGCGCAACGCGACGAACTGAGCGGCCGCCACGCCAACACGCAAATCCCGAAGATGACTGGCGCGGCACGGCAATATGAATTGACCGGCGATGTGTACTTGCACGACGTGGCCGCGTTCTTCTGGAAAACGGTCGTCGCGAATCACACCTACGTCATCGGCGGCAACAGCGACTCGGAGCATTTCGGACTGCCGGGCCAACTTGCCAACCGCTTGAGTCCGAGCACCGCCGAAACCTGCAATACCTACAACATGCTCAAACTCACGCGGCATCTGTTCATGTGGGACGCCGCGCCGGAACGCGTCGATTATTACGAACGGGCCTTGTTCAACCACATCCTCGCGTCGCAAGATCCGGTCGGCGGCGGCGTCACGTACTATGTCGGGATGGGGCCGGGCATGGAAAAGGTGTTCCAGCCGCAATACGATCTGTTCACGTGCTGCATCGGCACAGGCATGGAGAACCACGCGCAGTACGGCGACGCGATCTACTTCCACGACGCGGAAGGCATTTACGTGAACCTCTTCATCGCGTCGGAATTGCATTGGGACGCCAAGGGCCTGACGTTGCGTCAGGAAACGCGTTTCCCGGACATACCGGTCTCGCGTCTGCGCCTCACGTGCATGACCCCGACGGAACTCACGTTATACCTGCGCCACCCGGCGTGGGCCGAACGTGTCCGTATCACCGTGAACGGCAACGAAATCGCGACCGCCGGAAAACCAGGCCGCTTCATCCCGGTGCGACGGAAGTGGAAAACGGGCGACCTCGTCGAGATCGGATGCCCCATGGCGTTGCACATCGAAGCGATGCCGGACAATCCCAAGCGCGCCGCGATCCTGTATGGCCCCATCGTGCTCGCGGGCCAATTGGGTGAGCCAATCGAACCGCTTCCCGTGGCGCCCGTGCTGGTAACCGGGGACCGTCCGGTTTCGGAGTGGCTGAAGCCCGTGGCGGGCGAACCGCTCGTGTTCGACACCACAGGCGTCGGACGCCCGAAGGATGTGCGCATGATTCCATTCTTCCGCACGCATCACGTCCGGCACGCCGTCTATTGGGACTTCTTCTCCGAGGACGAATGGAAGCAGAGAGAAGCCCAGTACCGCGCCGACGAGGATCGCCGCAAGGAATGCGAAGCGCGCACGATCGATTTCGTGCAGCCCGGTGAAATGCAGCCCGAACGCGACCACGCAATGGACGGTGAAAACATGCGGTGCGGCGAGCATCTGAACCGCAAGTGGCGCGACGCAACCGACGGCGGACGTTTCGCGTTCACGCTGAAAGTCGCGCCCGACGCGCCGGTGGCGCTGGTCTGCACCTATTGGGGCAGCGACACGGGCGGACGCGAGTTCGACATCCTCGTGGATGGAACGAAAATCGCCACGCAGAAACTCGACAAACCCAAGCCGGACGCATTCGTGGATATCGAATACCCGATCCCGGTCGAGTTGACAAAAGACAAACAGCAGGTCCGCGTCACGTTTCAGGCGCATCCCGCCAGGATGGCCGGCGGCGCATTCGGTTGCCGCATGATGCGCGCGAAGTGATTGCCGCAAGCTCGATTCTCGCATGTTCTCGTAGGGCGGGATTGATTCCCGCCTTCGTAAACCGGCGG
>CAIYET010001055.1 GCA_903925285.1 Candidatus Hydrogenedentota bacterium | reverse complement strand
TCCTTCAAGCAGAGAATCTGGCGTTGCGGCATCAGCTCTGCGTGTACCAACGAAGCGTCAAGAGGCCGAAGGTGAAGCGGGCAGATCGGGTCTTCTGGAGCCTTCTCGCGAAAGCCTGGACGGGATGGAAGGATGCGCTCATTTTTGTGAAACCGGAAACCGTCATTCGCTGGCAGCGTAAGCGATTCAGGGAATACTGGAAGGAGCTGTCCCGTTCTGGCGAACCCGGCCGTCCTCCTATTCCGAACGAGGTGAAAAAGCTGATTCGAACCATGTCGTCAATCAATCCTACTTGGGGTTCGCCACGAATTGTGGGCGAGTTGGCAAAGCTCGGCATTTCGGTGACAAAGTCAACCTTGGATAAGTACAGGGTGCGAGTCAGAAAGCCACCTTCCCCAACATGGCGTATGTTTCTGAAGAATCACGCAAAGGATATCGTTTCGATTGATTTCCTCGTGGTACCGACAGTCCGATTCAAGATTCTTTACGTGTTCCTCTTTCTGTCTGTTGAACGCCGCCGCATCATTCACTTCGGTGTTACAGAACACCCGAACGCCGCATGGGCTGCACAGCAGGTAATTGAAGCCTTCCCGTGGGAAACGGCACCCAGGTATCTTCTGCGCGACCGCGATTCCATCTACGGGAAATGGTTTCGACGGCGGGTCAAGAACATGGGCATCGAAGAGGTGCTCACGGCTCCGCACAGTCCGTGGCAAAACCCATACTCGGAACGATTGAACGGCAGTGTCCGGCGAGAATGCTTGGACCACATGATTGTGCTGAACGAGGTACATCTGAAGCGCATTCTTGCGGCGTACGTCGAATACTACAATCAATCGCGCACACATCTGTCGCTTCAGATGGACAGCCCGAACCCTCGCCCGATCCAGACTCCCGACCAAGGTCACGTCGTTTCGTTTCCGCAGGTCGGCGGACTTCATCACCGCTACGAACGTCACGCCGCCTAACCTACAAGATTCTCGCCACTCAAAAACTTGGGCTGACCCCGAAATGGCGAAATGGCGCCCGGCATGCAGAGATTGCCAATTACGATGATGGCGACGTGCTTTGAGAATCAACGACCAGCGTCAAAACAATCTCGCGGAGCGTTCAAATGCATCAAGGTTGCGTCCGAAACTCGCCTTGATCTGCCCGGATGGATTTTCAGGAAGGACAGGTATCGAAACCGAAGAAAACAAAAATGGCGTCCCCAATGTATAGCAGTTAAGTACTCGTTATTGAATTTCGAGTTTCCGGATAACTCATTGGACGACAAGTTGTTACGTTTCAATCCCATCCAAGTGGCCGAGTGGCTGGCCGAACTGCTGGCCGGGAAAGGCGGTGTCAGTCAATACAGTCTTGCAAGCTCCCTTGGTATGTCCCAGACTCGTGTTTGGCAGTTCTTGCGGCTGATGAAACTCCCGGATAAGGAGCGGGAAAGGCTCCGGCAAGACAGCGGGGTGACGGAGTACGGAATACGGGGGATGGTGGCGGGCAAAATGGCGGCGTTGACGGCGGGGATGAACTGAAGAAGTGGCGGTTGCTCGGCTGGCCTCCGCCTTCTCCAAAGACTCAATAGTGTGCCCCAAACTCATGCAGATTTCCACGGTCAAGTGCTGCATTCGCATCAGCTTGGACTGTGGATGAGTTTTCTGACCATACGGGAGAACTGCGTCCGAGATGCACTTCTGCCACCCCTGGGAACACTCGACCATCTCCAAAGCCTCAACAATCCGATCCAAATTTAGGCGAATTCCAGAAGCCAATTGATTGATTTGCACCAGCTTGGACTACGGATGAGTTTTTTGACCATACGCGCGCTTCTTGATTCGCTGATTTCCGCCAGCCCCTTCCTGCAAGTGCTGTTCAGAATCAGCCCATTGTCGCCGGATGAGTTTTCAGGAAGGACAGTTCAAACGCATCAGCGCTGCACCCAGAACTCGCCTTGATCTGCGCCGGATGGGTTTTCAGGAAGGACAGTCTAGTCTCCGAACGCATACACAAAGTCGCCCCGCGTGCCGACGATGACTTTGCCTTTCCATAGTATCGGAGAACTCTCGACGCAGCCATTGGTTGGAACATTCCATTCGAGGACGGGCTTGCGCTCATCGGCGTTGTTGTAACATCTGATTCCGCCAGGCGACGTCGTACCCACGATCAGCCTGCTATCGACAATAATCGGCGAAGACCATTCGTGATATCCGAGACGCTCTTTCCAGACGAGTTCGCCCGTTTCACGGTCGACCGCGAGAAGATCGCC
>CAIYET010001054.1 GCA_903925285.1 Candidatus Hydrogenedentota bacterium | reverse complement strand
GACCCGCGCGACGTATTCGTTGAATCTGCCCGGCGATCCACTGAGCGAGGACGGCGTCATCGCCTCGCGCCATGACCGGGTCGGAAACCTGCTATTCCAGTCGTCCACGATTCCCGATATGGAGGCCGGGACTCCGGTTGCCGATTTGGGGACGTTGGGATACGGCGGTGCGGCGGGCGCTTCCAACCGCATGAGCAAGGGTACAAATCCCGGACCCCATGCCGTGACATCGATCCACAAGGGGGAACAACCCCGGGCGTTTTCCTACGACGGGAACGGAAACGCAACGCAGCGGGACGGCAGCCTGTACACGTGGGATTTCAAGGATCGTTTGGCCGCCATGGAAGACGACACGCTCAATGCACACTATGTCTACGACTACGCGGGCCGTCGCGTGCTCAAACAGATCCACAAGCGTACGAAAGAAGGCGGTTGGGAAACAATCCCGTCGTCCACGACGCTTTACATCGACAAATACTTCGAGGTGGATGAATCCGGCCAAGGCGCCAAGCACGTGTTCCTTGGCAACCGGCGCGTGGCTAGCGTAACGGGGATGCTCAATCCTCCCGCCGAACGCGCGCAGCGTTTCCGCGTGTTCCCGGGCTGGAACCTCCTGTCGTCGGTCGTCGACGCCGCAGATGCAGTTACCCAGTTGGGTGTCGGTTCGGATGCCAATGTCCAGGCCGTATTTCGCTGGATACCCGCTACGAAGCAATTCACGCCGATCAATTCGGGAGATGCCTTGCCGAAGGGCACGATTTTCTGGCTGCGCGCGGCGGACAATGCCATGCTTCAGGTGCGTGGTGCATACACCGAACCCGCCGACCTCGCGCTTTCCCCCGGGCAAGGGTACGTCGCCCCCCAGACGCTCGATGCGTTATCGGTGGCCCATGCTTTGCCGGAAGACGCGGAGCGCATTCTGGTGTTCGATGCGCTGGCGGGAACGTGGCATAAGCGCCTGACAGGACCTGCGAACGCTCTGTCGGATCTGCCTCCATTCATACGTCCGGGCGAGCCGGTATATATGTCTCTAATAGGAAACGCGCCGATTCGGTTTACGGCACAGGCGAATCGTATTCGCTACTACTCGCAGGATCACGCCGGGTCTTCGAGCCTCGTTACCGACGGCCATGGAGACGTGATCGAGGAATGGACCTACTACCCATTCGGGCAGCCGAGGAACCACTTCGTTGCGGGGACCGAAACAGCGTCGAAGTATACCTTTGCCCAGAAAGAACGCGACCAGGAAAGCCGCTTGTGTTATTTTGGCGCGCGCTATTTGGCCGCGCCGCTCGGGGCGTTCCTTTCGCCGGACCCGATGAGCACGTTCAGCCCCGAGCGCGTCCTGCCCATCCCGCAGTCGCTCAATCCCTATGCCTACGCGTTGCGCAATCCGCTGGCCTACACCGACACGAATGGCGAGTCATGGTCGGACCTCGGATCGGGGTTCATCTCGCAAGCCAAGGGAATCGGGATGTACACGGGTATGTCGCTGTTGATGGGCCAGAACCCGGACATCCCCTGGGCGGGACTCGGCAAAAACGCCGCATCGCAGGTGTTGGCCGAAACTGAATCCTCGCTCAAGACGTTGCGGAATCAGGGAACAGGCCAGCACGTAGGAGCCGTGGCCGGGCTGATTGCGGTTCGGAGTACGGATAAGATCCTGGCCGAGGACGGTGGCGGGGCGTGGGGAAAAATCATCGCCACGACGGCGGCCAGCACGGTCCTGGGCGATCTGGCGCAGACGCTCGGGATCAACGAAGTGTTCGAAGCAGGGTCCGCCGCAGAGGCCATGCACTCGGTAGTCAACGTCGGGCGCCGTGCCATGGGAAAACTCACGGATGAGATCACCGGTGCATTGGCTGGATTGGGCGGTGACAGTGTCGTAGGAAAAGTCATCGGCGCTGTGCTCGGCAAGGCGCTGGATATGGTGTTGGACAAGGCGTTGGACGCGGCCTTCGAGTGGATTGGAGGCGCGCTTGACAAGGCGATGGATTCGGAATTCGGCAAAGCGGTTGAGAGTGTATACGAACTCGGCAGACAAGGCGTGGCGGAGGAGCGGTGACGGAACCGCCCCTTGCGCCATCAGGCAATAAGGAGAATGGTCATGCGGCATAGGATAATGCGAACGCGATCCAGTCTAGCAGTCCTCCTGGCGGGTATGGGACTGCTCGTGCCGGGAGTGTGGGCCGGAATCCCGGAGCCCGGTGTGGTTCTCTGCGGACAGATCTGGGATAGCGACGACAACCTCCTAACGAGCGGCGAACTGACTTTCACATTCACGCCGACAGCAGGCGGGGCCGCCGTCACGATCAAGACGCAGCTCCAACTGATCGACTCGGCCATCGGCAAATTCGCGTACGCCGTGATGGTGCCCGTCGAGACGGGTGTACAAGGCTACCCCGCGTCGTCGAGCGCCTTGGCCGTATCGGGTACCCCCGTGACGTATGCCTGGAGTGGCGTGGTCAAGAATACGGGGATCTCCGACAGCGGTACGCTGCAACTGGATATGAGCGATCTCGGCTCGGCACTGCGGGTCGATTTCGGAGCCGCCGTCACGCCTGGCGAATACCATTCTGGCGATACGAACCGCGATCACCGGTTTTCGCTCGGAGAACTCCTGCGCGAGATAGAACTGTACACCGCCACCACGGAACATGAGTACTCCTGCGACAGTTGGTGGGTCGATGGGTATGCCCTGGGATCGGGCGATCGGACGTGCGGCGCGCATTCCGGCGACTGGGAAGGCGGGGCGGACTGGCACATCTCTATGAATGAACTGCTCCGCATGATCGAGTTGTTCAGCGCCACCGCAAACCACGCGTATTGTGCCGACCCCGGCAATACGGAAGACGGTTTTCGTACGGGCCCGTGCGGGAAAGACGCGGGTGCCAAAGCGGCCCCGAACGTCGGGATTCCCCTCTTGACGATGGTGCGCACAATCGTGAAAGAGTTCGATGGCTCCCTGCTTGTTACGATATCCTATCGCGCCGACGACTTCAGCCGCATCTCGGGCATGGCGCTCGAGGAATGGTTGCCGTTGGAGTATCGGTTTGTGGCGGTGGTCAGCGGGGCCGCGCCAAGCATCGCGCCCCAGCCCGGGTCCGCCGACAATATCGAGTTTGTGTGGATGCGCGTGCCGCAGACGGCCGACAGTTTCACATATCGGGTCCGCCCAGTATCCGCAGTCGCGGACGCCGCATTCTACGGCGAGGCGGTGTATCGCGCGAAGGACATTTCAGGCGAGTGGCGTACCGTGGTGCAAACCGAGCGTGACGCGGACCGGGATGGCATTCCCGACGCCAATGGAGGCGTGCAGGGCGTCGCTGGCGACGGGATGCCGGACGACCAGGGCGTGGATTCGGACGGCGACGGGGTTCCCGACGGCCCCGATGCCCTTTCTGCCGTGAATCCCTATGATGTCGCGGGCTCGGCGCCGCTCCCGGCGCCGTGGACGCCGATAGTGTTGGCTCTCGGGGTCGGGGGCCTTTGGGCCTTGAGAAGACGGCGGCAACAACGCTGAAATGCACAATAGCTGGAACGCAATGTCGGCGATGACGGACTTGAACCATCGAAGGTTAGAAAGGTAGACGAACATGAAGGCGCAAATGATCGGTACCGTGATGGCAGTGGTTGTGGTTTGCATCGTGCCCCTGGCAGCGGCGAGCGTTCCCGTGGTCAAGCTGACGCGCACCGTGGTTGGGGATGGCACTTACACGCCGGGCGCAACCATCGATATCACGATCCAGCTTTCAGCGAGCGGAACTGGCGCCATTAGCTCCATAGGCATCGAGGACACCATCCCGCCTGGCTGGACCTACGTGTCGTTAGCCTCAAAGACGGACCCATCGATCCTTCCCGACCCGGGCGACACCGGGATCCTTGAGTTCGCATGGTTTCCCACGCCTGGACTTCCCCTGAGCTTCACGTACCGGCTTAGGGTATCAGCAGGCGAAACCGGGGACCAGGAAATCCAGGGCAAGGCCATCTACCGCTCGTCCGGCTTCGGATATGAAAGCTCGGCGGTCATCACGACCATCCCGAATTCCGGGGGCGGCGAAGGTGAGGGCGAAGGAGAAGGAGAAGGCGAAGGAGAGGGCGAAGGCGAAGGAGAAGGAGAAGGAGAAGGAGAAGGAGAAGGAGAAGGAGAAGGAGAAGGAGAAGGAGAAGGAGAAGGAGAAGGAGAAGGAGAAGGAGAAGGAGAGGGCGAAGGCGAAGGCGAAG
>CAIYET010001053.1 GCA_903925285.1 Candidatus Hydrogenedentota bacterium | reverse complement strand
CATCGGACAATGGAGAGAATCGCGTTATGGAGACCTACGAGCGCTATCGCGGCCAGACGCCGTATACGGTGGTATTGCTACATGGACACGGATTGAACCGGACCTATTTTCGCCCGTTGTGCGACCGGTTGCGTGCGGACGGCATCGGTTATGTGGCCATCGACCTGCCCGGCTACGGTTTCGCGCGTGACGTCGATTGCGCGGACTACGCCGCCATCGCGGACTACATCCAGGGCATCGTGGATCGCGAGAGACTCGACAACATCGTGTTCGCCGGCTACAGCTACGGCGGATTCATCTCGCTGTACATGAACGAGCGGCTGGCGGACCGCGTCAAGGGATTGGTGCTGATGGCGTCGTCCTACGAAATCAGCGTGCGGACGCTTCGCATGGTATTCCTTGGCCTGGCTTTCCCCGTCTTCACCGCGATCAACGAGGCCTCCTGGCTGAAATGGAAGGAAGGCCGCATGGACTACGACTTCTCCGAAGTCGCCGAATACGCCGGCAGATGCGAGATGGTCGTCTACTCGTCCATTGCAACCAACCGCAAGAACATGCTCAAGAACGCAGCCATCATGAAAAAAGAATCGCTTCGTGCGTATGTAACCAAAGTCCGCGTGCCAACGCTGATTGTCCAGCCCACGCGCTGCGAATTTTTTTCGCGATACTCATACGAATATCTCGCTCACAATATCCGTGGCGCGAGACGTCTCATCGTCGAAACCACGCACAACATCGCGCCGACTTGGGACCAAATTCACGGCGCGATGCGAGATTTCCTCCAGCAAACCGTCACCAAGCGATAAGGCGGATTTGCTTGGAATTAGGTTTTTGGGCTGTAGGTTGTAGGTTTCCTTTCTACAGCCTAAAGTCTAAAGCCTGGAACAGGCCCTGCGAGCCTTTTGCGAGAGACGGCACAGTGCCAAGAACGCACCCGCTGCCAGCCAAAGCAGGGCATCGCCGACTTCGGACGGCAACACGCTCGCCGCAGCCGATCCCGAAAGTCCGCGCGATCCTTGGGCCAAAGCGCTCGCATCGCTTTCGCAACCGTTGGCGTTACGCGCAGTGACCCAATAGGTATACTTGACGACATCGAGCACCTGCCGCCCCGAACAGCCGATCGCGAAGTCGTTCTGCGCCGCCGCTGCGGTCGCATCGATGTACGAATACGTTGCCGACAGCCATCCGGTAAGCGGCTGGCGCGTGGCAGGATCGCTGCTGTTGCTGCGATATACACGATAGTCGGTGGCGTTTAGCGTGGCATTCCAGGTCAGTAATATGCCATCGCTGTTTCCATGCGTGGCCGTCAAGCCCGTGGGGGCCGCAGGAATTTCTTTCAAAGCAAAGTCCACGGGACCGCCCGGATCGCTTGCGCATTCGTCGGCATTGCGTGCCCGCACCCAGAAATAGAGGCGGCAATAGTCCTGAATGTTGGCCAGAAACGAGGAATCCATGTATTGGTTTGTAGTCGCGGGCAACCAATCCGATACCGCCACGGCCAGAGCCACGTCATCCGTCTCGCCGCGATATACTTGATAGGCGGA
Organism: Candidatus Hydrogenedentota bacterium; assembly: GCA_903925285.1. GTDB lineage: Bacteria > Hydrogenedentota > Hydrogenedentia > Hydrogenedentales > SLHB01 > DSVR01. The sequence continues at coordinate 11,812 of CAIYET010001053.1, read as the reverse complement.
AGCGCCACTCGATTCACCCCATATCACCAATGCGCCTTGTGCTGCGACAAGCGAACCCGCGACCGGATTGGGAACCGGCGGTCCACTACAGATCACCTCGATGGCGCCATCCGACGCGGATACATCCAACGAGGCGATCTCCGGAGGCGAGGCGGAGAGCGACGATGCTGGACATTCCAACGGCAAGATCCCCTGAGGCGCCAACTCGGCTACGTGGAAGACCGCAGTGAACAGTACGCCGTCGCTCATCGCGTACGAGTTGAAGCCCGCTACGACGATGTTGAGTGAGCCTCTAGGAATTTCGAGGGCCGTCACGGCCTTGTCGGCGGCAATTGCTGCCGGCCCGTCGGCTTCCTTGACATAGGAGAGATAGGTTGGGTCGAAGCGGATCGACATAGTCAACGTGGCGGGACGCAACCCGTTGGTTTGAAGCGTGACCGGCACCGACACGTCCTTTCCGGGACGCGCTTCACGGGTGGCGATGACGATGCCGAGGCTTGTACCCGCCTTGGCCGATATCGCGTCGTTCGCAACGGCCCACAACGGCAAAGCTGCCAGCACGATTGTCAGCGCCAGCCGCCACGTACCTTCCCTGCGGTTCACCCACTGTGTCATACCAAAACTCCTTGGCCATCAGACAAGAACAGCCTGCCACAGGCGAGCTATCCAAGCCCTTGTCCTTACAGTAACTTACTCCAAAGGTTGCTGTCAAGGCCCGTCATGATCGCGTTGCGTTGCCGGGCGCGCGCATGATATCGTGTTCGGTGCCATGATCGGAGTAACCTGTTCAAATTGCGGAACGGAAATACTCGTCCCGCCTACAGTACAAGGGAAGGCCGGTGTTTGTTTCGGCTGCGGCGCGGCCCTGCGCGTTCCCGACTACTCGCGTGTGACGCGCCTGAAAGACTTGCTTTTCTCGGCGGGCGAGCGGATTGCGAACCGATACAGCATCGAAGAACGCATCGGCCAGGGCGGTATGGGCGTCGTGTACCGGGCCAAAGACACCCTGGTCGACGAGGAAGTCGCGCTCAAGTTCATGAAATCGGAATTGCTGCGGACCCAGCACGGCTTGACCACCTTTGTCCAGGAGGCCCAGATCGCGCGGCGGCTGCGCCACGACAATATCGTAGCCGTGCACGACATTTCGTGGACCAGCGAAGGCATCCTGTTCCTGTCCATGGAATTTCTGCGCGGCGAGGGTCTCCGCGCCCTCGTGCGGCGTCATCGTCTTGAACGGCGTCTCATAGACGTGCGTTTAGCCGTTCACATCATCGCCAGCATTCTCAGCGCCCTCGATCACGCCCATCGCACGGTCGTCCATCGGGATATCAAGCCTGAGAATATCATGATCCTGCCCGGCGAACATGTGAAGGTGCTCGACTTCGGCTTGGCCATGGCGATCGAGGAAGAATCGACGGAAGACGCCCGCAACATACCCCCGTCCGGCACGTTCGCCTATGCGGCCCCCGAACAGAAGCGCCACCATACCGTCGATCTGCGTGCGGACCTCTATTCGGTCGGACTCGTCATGTACGAACTGCTGACGTTGCGAACGCCCATCGACCAGCAGGTTCCGATCCCCAGCGTCCGGCGCGATGTCGCCCCATCGCTCATCGACGTTCTCAACCGCGCTGTCGCACCGGAACGGGAAGAACGGTGGCCGTCCGCCATGGCGTTTCGCGAGGCGTTGCTGCAAGCGTTCGATCAGTCGTATCGCGCCGCCGCCACGACCCAGTCGGTCCATACCTCCAATGTCCAAGCCTCGACCGAAGGCATGGTTTACCTCGAAGGCGGCAGCTTCCTTATGGGCAACGACGGCATTGCCGAGGAGGCCCCGCAATTCGAGACACGCGTCGAGCCGTTTTACATGGATACGTATCCCGTCACCATGAAACAGTACAAGGCGTTTCTCGATGCGACGGGCCACGAACCGCCGCGCTTCTTCGATGACCCCAACCTTGGCGGCCCCAATCAGCCCGTCGTCGGCGTCTCGTGGGAAGAAGCCAACGCCTTTGCGGCATGGGCCGGCAAACGCTTGCCGACCGAGGCGCAGTGGGAGTTCGTAGCGCGCGGAAAAGACAACCGCCCGTATCCCTGGGGCCGTTTCGAACCGGACACGAATCACTGCAACTATCGCGACTACCTCAGCATGCCGTCCATCGTTACCATGCACGCCGAAGGCAAGACCCCTGAAGGCGTCTGTGACATGGCCGGTAACGTATACGAGTGGACACTCGATCCGTTCGTGCCATATACCACCGCGCTCCAGGGCCGCATGGACGAGGCCAAGACCCCTTTGCGCACCGTGCGCGGCGGCTGTTGGAACAGTCCCGCGAAAGACGTCCGATGTTCGCACCGCAAGGGACTGTTCCCCGAATCGCGTTTGAACACCGTCGGATTCCGATGCGTCTTGCCCGTGCAAGCCGACCCCATCGAAAGATGAAGGATGAAGGATGAATCAGTGGAGGAATTCAGAATTCAGGAGTCAGAATAAACGGAGGCGGGAGCGTTATTCTGAATTCTGACTCCTGACTCCTGAATTCCAAGGATGAAGGAGGAGAACGACCATGAAGTACAACGCGTCTCTCGCGACCATGCTTGCATTGGCGTCGTTGACCGTTGCCGCCGCCGCGCAATCCCAGCAACCCGCCATGCCCAAGAAACTCATCGAGTATGGCTGGGACGTACCCGCGCCGGATTTCGTCCGCGCGCACATCCGCGAGATGGAGCAGCGCCCCTTCGACGGCCTCATTTTCAGGCTTCAAAGCGGCAGCAATGTCCTCGAACCATTGGCGTGGGACGAAGCCCGTTTCGCCGGGGATTTCGACAACTGCACGAACATCGCCTGGGAGAAGTTCACCGACAACTTCGTCATTGTGCTGGCCGCCTCGAACCAGGATTGGTTCGACGACGGCCAATGGACCGCGATCGAACATAACGTGCGCATCGTTGCCAAGGCCGCGAAACTTGCGCGATGTGTCGGCCTGTGTTTCGACGCCGAACCGTACGGCACGAACCCGTGGGCCTATAGTAGCGCCGCACATCGCGACACGAAAACCTTTGCCGAATACCAAACCGTCGTCCGCGCGCGCGGCGCGCAGTTCATGAAGGCCATCGAGTCCGAATTCCCAAACCCGAAGATCCTGACATTTTACCTCCTGGGGCTATTCGCCGAATTCTGCAAGCCCATGCCGACCGATGCGCGCTTCGAACAACTGGCCGCGCACGGCTACGCTTTCGTGCCCGCCTTCTTCAACGGGATGCTCGAAGCCGCCAATCCCGGCGCGGTGTTCGTCGACGGTAACGAGAACGCATACTACTACACCAATTCCGCCTCCTACTTCGAGATGTACCAGTGCGTGACGCAACGAGCGCGCTACCTCGTCGATCCCGCGTTGTGGAGCAAGTACCGCGCACAGGTCCAGTCCGGCCACGCGCTCTACATCGACCAGTACTACGGCTTGCGCGCAGAAAAAGTCCTCGGCAACTACCTCACGCCGAAGGAACAGCCAAAGTGGTTCGAGCACAACGCGTATTGGGCGCTGAACGTCTCAGACCAATATGTCTGGTGTTACAGTGAGCGAATGAACTGGTGGACCAATACCGCCGTGCCCGCCGGAGCCGAGGACGCGTTGCGCGCCGCGCGTGCCAAAGTAGCCGCAGACGAACCGCTCGGCTTCGACATCCGCCCCTTCATCGAAGCCGGCGCCAAGCGCGAACACGGCGAAACGGCCCCATGACAACCACAAAGAACGCAAAGAAATAGAATTCCACTGTAAACTGTAAATACCCTGTAAGGAATCAAATGCAGAAGGCTAGATCGCCAGGATTGATATGTAAGTAAATGACATTAAGGACGAAAAGGACAGAGGTGACGAGTATTTCCCGTCAAACATGTCTCCGGGGCACATGTGTGTGTCTTGATAAAGTGGCCCCGCTCGAAATGCGTCGAGAAACCTCATTCTCGATTTGATCTGGCAGACATGGTGTCCGCGACGCATTCTTACGTGCGCATTGCGGGATGATAATGTTCTTTGCGGCCTTTGCGTTCTTTGTGGTTAAGAAAAGGGTTCCGCCCACTGAAGAGGAGTCATTTCATGGACATAATGGCATTGTGCGACGAGGTGCGTCAGATTTCGTACAAGATCCATGAATTTCATGGGCAGGGCCATCTTGAGAAGGTTTACGAAAACGCGCTGGCGCACCGGTTACACAAAGCGGGGTTTCGAGTCCGACAGCAACACCCAATCAAGGTCTACGATGAGGGCGGAACGCTAATCGGCGACTACTGCTGGTCGAAGAGCAACTCATCTTGGAACTGAAGACCGCCAAAACGCTTGCACCGGAACATGAAGCGCAGATCCTCGGCTATCTCAAGTCCGCGCGTTTGGAACATGGCATGCTCATCAACTTCGGTTCATACAAGTTCCAGATCCGGAAGTATGCATGGAATCCCGAGCACCGTCGCGGCGTCGGCGCGAGCGTCATTTCGCCTGTAATCTTTGCGCTCTTTGCGTTCCTTGAGGTCGTCTCCAGATGAACTTGTCCACAGGCGTTGCACGATGATCGGCGTACTCTTGGCGCTTTCAGTATTTGTGGGGCAAATCCCCGATGGGGACGCCACGCTGATTTTCGGAGGCGACGTGATGTTGGCCGCAAACCTGCCGCCGTTCGCGCCCTACAATCCGGCCCCCTTGCCGTATGCCTTCCTTTTCGAGCGCATCGCACCGTTTATCCGTGAAGCGGACCTTGCGTTCTGCAATCTCGAAAACCCGATTTCGGGTCGTGGCAAACGGCTTGATAAGGAGTTCGCGTTCAACGCGCCGCCGGATGCCGCACAAGCCTTGGCCAGCGCGGGCTTCGACGCGGTCTCGCTGGCAAACAATCACTGCCTCGATTTCGGCGAGGCCGCGCTGTCGGACACCCTCGCGCATCTGGCCGGCGCGCACGTGCAGTACGCCGGTATCGCGCCGCAAACGCCGGCTTTCCTCGAAGCCAAAGGGTTGCGAGTAGCGCTACTGTCATATCTGGCTGCGCCGGTGTACCCGGCGGCCTTCAGGGGTTTCGCCACACAGCCCGCCATGGCCGACAAGGACCGCATGCTCGAGGATGTCGCGAACGCGCGCGAAAAGGCAGATTTCATCGTGGTGGCGTTGCACTGGGGAAACGATTTCTCGTCGCGCCACGACTCGGCGCAGGAAACCCTTGCCCACGCGTTGATCGACGCAGGTGTGCATGTGGTCATGGGACACCATCCGCACGTGCAGCAGGAGGCCGAGTACTATCGCAACGGACTCGTGCTCTACAGCATGGGCAATCTGGTGTTCGCAAAGTACTCGAAGCCCGTCTCGCGCAAAACGCGTTTATACCGCGTCCAGGCCGGAAAGTCCGGCGTCGTTTCCGCCGAGTATCTCCCTGTCGAAATACAGGAAGGCGGCCAGCCCAAACCGTTAGCCGACGCCTTCCTGGCATTACCGCGCTGATTGGACGGGCACGCTCTCAGAGCGGGGGCGGGGGGATCATTTCGCCGGGCTTGCGATTGACCGGGGTGACGCCCATTTGTTCCCAGTCGATTTTTCGCGCGATCTTCGTGCCTTTTGGCTTCAGCGCGGTGAATTCCTGGAAGTTCTTGTACAACACGCGTTCGAGCAATTCCGGTTCGAGTCCGAGGCCCCTCAGCGAATCGTGCGCAAGTACGGGCGTCGTATAGCGGTCCTGCGTCAGCATCGCGAGGTACGCGCTATATCGGTCTTCGATCCACGAGACGGTTTTTTCGGGTTCCGGCGTGATGACGAGATCAGTCGAGAACATGAAACGCGTGGGATACCTCGCAAACAGATTGCGGATCTTCGTGGGGATTTTGGTTATCCGAATGAATCCCTCCTTCACAAAAGTGTCGTGGCCGAAGGAAATATCTGTATACAGATTTGGGAAGGTATCGAGCAGTTCTTCGAGCCGCGGCTGAAATTTGGACGAGGACGAGAGCATGAAGTGCGGGCACACGACCTTTAGATCGGGGAAGGCGTTCAGCACGGCTACGAATTCTTCGGCGAATCCAGGCAAACTCGGATTGACGTGCAGGCAGATCGGGATAAAGGTGTCCTGACAGTACCGATAGACGGGCATCATGCCGGGATCGTCGAGCGCGGTAGTATGGAACATATATTGGTTTGTCTTCTTGATGACAAAGCCGTGGCCGAGATACAGCTTGAGTCCCTTGGCGCCGCGCTCGACGAGCTTCTTGAACTTGTCCAATTTATCCGGGTCTCGCGGGTTCATCGTGGGCCACGCTTCGAAGCGGCCCGGGTACTTCTCGCAGATCCGCAGAAGTTCTTCGTTGATCTCGTCGTAGCCCGTGAAGCCAACGGACGGATTGAGCGTCAACGTAAACTTGGAACTGCCCATCAGACACGTCTTGCCGATGCCGAGCGCATCCATCGCGGCGAGCATCTTCGGCGCGTCTTCGAGCGATGCGATATGCTCGTGTACGTCGATGATGAGGCGCTGTTCCTGAATGCGCTTCAGGTCCTTCGACGCCGCTGCGGAATAGCTTTTTGTATGGCGCGGCCACACCACGGCCAAGATAATGAGCACGAGCATGGCGACGGGGATCAACGACGTGAAGAGTCGTTTCCGGCGTGCGCGGGCCGCCAAGGCTGGCGAATGATCGCGTTTCATTTCGGCGGGAAGAGCCTCTCGAAGTTGGTTTCGTAGATCTTCCTGAGCGTGGCGTCATCGAGCGCGAGGCCGCGGAAAACGCCCGCCTCGTTCCGGCTGTTCTTCGTAGCGTACGCCGCGCCTTTCGCGCCCAAGGCATATCGGTACGCGTCTTTTTCGAGCAGTTCGCGGCACGCGCGGATCACGTCGGCAATCCACGGCGCAGTCTTTTCCTTGTTGCCCGTGACGACCATGTCCGTACCGAAGAGCGTGCGGTCGGCGTACTTCTTCAGGAATTCGCGGAACGGTTCCGGGTCGCGGCTGACGGCTTCGAGTCCCTCGACGAGGATGGCGCGCGTGCCAAAACTCGTGTCCGTGTACATGTTTGGATACGCGTCCATGAGGCGCTGGAAAATGCGGAACGGTTCCTCCTGCGGACGGAAGAACGTCACGCCAAAATGTGGAACGATCACGATCAGGTCCGGAAACTGTTTCATGACGCGCTCGAACTCGACGGCGTATTTCACGATGTTGACGTGCCAGCAAATCGGAAACTTGGTTTCGGCGCAATACTGGTAAACGGGCATCATGGCCGGATCGTCCAGCGGCTTATCGTAGAAATTGCCGTGGCCGGTGTAGAGTTTCAGGCCCATGACGCCTTCCTTGCGAAAGCGCTTGATCTTCTCGAGCTTCTGCGGGTCACCGGGATAGATGGTGCAGAACGGGACGATTTGCCCCGGATGTTCGCGCGCAGCCGCAAGGATTTCCTCCGTGTTTTCGTCGTTGCCCTTGTCCTGCGGTTTGCCAGACCCCATCAGCGTGTAATCGGAACTTGCCACAAAAACGGTTCGGACGACGCCGGTTTTCTCGGCGGCATCGAGGTACTTGTCGAGAAATTTTCGCGAGAAAAGATGCTCGTGCGCGTTCACGACTTTGAATGGACGCAACGGCGTTTCCGCCGGTAGCACCGTGGGTTGCGACGCCCCTTCCGCCAACTCGCCGGGGCGACTCAGTGCTTGGTACACGGCGATGGCCATGACAAACGCGACGCCCAGCAGGACGACGATCTCCCACCTGGAGAGGCTGAAGGCTTTAGGCTTTAGGCTGTAGGCTTTAGGCTGTAGGCTGGAGGAACGGTCAGCCTTCGCTGTTACCTCACCATTCGAGTCCCCGCTAGGTTCGTGTTTGTCGCCCATTCGTCTCCTTCAGTCTAACAAAACTGTTCCAGATACCAAGCGCCGCGACAGAAACCTTCTTCACGCGTTTGCGCGCCATCCTCGTGTTCGATGCTCAACACGCCGTCGTACCCGTTCGCGCGAAGGTGGCTGATATACTCGCCCCAGTTGATATTGCCGAAACCGGGGATGACGTAGCGCCACCAGTCGTTGCCGTAGATGCCCACTTTCGCGCGCTTGGCCTTATCCACGAGCGTATCCTTGGCATGTGTGTGGAAGATACGTTTGCCATACAGCGACACGGGCGCGAGGTGGTCGCACTCTTGGTGGTATAGATGCGACGGGTCGTAGTTCAGCCCAAAATGCTCGTCTTTCATCACCTCGAAAAGGACCTCGAACGTATCGAGTCCTTGCAGGCACGTCTCGAAGTAATTCTCCATCGCGAGGTTGATTTTTTTCTTGCGCGCGTGCGCGAGGATCGGCGCGTAGACCTTTGGCACCACCTGGCGGATCGTCTCGATCTTGCTCATGCCGGGCACGGGCGAACCGGTCAGCATGCACACGGTCGGAACGCCGAGCATTGCGGCGGCGTCGATGGCCTTGAGGGCGTGGGCCTGGACGGCCTTGACGCGTTTCGGATCCGTCATGTTCGTATAGTAGGCTAGGCCCGAAATTTGAAGACCCCGTTCGAGCAGCATCCGTTTGATCTTATCCGCCTGTGCTGCGGTCAGCTTGGCGGGATCGATGTGATTGCTGCCCGGATGCGCAACAACCTCCAAACACGGAATACCCGCCTCTTCGGCGAAATCCAATACCGTCTCGAGTTTCTGGCTTTCAAACGGCCCCGTCAACATACCGACTTTCATTCGTATTCTCCTTCAGGTTTCAGGCTATAGGCTACAGGCTTCAGGCTTCAGGCTTCAGGTCGCGGCGATCTTCCTGAAGCCTGAAGCCTGTAGCCTGAAGCCTCCTTCAAATATGCAATAACACCTTCATGACTTCGGGGGCCGCGGCACGTTGCATCGCCAGTTCGGCATCCCGCAGTTCGTATGTCTCCGTAATCATCGGGCGGACCTCGACCGTGTTCGACGCCAACGCCTCGAGTGCCGGACGAAACGGGCCGCACCGCGAACCGATGATCTTGACCTCGTTGATGACCGGCAGGCTGAAATCGAGCGAACTGACGTTTGCGATGGTCGTCTTGAGCACGATTGTGCCTTCCGGCCGCACCAATTCGAGCGCGCGCACGATCCCTTCCCTGGACCCCGTTGCTTCGACGACGATATCGACGTTTCGCTCGATGGGATCATCCTTCAGCGCCGTTGGGATATGCAGCGCGTTGAGCATGTTGAGTTTCCATTCATGCTTGCCGATGCAGACCAACTTCTTCGTCGCGAGCCACAACACCTGTGCGCACAACTGGCCCAGTTTGCCGTCGCCAAGCACCACGACGCGGTCGTTCGCAGTGATCGGAACCTGCTCGGCGATGCGGAACGCCGCCGCCAGCGGTTCGGTGAACACCGCCACGTCGTCGCGGATCGAATGAGGCACCAGATGCAGATTCTCTTCCGGCAACGTCAGAAATTCCGCAAACGCGCCCTGACGGTCGCGGATGCCGAGGACGGATCGGTTCAGACAATGATGCGGCATCTCGAGTTGGCAGAACGGACACGTGTGGCATACGCAGTTAATCTCGCCCACCACGCGCTTGCCTTGCAGGTTCGGATTCGAGCACTGCTCGACCACGCCCACGAATTCATGGCCCAGCACACCTTTGAACTCCATATACCCACGCACGAGTTCAAGATCCGTGCTGCACACGCCCGCCGTCAACACCCGTATCAGGGCCTCGCCTTCGGCGGGCCGCGGAATGGGAATCTCCGTCACGCGCAATTCGCCATCGAAAACAACCGCACGCATATCCAACGCTCCAGTTCCAACTGCGACTATTCAATACCACTTCGCGTCTGGAATCAAGTAAGGCGGGGGAAAGCAAAAGGATGAATGATGAAGGACGAGGGATGAATCACAGAATATTCATCTCTTCGGCAACATCGTATCGCGTCGTTTTGTGAATCCTGCAATTGATGCACCGCCGTTTTTGTTCGTCCCATATGTCCCATTGCACGGGCCTCGCGCCGCCATGAACTTGAACGCAGGCACCGCATTCCGCATACAATATGCGCGAAGGGGATGGAGTTCCCCGATAACCGCCGAGTGGCCGATGACTCCTACCGTGCACTGAAAACGGCGGGAGTCCGCATGCGGCGCCTGTTCGATCTCCCTGCACACTTTACACGAAGCCCATGTGTTTTTGGAGTTGCGACTGAAATGGAAACGATATATCCGGCGACGTTCATTGTGTTCCTGGTGTTCGTGGCAAGCGCGATCTCGGTCGAGATTGCGCTGTCCGCCGCCATAATCGAAATCGTCATGGGCGTCATCGCGGCGAATGTGTTCGGACTGCATCCTGCGCCGTGGATGGATTTCGTGGCGGGATTCGGCGGTATCTTGCTGACGTTCCTGGCGGGGATCGAGGTCGATGCGCCGTTGCTGCGCGAGAAGCTCAAGGAGAGCCTGCTCATCGGCGGTTTCTCATTTCTGGTTCCCTATGCGGCCGCGATCGCGTACTGTTATTGGGTCGCGCATTGGACCTGGAACGCATCACTCATCGCAGGCTGCGCCCTTTCCACAACCTCGCTGGCCGTCGTCTACGCGGTGCTCGTCGAAACGGGACTCGCCGGTAGCGGCATCGGCAAGCTGCTGATGGCCGCGACTTTCGTTACGGATATGGGCACGGCCCTCGCCCTGTCGCTGACATTCGCAGAGTGGGGCGTGCGCACCCTCGTCGCGGTAGCCGCATGCGTGTTGATCATCGCATTCGGGCCGCGTTACTTGCCGGCGCTATTCGAACGGTACAAGAACAAGGTCATCGAACCGGAGATCAAATTCCTGTTCTTCCTCCTGTTCGTGTTCATGTCGCTCGGGAAATGGGGTCAGATCCACGCGGTGTTGCCGGTCTTCGTGCTGGGCCTGTGCCTGAGCGGCACGTTTCGCAAGCACCGCGACCTTCAGCGCAAGTTGCGCATCGGCGCGTTCGCAATGATCACGCCGTTCTTTTTCATCAAGGGTGGAATGAACGTGTCGCTTTCCGAACTGGCGGCAAACTGGGGGCTTGTCGCGATCCTGTTCGGCGTGAAGTCTGCGGCCAAATTCGTCGCCGTGTTTCCCCTCGCCCGGCGGTACGCCAACGGCCACGCACCCTATCTGACCCTCCTGATGAGCACAGGCTTGACGTTCGGTACCATCTCCGCCACCTACGGACTTAGCGCCGGGCACATTACGTCGTCTCAGTTCTCCATTCTCGTAAGCGTGGTCATCGGAACCGCAATCATCCCCACGATCATCGCGCAACGGTGGTTTTCGCCAAAATTGACCGAACAAGAACAAGAAGAACTCCTGGCGCAAGAGGAGGAAAGCATCTAAAGGGGGTATTCTACTTTTCACGTTCCCGCGCAACGCCTCGATTGTCGAGCGACATCCATCGCGGCTATCGTGTCCATTGCAGACGTGCCCACGAAAAGCAGAATGTCCCTTTGGTTTGCGCGACGTGTTATACTTGGGCTACGGCACATTTCAATTAGGAGATAGGACGATGAAGCACGTACACTGTGTGACGATTCCCCGAATGGCCGTCGAGCAGAAGGCCGATATGTACAAGCAGGACTCCGTCTTTGGACCGATCGTCGCGGGAGGCAAGTTGCTGGCGCTTCTCGCGGGCGCCGGTTTCGGCATATCCGCGCTTATCGGCGCGAATCAACGCTAACGCGGGTCCGAATTTCCTTTGGCCCCGCCATGCACGCGGATGAAGTCGCGGATCCAATTGGCTTGATCCCGATGACCGTCGATGAGGACGGCTGCGAGGATGTCGAAGCCTTGGATGCGCCCGTCTTCGATGGCCCGCGCCATCGTTTCCCATT
>CAIYET010001052.1 GCA_903925285.1 Candidatus Hydrogenedentota bacterium | reverse complement strand
CATCTCACCCCACGGGTGAAGGGATATTAATATTTCCTTCGCTTCTCGGAAGTTTTGTTGGGCGTTTTGCCTCAATGAGATAAAGCGCTGATTCATTCGTGTGATTCGTGTGATTCGTGGTTCAACTGCCGTTTCTAGGTTCAACTTGGAGGGCCGTTATATCGAGCATCTTGGCGTTGTGCCGGAATTGAATCAAGCGAAATCCATTATGTGCCGCGTAGAGGAAATAACGACATGGCTGAACGCGAAGTTATAGACAGCATCCAACGGTACATACACGCTGTCGAAGAGGCGGGCATCGAAGTATCCTTCGTTGTGCTATTCGGATCGCAGGCGCTTGGCAACACGCACAAATGGAGCGATATCGATCTGATCGTCGTATCTCCGCATTTCGATGGGCGCAGACTTCGCGAAGACACCAATCTGCTATGGCGTACGGCGGCGCGGACCGACAGCCGGATCGAACCTGTTGCTTGCGGCTTGCAACAGTGGAGCGACGACACGGCGAGCGCCATTATTGAGATTGCGCGGCGTGAAGGACAACAGATACAAGCGGCGTAAATGTGAGCCGGAACGGGAGCATCACGGCGCCGGAACCGCCACCAGCCGCTATCCGAAGGATAGCGAAGTGTAGCGAAGGGCCTAGGGGCAGCGCCGCGGGCAAGGCTTCGCAGGGGCCTGTAGCGAAACGGAGCGGGGTTCTCCGTGTCTTTGTGTCTCCGTATGAGAAAGAGTAATCTCACACAAAGACACAAAGATGCCAAGAGGATAAGAGACGATGACGAAAAGGCCGCTCCGGATATATGTGGATACTTCGGTGTTCGGCGGCGTGTTTGATGACGAGTTCGAGCGCGCAAGCCTGGAGCTTTTTGATCAGGCACGTCGGGGGAAATGCAGGGTCGTTGTGTCCAGCCTTGTGATTGACGAGTTGATGGGCGCACCCGACCCGGTGCGGGCGATGTTTCACGAACTGCGGCGTCTGGTCGAGGTCGTAGGCGTGACGGAACAGGCGATCGCGCTGCAGCGGGCCTATCTGGACGCGGGCATTGTCGGGCCGATGCGGTTCGCGGATGCGCTTCACGTGGCCGTGGCGACGGTTTCGGAGTGCTGGGCCATTGTGAGTTGGAATTTCAAGCACATCGTCAATTTCCGCAAGGTTTCGTTGTATAATTGGGTAAACACAGCGCGAGGGTATGGCGTCATTGCCATTCACTCGCCGCAGGAGGTTATTTTCGATGAAGAAGAAGACGTTTGATTGTATTGCGCTTCTGAACGAGGCTGCGGAAAGTACCCGTCTTCGCTTGTCCGACTTAACGGTCCACGATCAGGTGGTCTACTGGCGCGGACGCAATAGGGAGGTCTTGGCGGAGCAGAAGCGGCTGATGACGGAGACGACGGGAGTGCATGAATTTGCATTCGTTGTGCGTTTAGAGGCGCTGCGGAAAAAGCGAAAGACGTTTGATTGTGTGGAGATGAAACATCAAGCTCAGGAGCGGATCCGAAAAGAGCTTGAGGGGAAATCGCCTGAGGAGCAAGCGGCATACTTGCGTAAGGGCAGGGAGACGCTGCTCAAACGTCAACCATCACTGCAAAAGAAAAGGCTTCAGGCTCAAGGTTAGCGAAGAAGCATGTAAACAACTTGAAGGCCGTGTGAGAAAGAGTAGTCTCACGCAAAGACACAAAGACGCAAAGAGGACGGTCGCGTATGATGTCTGCCGCTGGCCTGGGAATAGAGCGGCAAAGTGCTTGTGTTGCGTTGCGATTCCGTGTATCTTCAATCTCGCGTGTATGTCTTACGGAAGGATGAGGCCATGGACGAAAGAATACGGGTCCACCGTGAGGCGGTGTACTATACGCGCCACGCCATGATTGAAATGTAGGCGGATGAATTGGGCGAGCTTCGTGACGAGGCGGTTTCGTAATCGAGGGCCGCAAGTAAGAAGTCGATTGCGAGCACAAGCGTGGCGAGTGGGTGAATGCGTTTTTCATACAGAATGCTAAGGTAACGGCATGCCAACTGACGAGATAGTCAATCCGAAGCCATTCGACGACGATCAGGCGTTCGACGACCAGATCCGTCCAAAGCGCTTGGAAGATTTTCCGGGCCAGGAGGCCATCAAGGAGAAATTGCGGATCTCGATCCAGGCATCCAAGCAACGCAACGAACCACTCGATCACTTGTTGCTGTGCGGCCCGCCGGGCTTGGGCAAGACGACGCTCGCGCGCATCCTCGCCAACGAAATGGGCGTAGACATCAAGTCGTCGGCTGGGCCGGTCATCGAGCGCCAGGCCGACCTCTCGGCGATTCTGACGAGCCTCGAAGAACACGATATGTTGTTCATAGACGAGATCCACCGGCTCAACCATGCGGTCGAAGAGACGCTGTATTCGGCGATGGAAGATTTCGAGGTCGATATCATGCTCGGCAAAGGGCCGACGGCGCGCTCGCTCAAGATCGGCCTGAAACCGTTCACGCTGATCGGCGCGACCACGCGCGCGGGTCTGTTGACGCCGCCGTTGCGCGCGCGGTTCGGCGACACGTGTCGCCTCGAATTCTACAGTCCCGAGGAGTTGGAGTGCATCGTGATGCGCTCGGCGCGCATCTTCAATACCGCCACCGAGCCCGACGGCGCGCTCGAAATCGCGTCGCGTTCGCGCGGCACGGCGCGCATCGCCAACCGTTTGTTCCGCCGCGTGCGCGACTACGCGCAGGTCAAAGGCGACGGCGTCGTTACGCGCGAGATGGCGCGCCGCGCGCTCGAACTGCTGCGCATCGACGAACTCGGCCTCGACGATATGGACCGCCACATCCTGCACGCGATCATCGACAAGTTTTCCGGCGGCCCCGTTGGCCTATCGTCGCTGGCCGTATCCGTCGGCGAAGAATCCCAGACGCTCGAAGAAGTCCACGAGCCGTATCTCATCCAAATCGGCTTCCTCAAGCGTACCCAGCAAGGCCGCGTGGCCACGCCGCGCGCCTACAAGCATTTCGGTCTTACGCCCTGCGAACCGGATCAGGAAGTTCTGTTCTGAAAAGCAGCGGAGATAGTCCTTGATGCTTTGGGTCTGCTCCTCTATGATAAACCGATGAGTTCAGATAACGGCGTTCGGACGGACATGTTCGATGCCGTGGGAGGGTCTTGGATGGGGCGGTATCGAATTCTTGCTGCGGTGTGTGCTTATGTGTTTGCGTGGGCCGTGCTGAATGTTTTCGTCGTTATTCCCGTGCAGCGCGAAGCCGTTTGCATCGATGGCCCCGGCGGCAAGCCGTGTCTGGGCACGGTGTGGACGCTCAGTCCGCCCAAGGCGGTCATTGTGTTGGGGCACGGTGTGACATCGAATCAGGGCGCCATGGCTACGGCGGCGAATGCGTTCGCTCGGGACGACTATACCGTGGTCACCATCGACTTCTGGGGGCACGGCCGTTCTCGCGAGCGATTCAATTGGTCCTCCAATGCCGCGCAAGTGAACGCGTGGTGCGATTGGGCACGGGCGCGGTTCCCTGGATTGCCCCTGGCCTATCTGGGCCATTCGATGGGGGGCGAAGCGGGGGGCGCGGCCTTTCGCGACAAGCCAAATGTCGAGGCTTTCGTGTCGATGGGTATGCTGCCCCAGCACATACCTGCCTGCAAGACACTTATCGCCATGGGACGGTTCGAGGAGTTGTTTTCCGTTGAACAGGCCCGGCATCGTGCCCAAGGCGGGGCCGAGGTCCTCGTCAGTTCCTTCAGCGATCACATGTCGGAGCCCGGCGATCCGGTACTGCTTCAAGGCATTGTCGCGTGGGTGAACGGCGCGCTCGGTTTCGGCAATCGGAGCGTGTTTCCCTGGGCGCACTCCGGACTTGTGTTGCTCGCCGCGATCTTGGGGTGCGCGGCGGCACTCCGATTGGCCGAACAGGCCGCGACGTTCCTGCGCCAACCCGCACAACCATGCGACACCCCGCCCGCAACGCGTCCAGGACGCTTCAACCTCTTTCGGATTGCCGCATGGGCACTGAGGTGCACGGGCAATGCGCCTCCACCGCAGTCGGGCAGCTTTTTGTCCGCTGCTATCCGGGGCATTGCATTCGGTGCGGTGCTTATCGTGCTCGTGTCCTGCCTTTTGACTACGAGCATCTACACGTGCAGCTTGAATCATCCGGCGCGTTGCCTGGCGTGGTTTGTGCTGATTCCGGTCATGACGCTCCTATTCTCCTTGACTGCGCGCGCGTTGGAACGCGTCTGCGTGAGTACAACGTTCCAGCGTTTCGCCGTCGATGCTTTAACGCGGGCCGTACCATTACTGTTGGCGTGCTTGGTGCTTTTCCTGATAGGGCCTGGTATCGCGTTCGTCGGCATGATGCTGGGCATACTCGCGTTGGTCTTCATATTCATTTCGGCAGTCCACGCGTTGAGTACACGGGGCGCCGGAGATTACCGGTCCGGCGCGGTGGCGTGCGGCGTCGTTCTTGCCTGGATAATCGCATTCTGGTTTCCGTTGGTTTGGGTGTAGGAATTCCAGCAGGGCAGTGGCATGAGAGAGGGATGACAATGAAACCTGAAATGGCGCGACGGACATTCTTGGGGAGCGCGGTGGGAATTGGTTTGGGGCTTGCTATCGGGGAGCACGCGACGGGCGCATCGCCGGAGGATGACGGGGCGGCGTCCGCACTGTGCCGGTTCGATTGCACGCTGGAGTATCCGCCGGACCAGTACTTTGCGCATGGCGACGTGCGGATTGTCGAGTCGGCGGCGGGACGTTATCGCGAGGCGGAGGCGAAGCCGCTCTCGCGCTTCGGATACCGGTTTCATGTTGAACGCATCGGCCAACCGCACCGGATTGTCGTGCGCTATCCCGACGACAAGCGACGGTTCATGTGCGTCATGGATGGCACGAGTTACGATTTGACGACGGGCGTGTTCACCGGTTGGGAGCAACCATTGACGGGGCGGATGCTCGAACTCCGGCAGATCTTCTGGCCGCGCTGGCAGGATTGCAGCATCGTCTTTATGACGTGGGGCGAAGGCGAACCGGCGGCGGTGGCGTCGATCGAGGTACACGCGTTGGACGACTTGCCGGCGTTGGCGACTCCGGGGGATCCGGGCGACGGCACTCGGCGCGAAATCGGGATTCAGTACGAGGACCCGTGCGGATGCTGCGCATCCGAGGGCGCGCTTACGCGCGAAGAGTGGATCGACCATCTCGTTCAATACGCGCGCCATACGGGACAAAACCTGCTCGCGTATCCGATGGCGTGGTACCACGGTCCGCAGTTTCCATCCGAGCGCGAGCCTTCGGACGGTTTCGGCGTGGTCGTGGCGCGCGACCGCAACCAGTACTCGAGATGGACGTCGCATCCGGTTGACTGGTACGCCGGGTTGCTCGAACGGTTCGCGCAGGAAAAGCTCGCGTTCCAGGGCGCACTCACGCTGTTGCGGCTTGGCAGTCTCATGCAGACCATGAACATCGATCTGGATGCGATCAAGAACGGGTCCGACACGTTCAACAATATGTTGTGGAACGACCAGGTACAGTCGAGCACGAACGACTGGACCCCGATTTACAACGCACGCAACTTCTCGAAGATCGCCGAAGACCTCAAGGGCAAGCCGCCCATCGAACCGTTCAACGCGTTGAAGGAATTGCTCTACGGTGAACGGCACGTGCCGGGCGTCCATATGGGGCCGATGTTCAACCCGCTGCATCCGAAGGTTCAGGAAGCCCTCTTGGGATTCGTGCGGGAAATTGGGACACGCTACGCGGCATTTCCCGCGTTCAAGGGCATTTCGTTCAACATGTTTGCCAGCGCGATGCCTTGGTTCGGCTCGATCCACGCTGGATACGATGACTATTCGACCGCCCTATTTGAACAGGAGACTGGCATCCGCGTGCCCGTCGACGCGAAAGATCCCGACCGGTTCTCGCAACGCTACGCCTTTCTGACGACGACGTGCCGCCCGGCATGGGTCGATTGGCGCTGCCGCAAGATCAGAACGTTGTTCGGCGAACTGCACAAGGCGTTGACGGCGTCGCGTGCGGACCTTCGGCTGACGATTACGTTGTGGGATGAAACCACGATTACGAGCGTACTTGGCCAAGCCTCGGCGGCGCTGCAACTTTACGCGCGACCGAGCATGTTGCAGTTCTACCGCGACGCGGGCATCGACCTCAACCTGTATCGCGACGAACCGGGGCTTGAAATCGACCGCGGCATGGGCAATCCGCGCGACCGAGGCGGCCACGGATCGAACCCGTGCGGCGGCTCGAGCCTGCCCATCGAGGCGCAGACGTTGTATCACGACTTCGATTATCTCGACGACGAAACGCTCGATGCCTTTCGCAAGCACGACCGGCCGGGCGCGTTCATTTTCAATTGCTGGGTCGAGGCGTGGGGAAAACATGTGTGGTTCCAACCCGTGCCCGGAGACGCGAATGTCGCCGACCTCTCGATATTGGACGGCCAGCCCGCCGAGGGAATCCTGCGCATCAACTCGGAGTATCCCAAAGATGGATTCTGGTGGGATTCGCAATTGCGGATCACGCCGCCGTTCCCGTCCGAGCCGCATTTCCTCGAACCCTACGCGCACGCCTTGGCGGAATTCGACGTCTGCCGCATCACGCGCGGCGGCTTGTTTCTCGACAAGGCGCACACGGAATCGCTGCAATCGTTCGCACGCGCCTACCGCGCGTTGCCCAGGTGCAAATTCGCAACCGTCGGCGAGACGACCGACCCCGTAGCCGTACGCAGCCTGTTGTATGAAGGTAAGCGATTCATTTATATCGTCAACCGCGACTACTATCACATCAAGCTTTCGCTTCGATTCAGTAAGACGCCCGTCGCCGTCCTCGACGCGGCAACCGGCGAACGCGTTGACGCTGCCGCTGCGGGCCGATTCACGCTCGGTCCCTACGAACTCCGCGTGTTCGCCATGGAACCCGACATCGACGTCGTGGGGTTCGAGGCCATGCCGCCGTCGTCGATACTCAAAGCCATGACGGACGAAACCAACGCGGCTTTCGGCGCTTTCGCAAAGGCACGCGCGTCCGGACGGATCGTACCCGGCATGGACATGCTCGAATCCCGTATGCGGTCCGCCCTGCAACAAGGAAGACTCGCGTTCCTGCGCCGTGCACTTGCCGGCTACATTGTGCGCAAGTGCCTCGAAGAATGCGCGCGCGCGTAAGTTCACGCGACGAATGGGATCTATGAAGGCCCCGTTCCAACGTCGCGCTACTCAATGCCATGAACCCGGTATATTGGAATATACCGCGCCCCTAAGAGGATCGTCGCGAAGACGACGATGCCGTGCGTGCCGCGCCCTGCCGCCGAAGTAACCTCCTTCCATCATCAGGATAAGCAGGATGCCCTGTGCACCTACGAGCCGGTGGCGTCCAACACATCCAAACCACTTGCGGGGGCACGTTTGCCCGGCTGATCAGCCGATCGGGGGCGAAAGAAATATCTTGACAAAGTGGTTTGAACGTGATACCGTGTGGTAGAAAGTGGTGGTAAGTGGCGGAAAGCTGGGTCTTGAGCATGTATTACGGGTCTCATCCGACAGTGCTGGACGATAAGGGCCGGATCACTGTTCCGAAGAAGCTGCATGAGCTTATGGAACGGTCTGACCACATCACGTGGTATGTGACTCGGGGGTACAAGGGCTGCTTGTATCTCTACAACCTGCCGGAATGGGAAAAGTTGGTTTCGCGCGTGGCTGCGCTGGATCCGCTTGACCCGAAGGCGCACGATTTCTTGCGTCTTGTGTATGGTTGTGCGATGGATGTGAAGGTGGACCGCCAAGGCCGCATGCCGGTTCCTGCGCCGTTGCGTGGGTTCTCGGGTCTGGATCGGGACGTTGTCCTGGTTGGTATGCAGAACCACTTGGAGTTGTGGCGGAAGGACGCATGGGAGGCGTACCAAGAGGCCAAGGGCGCAGAATTCGAGGCAATGGCTACAGAACTGCTGGTTCGCGTCCAGCCGTCTGCCATGCCGCGGGAGAAAGGCGGACACGATGATGAAAGTTGAGCGGAGTGACATGGGCCCCGTGATCGTACTGCGACTCGAGGGGGACATCGACGAAGATGGGGTCAAGATCCTTCGTCTGAGTTTCCTGAGTTGTCTGAAAGAAAAGCGCTGCAAGGTCGTAGCGAATCTGTCGGGCGTGCGGCACATCAGTTTCATGGGTCTGGGCGTATTGGTCGAGCGTTTGCGGCACCTGCGCCTGGGCGGCGGCGATCTGAAGCTGGTCGGCGTCAATGTGTACACGCAACGGGTTTTCTGCATGGCGGGCGTGTCGTCGCTTTTCGATATTTTCGACACTGAAGGCCAGGCCGTTCAGCAGTTCCGCGAAGCCGCGTAGCGGGAGGCTTGAGGCTTCATCTGAAGCCTGAGGCCTGAAGCCTATGAACGGACACATCCCCGTACTGGCGCGCGCGGTCCTGGATGGACTTCGAATCCGGGAAGGCGGGACGTATGTAGATGGAACGGTCGGCGGTGGCGGACACGCGTCGTTGATCGCGGAAGCGCTGACGGGGGGGCGGCTGATCGCGATGGATCGCGATCCGGAGAGCGTGGCGCGGGCGCAAGCGCGATTGGCACGGTTTCCGGGGGTCACCCTTCTTCACCGCAATTATGGCGAGTTGGCCGAAGTATTACGAGAGTTGGGCATTGGGTTTGTGGATGGCATTCTGATCGACGCGGGATTGTCGAGCATCCAATTGGACGACCCGCGGCGCGGATTCACGTTTCAGGAAGAAGGACCGTTGGACATGCGGATGGATACGTCGCAGGGCTTGACCGCCGCGCAGTATCTCTCGCACGTTCGCGAGGACGAACTGGCGGAGACGTTGCGCTCGTATGGCGATGTCGGTCCGGCCCGTCGAATCGCGCGCGCGATCGTCAAACGTTCCAAGTCGGGCGCGATGAAAACGACGCGCGATCTGGCCGACGCCGTCTCGGAGAGCCTCGATTTCGTCCATGGAATGCCGGAAGAGACTCGAACGGTGTTTCAGGCCGTCCGCATCGCGGTCAACGAAGAGTACAACTGGCTCGAGGCGGGTCTGCGGCAGGCCCTCGACGTGCTGGCGCCCGGTGGACGTTTGGCCGTGATCGCCTTTCATTCGGGCGAGGACCGGATCGCCAAACGGGTGTTGCAGGACGTGTCGCGGACCAAGGAAATCCTGTGGCCCGATGGACGGGTCCGTGAACGCCTTGCGCCGGTCGTGCGTGTACTGACACCGAAACCGGTCCAGGCTGACGCGGAGGAGATTCGGTTTAATCCCAGGGCGCATAGCGCTCGTTTGCGTGTTGCGGAACGACTGGAAGGATGAGGGATGGACGGCTTGCGAAGAGAAGAGGCGGGATGTTCTTTCCTACAGCCTACAGCCTCTAGTCTACATAGGAGATTGACATGATTCGACGCGCGCTTCCGGTTCAACGGACGGATGTCATGACGGGTTGGATCAAGTGGGCGATGTTGTTGGTGGCGCCGGCGATGGCGCTGGCCTTCGACACGTGGCTCAACACGGAGATGTTGCGCAACGACTACGAGGTGGCGTTGGTCAGCACGCAGATCAAGGAATTTTCGGATACGCTGGACGGATTACGCGTTGAAGAGGCGCGGCTTCAGACCTTCGATCGCATTGAAATCGAAGCGCCGGACCTCGGATTGATCGAGCCGCAACCGGACCAAGTGCAAGTCATCTATTGCAGCGATGAGGAAGCGCGGGCGCTGGAGGACACGTTCTCCTACACAGCTTTGCGTGGAAAACCCGCCGAAACCGGGACGGACGACCGAACGGCGCCCGTCCATTGCATGGCGTCATTGCCGTTCGATCTACCACGAAACGAGGGTGCGAGATGGGAGGATATCGAGCTATTTACGAGCAGAGCGGGCATTGGGGGACCCCGAACGAGTACGACCCCCATGGGGGACCTCCTGCGCAAAGCAATCTATTCCGCCTGCGCATCGTCACCTGGGGATTTGTAGTCGCGTTTGTCGCGGTGGCGATCAAACTAATCCTGGTTCACACGGATCCTGGTTCGCAGCTCACCGCAGAGGAAAGCGCTCACATCGGGGAAGTCGAGTTGCGCGTACCGCGCGGCGATATCCTCGACCGGGAAGGCGGTCTGTTCGCCAAGGACCATTGCCTGTGGTCGCTGTGGGCCGACCCGCGCGTCATGACCGACTCTCAAATGACGGCGATTACGCTAGCCCCGCAGTTCGGGCTGGACGATGGCGAACTTGCGGCGCGCCTCACCAAACGCGATGAGAACGATAAGCAGCGCAAGTTCGTGTGGGTCAAGCGCTGGCTGACGGAGCAGGACATCAAGACGTATGAGAGTCTCGACCCGATGCTTCAATATGGACTTGCCCTGAAGAAGGAATGGGTGCGGTACTATCCCGAAGGCGAATTGGCCGCGCACATCGTTGGATTCGTCAATCGCGAGGGCAACGGGTGCGACGGCGTCGAGATGTCGTACGACAAATTGTTGCGGTGTACATCGGGCAAACAACGTTCGCGGGTCGACGCGAATCGCAACATCCTCGGTTCGCTGACGATCGAGTATACGGGGCCTGAAGGCGGCGACGCAGTCCATCTCACCATCGACAAGACGATCCAGCGCACGCTCGAACAGGCCTTGGACAAAGGCATGGTGGAATCGAAAGCGCCGCAGGCGATGGGGATCGTCGTCGACGTGAAGACCGGGGCCATCCTCGCCATGGCCACGCGGCCGGCGTACGACCTCAACAACCACGGCAACGTGGGCGGCGCGAATTTCCGCAACCGCGCGGCGGAATTTGCATTCGAACCGGGATCGTCATTCAAGATCGTGACGGCATCGGGCGCACTCGAGGAGGGCCTGCTGAACACGGAGACGCGGATCTTCTGCGAGAACGGCTCGTTCAATCCCTACGGCCACACGATCCGCGACTTCCATCGGCTCGGCGTCGAACCGTTCTCGAATTGTTTCGCAGAGTCGAGCAACATTGCCATGATCAAGGTCGGCGCGATGCTGGGCCCCGAACGGATGGAGCAATGGATTCAGCGGTTTGGGTTCGGAACGCGGGCGTGCATCGACCTGCCCATCGAAAGCAAGGGCATTTTTCATGCGCGTACGAAATGGTCGCGGTTGACGATGGGTTCGCTGCCGATGGGCCAGGAAATCGCGGTCACGATTCCGCAACTGGCCCGGGCTTTCTGCGTGATCGCCAACGGCGGCTACCTGCGCAACTTGTATTACGTCGACCGCGTCGTGGCGCGCGACGGCACAGTGAGCTACGAGCACCAACACGAGGAACCGACTCGGATCCTCTCCGACGCCACCGCGAAGACCATGAAGGAACTGTGCCATCTGGTCGTATTGCACGGCACGGGCAAACCCGCCAGCATCCCCGAGTATCGCGTCGGGGGCAAGACCGGTACGGCGCAGATCGCCAGCCCTACATCGCGCGGATTTCTGCCCGGGAAGTTCACGGCGATTTTCGCGGGCTTCGCGCCGATCGCCGATCCGAAGCTTTGCGCGGTCATCGTGGTTCAGGAACCGGACATCAAATTGCACTTCGGCGGCTCGGTCTGCGGCCCCATATTCAAGAACGTCGTCCGTGACGCCCTCATCCGCATGAACGTTCCGCCCGATCCCGTCAACGAGAATCCCGGCGCACATGACGCAACACCCGATGCCGATGACGAAGACACCTTGGTCGCGCGCGAGACCGACGGGGCGACGCCCGTAATAACGCAACCGCTCGACGACCTCGCGCTCGTTGCGGCGCGCTCGGTTACGAGCGAAGGCGAGCCGGCGCTGCCGAGCTTCGCGGGCATGACGAAGTTGCAGGCGAAGGCGCTTATCGACCAAATCGGAATCCGTTGGGACCCGCGAGGCGCGGGACGTGTCATCGAACAGGATCCGCCGGCGGGCGCGTCCTTGCGCGACGTGTCATTGTGCCGACTGACCTTTTCGAGCGAAGCACCTGAAGAAACGAAAACGAATGAAGCTAAACAATCTCCCAAAGTGGCTCGGCTCTAACGCCGAGGGCCTGCCCGATACGCCCGTCGTGGCCGTCACGGAGGACTCGAGGCGCGTCCGCCCCGGCGCCGTATTCGTGGCCGCGCCGGGCGTGCGCACGGACGGGCATGCCTACGCGCAACAGGCCGTCGGGGCCGGAGCTGTCGCGATTATCGGCGCGCGCCGCGGCGTGACGTCGCTGCACGGCGTTCCATACCTGTTCGCTACGCATCCACGCCAGTCGCTGGGCGTGGTAGCGCACGCGCTCGCGGGCGATCCTTCGCGCGCGATGACCGTGATCGGCATCACGGGCACGAACGGGAAATCCAGTTCGATTCTCTTGACGCAACGCGTGCTCGAATGTTGCGGCCACACCACCGCCGCGTTCGGCACGCTCGGCTACGATATCGCGGGCACGATCCATCCCGCCGCGCACACGACGCCTTTCGGCGAGGAACTCGCGGACATGTTCCGCCGCGCGCGCGAGGCGGGCCTAACGCACGTCGTCATGGAAGTCAGCTCGCACGCGCTCGATCAAGAGCGGGTCGCGGGCATCGACTTCGACGTCGCGGCGTTTACGAACCTCACACAGGACCACCTCGATTACCATGCGAACATGGACGCCTATCGCCGCGCGAAACTACTCCTGTTCGAACGCATCCAAGGGCCGGGATCTTTCACCGTGGTCAACCATGGCGATCCCAGCGCCTCGTACTTCATTGCCGCCTCGCGGGCGCCGTGCTACACATATGGCACGGAGGGCGACGTGCGGCCGCGCGACATTCGCATGGGACTCGACGGCACGGCCTTTACGATCGAGACGCCCTGGGGCACGCAACTCATCCGGACCCCGCTGCTGGGACTCCACAACGTCGCCAACATACTTGGCGTCATCGCCATCGGCGGCGGCCTCGGCTTACCGCTCGAATCGATCGCGCAAGGCATCGAATCGCTCGCGCACATTCCGGGCCGCTTCGAGCGGGTCGACGCGGGACAGGACTTTCTGGTCATCGTCGATTACGCGCACACCGACGACGGACTTCACAACGTGCTGAAGGCGGCGCGCACCGTTTGCGAAAAGCGCGTCATTTGCGTCTTCGGATGCGGCGGCGACCGCGACAAGACGAAGCGGCCCAAGATGGCCGCCGTGGCCGCGCGGCAAGCCGACTTCGCAATCGTCACGTCCGACAACCCCCGCACCGAGGACCCGTTGCGCATCATCGACGAAGTCGTGGGCGGCATGATCGCGAGCGGCAAGCGACGCGGCACCGACTACGCAGTTATTCCCGATCGTGCCGAGGCGATCCGCCGCGCCCTCGAATTGGCCAAGCCGGGCGATCTCGTGATGATCGCGGGCAAGGGCCACGAAGACTACCAGATTCTCGGCACCGAGAAAATCCATTTCGATGACCGCGAGGTCGCCCGCTCCATCTTGGAGGAACGCTCGTAACCATGCCTTGGACGTACTCGTTAAGCCAACTCGCCGACGTAATCGGCACGCAGACGGAGCGCGGCAATCTCGCATTTTGCCGTGCATCCACCGATACGCGCACGATCATGCCGGGCGACGTATTCTTCGCGCTACGCGGCGAACGGTTCGACGGCAACCGCTTCGTCCAAGACGCATTTCTGAAAGGCGCCGTCGGCGTGGTCGCTACCGAGCCGCATGACGGCGGTCCGTGTCTCATCGTCCCGGATACGTTGGAGGCGTTGCAACAATTCGCGGCGTATCATCGGCGGCAATTCGACATCCCGCTGTTGGCGCTCACCGGTTCTTGCGGCAAAACGACTGCGAAGGATATGACGGCGCGCCTGCTTGGCACGAAATTGCGCGTCGTGAAAACGCTGGGCAATCTCAACAACGAAATCGGCTGCCCGCAGTCGCTCTTGCAGATCGACGCGGATACCGATATGGCGGTCATCGAAATGGGCGCGAATCATCCCGGCGAGATCGCACGGCTTTGCACGCTGGCGCGGCCCACGGAGTCGGCCATCACGATCATCGCGCCGGCGCACCTCGAAGGATTCGGCACTATCGAAAACATCGCAAAGGCGAAGGGCGAAATCGTCGAAAGTTTGCCAAACGACGGAACGTTTTACGTCAACATGGACGACGCACGTTGCGTGCGCATCGCGCAGTCGTTTTCCGGAGAGAAGGTTCGTTTCGGCCATTCTGGCGACGTCGCGCTCGAATCGTGCGATATGGCCGGACCCGGCGAGATGCGGCTGCGGATCCATCCCATCGGCGAATTGCGGCTGCCGCTGGCCTGTCGCGCACATGCCGCCAACGTCCTGCTGGCCGTCGCGGTAGCCTTGCGCCACGGCGTCACGGAATTCGAGGGACCGTTACGCGAAGCGTGCGCAGCCTCGACGCGTTTCAAGGTGTTGCCGCTTGGGCCGCTGACGATCATCGACGACAGTTACAACGCCAATCCGGCAAGCATGGCGGCGGCGTTGGAGGCGCTGGCGGAGTGGCCCACGCAGGGCGCGCGTTTCGCAGCGCTGGGCGAGATGCTCGAATTGGGCGAAGCCGCAGCGGCGCTACACGGCGAAATCGGCGAGCGCGCAGCCGTCCTGGGTACGGACCACCTCTTTGCACTCGGCCCGCACGCGGATGATATGGTCCGCGCCGCCCACGCATCGGGCGCGCTCCACGCCGAAGTCCTCGACGATCCAAACGATATCGCGCAAACCGTTTACCATCTTGCGCGCCACGGGGACATACTGCTGGTAAAAGGTTCGCGCGGCATGCGCATGGAACGAGTTATCGAAGCGCTTCGCGCGATGTACATATAAGGAAACGAAATGCTTTACTATCTGGCTCAGTTTCTCACGCCGTACATGAGCGTGTTCAATGTTTTTACGTACCACACGGTGCGCGCCGGCGCAGCGGCGCTGACCGGTTTCCTGTTCTGTCTGCTCATCGGCCCTTACGTCATCAAGCGGCTACGAATCCTGAAAATCGGCCAACACATCAAGAAGGACTACGTGGCCGACCTCCACGCGTTGCACAAAGGGAAATCCGGCACGCCCACAATGGGTGGCGTCATGATCATCGCCTCGACCCTGTTTTCGTTGCTCTTATGGAGCACGCTCGTCAATCGCCTGCTGCTCATCGTCACGGGTGTGCTTTGCATGCTCGGCCTCGTCGGATTCATCGACGACTTCATCAAACTCAAACGTAAACACAACGACGGTCTCAGCGCGCGCGCGAAGATGGCCGGCCAGATCGTCACCGGACTCGCACTCGGCCTGATCCTCTATTTCTTTCCGATCACCATCGGCTCGTCGTATATCAACACGGACCATGTACTCGATTGGCCGGGCCTCTCCAACGAATTCCGGGCACACGCCGCAGATCCGACGGCATCGCCGGTCAAACGCGTCTGGGACCGCCTCTCACCCACGCTGCAACGCCGGATCCTGTCCACGCCGACCGACGGTTCCGTCGACAAAAAATCGCGAACCCTGCTCATCGAAGAGTTGAATGCGGTGATCGAAGAACGCGATTTGTCCAACGCGACCCTCATCGCAGAGATGCCCGCTTCGCAGGACATGGCGCGCTTCCTCGGCAAAGGCGTCGCGAACTTGACGGGCCGGGAACTCACACAGTTCAACCGCCTCGTGCTCGAACACGTCTTCGCGGGCTACATCGCTCACGGCGGCCGCAACCTGCACACGAGAGTCGAGATCCCGGGATTCAAAGGGGTGACGATCCCGCTCGGACCGTTCT
This sequence comes from Candidatus Hydrogenedentota bacterium, assembly GCA_903925285.1. Lineage (GTDB taxonomy): Bacteria > Hydrogenedentota > Hydrogenedentia > Hydrogenedentales > SLHB01 > DSVR01. Next base: position 15,615 of record CAIYET010001052.1, on the reverse strand, counting down.
ACATCCTTTTCATCATGTTCATCATCGTCGCCATGTCCAACGCCGTGAACATTACCGACGGCCTCGACGGCCTCGCCGCAGGCGTATCGGTGATTTCGCTTCTCGCATACACCGGCATCGCGTACGTGGTCAGCCGCGTGGACTGGTCGGACTATCTCTACCTCGTCTATGTGCCCGAAGCCAGCGAACTGACCGTATTCGGCGCGGCCATGATCGGCACGGGCCTGGGATTCCTGTGGTTCAATGCGCATCCCGCCGAGGTCTTCATGGGCGACACAGGTTCGCTGGCGCTCGGCGGCGCAATCGGCGCCATGGCCGTGCTCACGAAGCAAGAATTGTTACTGCCCATCGTGGCAGGACTATTCGTCCTGGAAATCCTCAGCGTCACAATCCAAGTCGCTTCGTTCAAGACTACGGGCAAGCGGGTATTTCGCATGGCCCCGCTGCATCACCATTTCGAACTGAAAGGCTGGTCGGAAACCAAGATCACGATCCGATTCTGGATCATCGCGATCCTGTTCGCGCTGATGAGTCTCGGCACCCTCAAACTGCGTTGAGCGCTGAAATCGAGGTAAACCATTCGTAACGTTCGCGGACAGAAAGTGACGGTCCTCGGCATGGGCCGGACCGCCCTCGCCGTAGTTAAGCTGCTCCTGCGCGAAGGGGCGCGGCCTTTCGTAAGCGAGGCGAAGTCCGGCGACACGTTCGCGTCGGCCCGCGCGGAACTCGATGCCCTCGGCGTACCGTACGAGTTGGGCGGGCATACCGGGGCCGCGTTCGACGGCGTCTCGCTGATCGTCCCGAGTCCCGGCGTTCCGCCGACCAAGATCCCTCTTCCGGCATCGTGCCGCGCGGACGTGATCGGCGAGATGGAGTTTGCTTTCCCATATTGCCGCTCGAAGATCATCGCCGTCACCGGCACGAACGGAAAGACGACAACGACCGAATTGCTCAAGACGCTCGTGGCGGGCTGCGGGCATTCGGTCATGCTCGCGGGAAACAATGACGTTCCGCTCAGCGCCGTTGTGACCTCCGAGCCGGCCCCGGAATACCTCGTGCTCGAAGTCAGCAGCTACCAGTTGGAACTCGCGCATGCGTTTGGCCCATGGGCGGCCGCCGTGCTCAACGTCACGCCCGACCATCTCGCGCGGCACGGCACGATCGAAAACTACGCCGCCGTCAAGGCACGCATTTACGCCAATCAAGGTCTCGAAGACATCGCGGTCCTTAACGACGACGACCCGCTTGTTTGCGTGATGGCGGATTCAACGCGAGCACGCCTCTGGCCATTTAGCCTCGAACATCGTCTAAATGACGGCCTTTGGCTCGATGGCGATAGCATTCGCCTGGGCAACGAATGTGTCGCGCAGACCTCCGACACGCTCCTGCCGGGCCGACACAATTTGCAGAACGTGCTGTGCGCGCTTTCGATCATGCGCGCGGGCGGGTTCGACTGGGACAAAACCCTCGCCGCGCTACGGACCTTCGGCGGCGTCGAACACCGCATCGAGTTCGTTACTCGAGTTGACGGTGTCGACTTCTACAACGACTCGAAGGCCACGAACGTGGACAGTCTCAAAGTGGCGCTCGAAAGTTTCCCGGTCCCGGTCGTATTGATCGCCGGCGGCGAAGGCAAGGGCAGCGACTATCGTGTGCTGCGCGATCTGGTGCGTCAACACGTGCGGCGCCTGATATTGATCGGGGACGACGCGCCGAAGATCGAGGTGGCCTACGGCGATCTAGTTGCGTTCGAGTGCGCGACGGACATGCGCGACGCCGTCCAGCGCGCCGCCGCAGCCGCACAACGCGGCGATGCGGTCCTGTTGTCGCCCGCCTGCGCCAGTTTCGATATGTACACAAGTTTCGAGCACCGAGGTCGCGTGTTCAAAGATGCGGTGATGGACTATGCGCGAGAAGCGCGGAAGGGGCTGTCATGAGAAGGGAAACCACGGCGATTTTGCTCATTGTGTTGACGCTTTTATGCGTCGGACTGATTACGATCTACAGCGTTGCCGCCGTCAAGCTAAACGGGATAGGGCTGTTTGATCGACAGTTCTTCTGCGTACTGGCCGGTCTTGCGGCGATGTTTTTTCTCGCCACGTTTTTCGACTATCACAAGTTCAGCGAATCGTTGTATTTCCGAGGCATCGTCGGTGCGGCGCTCATCCTGCTGGTGGCGGTGCTGATACCCGGCGTGGGCGTCGAGGTCAACGGCGCCACGCGCTGGATTCGGCTACCGATCATCCACCAATTTCAACCGTCCGAAATCGCAAAGTTTGCATTGATCCTTCTACTCGCACGCAAACTCACGGACAATCGCGACCAAATCACGAAATTCTGGCGCGGCTTCCTTCCCGCGAGCGCCATCACAGGGGCATTCGTCCTGCTGGTCCTGATGGAACGCGACCTCGGCATCCCCGCTGTGATGGGCTGCGTGGCGTTCGTCATGATCTACCTGGGCGGGGCGCGCTGGTTCTACGTGTTCGGCAGCGGACTGCTGGGAAGCGCGGCGGTCTTCACATTGATCAAGGCCAGTCAGTACCGCTGGCAGCGGTTCATAACGTTCCTCGACCCCTTCGCGCACCGCAACGACGGCGGATTCCACCTGATTCAGAGTCTCGCGGCATTCGCGCACGGGTCGTTCGGAGGCGTCGGTCCCGGCGCGGGCGAACAGAAGCTGTTTTACCTGCCCGCGGCGCACACGGATTTCATCTTCGCGGTGTGGGGCGAAGAGATGGGACTGCGCGGCACAACCATCATAGTTGCGTTGTTCGTTGCGTTCCTTTTCCTCGGCATGCGTATCGCCAAGTACGCCCCCGACATGTTCGGCTCGCTACTGGCCGCCGGAATCACGCTGATCATCAGCCTCCAGGCCGCGTTCAACATGGGCGTGACCATCGGTCTGCTGCCGACAAAGGGATTGACGCTCCCCTTCGTGAGTTACGGCGGCACCGCACAGATCGTCTTCCTCGCCATGGCAGGCATCCTCATGAACATCGGACTCCAAGCCAGCGCCTACTACCAAGTCAAACAGGAATTCGCCGTCGCCCATTAGCGTCTCGAGTAGAACGCAAAACGCAATAGCGTGCATAATGAAGGATCGAGTGTGAAGGACGATCGTGAGAACGCATCAAGAAATCGATGAGCGAAGCTTGGAATTGGCGAGAGCCGTCGTAGCAAAAATCGACGGCGATCCGCAACGCGAAGGTCTGTGCTGCGCACGGGACACGTGCGCCCGCTGGTTTCGCCAGAATCCAGCGCCCGCGATTGCCGAGTGGCTGACGATATTGCAGGAGGAGTGGGAGCGCGTTCGGCTCGTGCTTCTGGATGAAACTGAGAATGGACAACGCCTGAGGCAGAACAATCCGTTCTGCGGGGTGCTTACTCCAAACGAACGATGGGAAATCTACAGGCGGTTTGCTCATGGACAGACAGCAGCTTGAACACATACTCCAAGCCACGGAGGCTGGAGGAAGTGAGGCCGTAGGCTGGAGGAAATACAAGTCGCAGTTCCTCCAGCCTACGGTCTCACTTCCTCCAGCCTCCAGTCAGGCGGACTAGCCATGCGTATCATGATCACGGGCGGCGGGACCGGTGGACATACTTCGCCGGCGGTTGCCATCGTCGAGGAGCTTCGCAAGCGCGATCCGCGTCTTGTGGTGCAATGGGTTGGACGCAAGGGCGGCATCGAGCAAAAGGTCGCCGCCCAGGCGGACATCCCGTTCCGTTCCGTGCCCGTCGAAGGCTGGCCGCGCAGACGCAGCATCCGCCGTGCGTGGGCAATGGCGAAACTCGCCCTGGGCGTCGCGCGCGCCATGCTCTACATCAAAAGTTTCCGTCCGCAAGCCATCGTCGGCGTCGGCGGATTCGTCTGCCTGCCCCTATGTTACGCGGCGCAACGCCTCGGCGTGCCGACGTTCCTCCACGAACAGAACAAGCGGCTCGGCATGGCGAACCAACTCCTCGCGCCGCGCGCCACGCGGTTGCTCCTGAGTTATCCGGAAACCTTGGGCCGCTATCCCGCAGACAAGTCGCGCGTCGTCGGCAACCCGGTCCGCGCGGGATTCCTGCATCCGCCCACACAAAAGAACGCGCGCGAGGTGCTCGGACTCGATCCCCACATCCCCGTAGTCCTCGTGACCGGCGGCAGCCAAGGCGCGCACGCGCTCAACGCGGCCATGAGGGACGCTATCCGAAGCTTCGCTCCTAAAGACGCGCAGTTCCTGTGGATGACCGGCGTGACCGACGCCACCGCCGCGCGCGAGGCCGCAGCACAATCGACGGCCCACATCGAAGTCTTCCCCTTCATTCAAGACATGGTCACCGCGTGTGCTGCGGCCGACCTGATGGTTTGCCGGGCCGGGGCATCGAGCAGCGCCGAGATCGCCGCCATGGGAAAACCGTCGATCCTGATCCCCTATCCGCACGCCACCGACAATCATCAGGAACAGAACGCCCGCGCATTCGAACAAGCCGGTGCGGCCATCATAATGCTCGACGACGAGTGCACCGGGGAACGCTTTGCGCAAACGATTCGCGACCTGCTCGAAGACCCCGGACGCCTCGCCGCCATGGCCAAAGCGTCCAGTTCGCTCGCAAGACTCGGCGCCGCCGAAGCCATCGTCGAAGAAATCCTCACCCACGTGTTCGAGTGAGATTCGAGCAAGAGACGACGAGGGCGGAATTACGAGCTACGCGTAGACGAGCCTGCCCGTGTGTTGCGAAGTTGTGAAAGAATTTGGCGCAGGAGTACCGCTGGCTTTCGCTTCGTTCCACCCACCATACAGCTACGGCTTGATCGAAAAGTGTGGACGTAGTGGACTTTGTGGACGGAGTGGACGAGAATAGGATTCACCCAGCGCGCCGCGCTCAACCTAAAAAAGGCAGTCAGAATTCAGGAGTCAGAATTCAGAATGTTGAAAACAGTGGGCTTACACACGAAACTCGGCGACATTTGCGCTCACCCAACGGGTGAATGCTTTCGCGCTTCGAATGATACCGTAACCTGTTGCCATTCTGAATTCTGACTCCTGTATTCTGAATTCCTACTGCCTTTTTTAGGCTCAAGGTTTCCGCGCCGGTGGTGAGTCCCATTTGTGTCCACTCCGTCCACAAAGTCCACTACGTCCACACTTTCGATGAGCGTCCATGGACTCCAACTGCCTTTTTTAGGATAATGCGTGCGGACAACACCTGAAGGAGGAACGGCTATGCGAACGGTTGCTTCATGCACAATGATTGCGATGGCAGTATGTTGGGGCGCGTGGGCGGGATCGGGCAACCCGCTCGATGGACTGGCCAAACTCAAACCCGGCACGTCCGAGCGGGCGTCGTCCAGCGACCTGAACTGGGTCAACGGCAACGGCGATGCGCGGCCTATCAAGCCGGGCGGCACGCTCACGATCGCGGACCTCAAGGGACCGGGCACGATCACGCATATCTGGAACACGATCGCGTCGAGCGAACGCGGCTATTCGCGGCTGCTGGTCCTGCGGATGTACTGGGACGGCGAGGCAAAACCGTCCGTGGAATGTCCCATCGGCGATTTCTTCGCGATGGGCCACGGGGTCGATGTGCCGTTGCAGTCGCTGCCGGTATGCGTGACGTCGGACGGACGCGGACGCAATTGTTACTGGCCGATGCCGTTCCGCAAGTCGGCGAAGATCACCGTGACGAACGAAGGCCGCAAACCCGTCGACGCGTTCTACTACTACGTGGACTGGCGCAAGCTGCCCAAACTCGACAAAAAAGAAGCCTACTTCCACGCGATGTATCGCCAGGAATTCCCGGCGGTCATGGGCCGCAACTACCTCATCGCGGAGATGGAAGGTTGTGGCCATTACGTCGGCACGGTGCTGAACGTCCGGCAGTTGACGGCGAGTTGGTGGGGCGAGGGCGACGACTTCTTCTTCATCGACGGCGCGAAGACGCCGCAATTGCGCGGGACGGGCAGCGAGGATTACCTCTGCGACGGCTGGGGTCTGCGCAAGATGTCGAACCCGTATTACGGATGCCCGCTGATGGAAGGGTACGACCCGTACGCGTTGACGACGGCGTACCGCTGGCACATCCCAGACCCTGTTCTATTCAAGAAATCGCTCCACGTCGAGATCGAGCACAAGGGCGTGACGTTCAATCCGGATGGTTCGATCAAATCCGGATTCGAGGAACGGCCCGACGACTTCTCGTCCGTGGCGTACTGGTACCAGACGGAGCCGCACAAGGCGTTTGCGGAAATGCCGACGGGCTATGCGCGCCTCTACTACGATTACGCGACGCAGATCGAGGCCGAAGGTTTGATCCCGAACGCGAATGTGTCGGCGGGGCCGCTTCAACCACAGGACGGCGCATGGAGCGGCGGCAAGCAGTTGTTCTGGACGCCGGCGGAGAAGGGCCAGTCTCTAACGCTTCCGTTCGACGTGAAGGACGCCGGCAAGCACAGCGTGCTCCTGACGCTCACGTATTCGTTCGACTACGGCATTTTCCAATTCGAGTTGGACGGCACACCGCTCGGCCAACCCGTGGACCTCTACAGCGCGACAATCGTCAACCGCGAGAAATTATTCGGTCCGCTCGATCTCGCGGCGGGCGCGCATACGTTGACGGTTCGCAACGTCGGCAAGAACGCCGAATCGAAGGGATTCTTCTTCGGACTCGATGGAATCTTGATTGGCAAGTAACCCAAGGCGGCGTGATTGATCGGAGAACTCCGATCTGTTTAGTCCGAGAGGGTTCACGACATGGCGACATTAAGCCGGTTCTTTGGGATAACGGTGCGGATGTATTATGATGATCATGGCTGTCCGCATTTTTACGCGTACTATGGCAACGCGGACGCATGAGCCTTTCCGCGCCATTGCGCCCCTGGAATAGGGAGATTGAGATGTACCGGATTATCGCGGTAAGTCCGTTGGAGGGTTACCGACTACATGTAACGTTCGAAGATGGCGTCCAAGGCGACGTGGACCTGAGCGCCCGCCTGTTCGGGACCATGTTCGAGCCTCTGAAAGATCCGAATCTATTCGGGCAAGTGGCCATAGACGAGTTTGGCGCGGTGTGCTGGCCGAACGGGGCGGACTTGGCGCCCGATGCGTTGTATGCGACGATCGGAGCTTGTTACGCGGCATGATTCCGGTTCGATGCCGTACTCCTTCTGTCTCGATGGGATCGGGATCGGGAAATAGCAGCGCCGGTGGGTTTCGATTTGCTCCATCCACCGGCGTAAGGTCCGTGGAGGAATTTGCATGGCGCCAATACGTCGACGCGCGTTTCTCGGATTGACAGCCGCCGCGGCTACCGTGTTTGCGGCGGAAGCGAAACCCATACGGAAAGGAGGGTTTGGTGCGATGGCGAAACATACGCCGCCCAACGTCCTCTTCATCATGACCGATCAGCAGCGGGCCGACACGATTGCCGCGCTGGGCAATCCGCACATCTACACGCCGAACTTCGACCGGCTCGTCGCGCGCGGCGTGACGTTCACGAACGCGTATTCCGAATGTCCGGTGTGCGTGCCGGCGCGGATGACGGTCTATACGGGCCGGACGGGTCCAACGACGGGCATCTACGGCAATGCCGCGCCGGACCTCGTCGAAGGTCAGCCCGCCGATATGGAAGAGCGTTGCGGCGCGTATCTGCCTCGGACGATGTCGCGTCTTGGTTACCGAACCTTCGGCATCGGCAAGTTCCACACGCAACCGTGGGATGCGGACCTCGGTTTCGAGGTCCATCTCCACAGCGAGGAATTGTACGGCACGCCGGACCAGCGCGCGCGCGACAGTTACGCGGCGTTCATCCGTACCGAACATCCCGCGTACGATTTCATCGAAGGGTTGATGGGCGAGCGCACCGAGATGTACTACATGCCGCAGATGAGCATGTTGCCGGCGGCGCTCGGCGTCGAGGCATGGGCGGCAGACCGTGCCATCGAACAGATCGCGCGACAAGACGGGCGGCCGTTTTTCGGATACGTCTCGTTCGTCGGGCCGCATCCACCGTTCGCGCCGCCGATCCCGTTCAACCGGATGTACAACCCCGACCGCATGCCGAATCCCGTTCGTGGCGACAAGGCCGTTGATCTCATGGATGAGCAACTCCGCTGGATGAACCATGCGATCTGGGCCGAGGACATCAACGACTCGCACGCGCGCGTGCTCAAGGCGCGGTACTACGGCGAGATCTCGTACATCGATCAATGCCTGGGCCGCATTCTCGACGCCGTCGAGGCGCGCGGCGATGCGGCGAACACGCTCATCTGTTTCTATTCGGATCACGGCGACCATCTTGGCGATCACGGCGCATGGCAGAAGGAGAGTTATTTTGAGGCCTCGTGCCATGTCCCGTTTCTCCTCAGTTGGCCCGAACGTCTCCCGGCCGGCGCGCAAAACCCCGGACTCGTGGGCCTCGCCGACCTGTTCGGCATCGCGACCGCGGCAGCCGGCAAACGCGAACTCCGCGAAGGCAGCGACGTGCTCGGCCTCGTCGGCAAGAAGGCGCACGCGCGCGAATGTCTCATCGGGATGTATGGCACGCCCGGCACGCCGCTTTTCAAGATCATGGTCCGCGAAGACGCCTGGAAATACATCTACATGGCCAACGGCGGCAAACAGCAACTATTCAACGTCCAGTCGGACCCCAATGAATTGAACGAACAAAGCAACGCCGAGCCTCGAATCGTCGAGCGCATGCGCCGCCTCGCCATTCGCGCCATCGAGCATCCCAACGCCAATCGTGCGCTCAAGGACGGCGATCTGCTGGCCTTGCCCGAAACCAACCGCCCGCTGCAACGCATCTACCAGTTCGACCAATCGCGCGGCGTAAAGGGATTTCCAATTTAAGGATGAAGGATGAAGGATGAAACCGCAGAGGAATTCAGGAGTCAGGAGTCAGAATGGCACTGACGCCGCCGTTCATTCAGACTCCTGAATTCTGAATTCCTTGGTTCATCCTTCATCCTTCATCCTTCATCCTTCATCCTTAAAAAACTTGTAAACTATTGTCCCCTCGATTATTGATCGCTATGTGTCCGAAAACGTCATATAATGGTTGAGCGATGGGTTTAGACGACACATTGGAGCGGCAGTCGGATTCGGATGTCATGTTGCGCGTGCAATGGGGCAGCGAAACCGCGTTTGCCGAGTTGTACGAGCGGTATTACCGCCGTCTGCTGGATTTTTTCTTCGGCATGTCCAGAAACGTCCAGTCGTCGGAGGATCTTTGCCACGAGACGTTCGTGCGGATATGGCAGTTGCGCGCGCGCTACAGTCCTTCCGGTTCGTTTGCCGCGTACGCGTTTACGGTGGCGCGGCACATTTGGCAGGAGCAATGTCGGCGTGCAAGCAGGCAGCCGCGAACGGCGTTTGTATTTGCCGATGAAGCGCGGCAAGATCCCGCGTCTTCGGCCAACGATGCGCCGGATGAATTGGCCTATCGCGCGGAGATCGGCCTTCACGTGTTCGCGGCACTCGAAAAACTGCCCGAAGAACAGCGGATGGCCTTTGTCCTTCGGACGGTGAATGGATTGTCGTTGTACGAAATCGCGGCGGTCATGCAATGTCCGGTAAACACGGTGCGGTCGCGGCGTTTGTTGGCGATCCAGCGTTTGCGGGAACTTTTGCAGGGCCTTCTTGTGCTTTAGAACGGAAGTAGGAGTTAGGAGTTAGGCGTCATGGAATGCAATGAAGTATCCAGCCGGTTGATCGGCTATCTGAACGACGATCTGCCGCCTCGGTTTCGGCGGGATGTCGGCGAGCATCTGGAAGGGTGTTACCTGTGCGCCGAGGAGTTGAACGGGTTGTCGACGGTCGTCGAGACGTGCCGGGACGTCCTGCGGTTTCCCGCCCCGCGCAACCGCTTCGACGCGCTTCGTCCGCATTTGCGCAAACCGAGTCTGTTTCTTCCGCGTCCGCTTCACGTCCTTCGCGACGCGATGGTTTGTCTTGCGGCGGCCTCCGTTGTTATTGCGTTTGCGTGGTTGCTCGCGCCCGTCGTTCGGACGACCGTGAATCTGGCACGGTTGGCGGAACACGCGACGCAGCCGGGTCTGGCCGCGTCCCTCGATAACAAGACGGCCACAGAGTCGCCCCGCATGCCCATGTTGATGTTGCTCGCGTGGGCGCGCGAGATTCAGCGGGATGACCCGTTGTCCGAAGACGTTCAAGACCGCCTGCAATCCGAGCCAAACGTCGCGATCCCGCCTCCGTACACGAACAAACCAATTTCGATGCGCCAGCACGAGCAGCGGCGCATGCTCCTTGCGGAGAGAGACTCGACGCGGACCTACTCCGCGCGCAGGGCGGCGCAAGAGACGTTGCGGAGTCCTATTCGCAGGGCTGCGAATACGGCTGCGGCGTAGATCAGAAGGATGAATCCGAGGACGCTGGCTTGCGCGGCGAGCGATACTTGGGTTTGCGAAGCGAGGACGAGGGGGCTCATTGCGGCGGCGGCGGCGAGCGCGCCTATAAGGGTTCCGACTGTGGCGAGGACGGCGTGTTCGAATAGCAGGATTCGATAAACGATGGCATTCTCGTATCCAAGCGCGTACAGCAGGGCGATTTCGGTGCGGCGTTCGTACAGATTGCGCAGGACCACGACGCCCGCGCCGCCGCCACCGAGCATCAGACCGAGGCCGCCGAGTACGAGGAACATCGCAAGATAGGCGCTTTCGACCGCGTAAAACGATTGCAGCCGGTCGACGGCGGTGACGGCGTACATGCCGAGCTTGCCGTATTCGCGGTTGAGGCGCAGGATCGTTTCGCGCGCCTTTTCGTTCGGTGTCTCGATCAGGAACGCGCGGTATCCGCCCTCGGACGGGAACCGGCTCGTGAAGACCGATTCGGAAACGATCAACGCGCCTTGGAACACCGACAGGCGCATCGGCAGACTCGCTACGAGTTTCAGCATGGCCGTTTGCCCCGCTTCGTCGGGGTACGGCAATTCGTCGCCGATTTTCATTTTCAATCCCCACATGGCGGTGTTGGTGTCGCCGACGAAGGTTGGAATGCGTCCGTCCGGCAACGGCGTGTCGAGTTGCGCCCAGAAGTCTTGTCCCGCGAATGCGCCGAGTTTGCCCAACGCGGCAGGTTCAACGCCGATCAGGCGCGGCGTTTGTGCGTGGTTAAGGTTCAGGCATCCGGCGTCGTCGCCGTTGCGGACGCGCACGGGTACGATGCGGCCCGCATGGCCGCGCATGAATGCCGCGCCACCGTCCACGACCGGGATCGTGGTCTCGGCATAGATCGCGAAGCCGCCCGTACCGGAGTCCCGCCGCGCCGCGTGCAACGCGAGATTCTCGCGCATGGCCGAGACCGACAGGACGAGGAAGCATCCGCACGCGGTCGCCGCAGCCACACCCAGGCTGCGTCCACGGCGTCGTGCGAGATTCGTTACTGCGAATTTCCACAATCGCGGGTTCTTGAACGTAGCGTGTCGCGCCAAGTATCCGAGAAACCACGCGTAGTATCCCAACCCGGCCATGAGGAGAAGGAAACCTTCGGAGAAGAACGCGCCGAGGAGATCTTCGACCGCGCCGAGCGCGGCGGCAGCAACGATTGCAATGGCGCAGGCAAGCGATACGGACGCGAAAAACAACGTGCCCCATCCGCGCCGCCGCGCGCCGATGGTCGGCATCGTCGCATAATCCGCCGCGAGCAGTTCGCGGACCGGACGTCGCGCGCCGCGCCATGTGCCTATCAGGATGATCGTCAGCGTACATGCCAGCGCGATAGCGCCGCCTTCGGCCAGCGTGGCCGCGCGTACGTGAAAAGCGATCGCCGTGCTGGCGACGGCGTCGGGCCAGAACCACGCCAGGGCCGCCAGGAGGAACCGCGCGTATGCCGCGCCGACGATTGCGCCCAGAACCGTCCCGGCCAAGGCTGTCGGGAACGCCTCAGCCAGAAAGATCGTCCATATGCGGCGCAAGGGATATCCAACGGCGATCAGAACGCCGATTTCCGACGCGCGCTGTTGCAGGCCGTGCGCGTACAGCAGTCCCAGCAGGAGCAGCGCAGCCCCGATGAGGAACGCGCTCATACCCGCCATGAGTCCGCCGAAATCCATGGCCTGATTGACGCCGTCGAGCGCGCGTTTGCGCACGGGCGCGAATGCAAGCCCGATCTTTTCCGCGTCGATGCGCGCCCGCAACGTTTTTTCGAGTTCCGCCTCGCCGCCCTTGTCGACGGGGAAGCGAATCCCCATGACGGAGCCGAATCTTGTGCCCCACATTTCCTTTCCGGCCTTGAACGTCGTCATGAGTTTGGGCGTCTGACCGAACGCTTTCCAATACGCCTCGTTCGCGGTATCGGTGAGGCGGTCCTTGTCGAGCGGCATGCCGATATCCCAGTCGCGGCAGTTTTCGACGTTCGAGAGTCCCGGAAATCTCGGCGCAAGTGCGCGCTCGATTGCGAAGTCTTCCATTGGGACGACGCGAAACACGGTGAACGCGCGATGCTTCTCGACGAAGGCGTTGTTCGGTTCGAGTTGGAAGTACGCGATGTCGATTCGGTCGCCAGCATTCGCGCCGACCGCGTCCGACAGCCATTGGTTGATGACGACCGCGTCGTCGGGCATGTCGGAAGCAGCGGGACCTGCCTCGACGAACGAATACGGCGTCGAGCGTTCCTCTCTCGATATCGCGTTGACCAAGTATGTGAGCGTGGGTTGCGCCCGAGGGGTTTCGAGCGCGGCGCGGACGATCTCGTCTTCGACGAAGATACGCGACGATTCGAGTTGAAGGATGCCCGGCGGATGGCTGCGGAATTCGATGCCGATTTGGCCGAACGTCCATGCCCGCGCAAGCGCGTCATCGAGGGCCGTTGCGTCAACGCCGTCGTCGGCCAGTAACAGATTGGCGCGTCCGGCAAGGTCCATTCGTTCTTGTATCCACGTGCGGTCCAGAAACACGTTGTAGGGCGCCGCCTGGTTGGCCGCGAGACTGAAACGTCCGAGTTGACGATCCGGCAGCACCGATTTAACGGTAACCAGGAGCGCTACGGCGTTGTCGCCTTCGCGCCCGGCGAGCGGGGCGTCCTGCGGCATTGTTCCGGACTTGACGACGCGCAACTCGAGGTCGTCGCCGACCTTGATGCCGAGCGCATGCGCCGTCGCTTCGTTCACGGCGGCTTCCTGCGGACCGAGCGCGGTGAGCGGCGGCGTATCTTGTGCGAAACGCCAAAATTCGGCGTCCACGCCGAGCACGTGTGCCTGGTTGAGTTGGTCGTGCGGCGTGGACGTTCCCGGCGGAAGCGCGGCTATCCCGCGTAGCGACAATACGGTCGCCGCGTGTACGCGCGGTACCTCGCGCTGAAGGCTGTCCGCCAAGTCCTGCGCGAAGAAGCGATTTCCCCAGTCGAGGGCGTGGGCGACGCGGCCGAGTCGTGCCACGGCAATATCGTGCATCGTTTGGTTGACGGAATCGCCCACGACGAGCGCGCCGGTCAGAACCGCGCAGGCCAACAGCGTGCCCGCCGCCACGGCCATGTGCATGCGGCGGTGGTATGCGAGACCACGCGCGATGAGGCGCAGAACGTTCATGTGCGGAACCTTTTACCAGTTCGCCGCCAGCCAGGATTTTGGATTTTGGATTTCTACACTCCAAAATCCAAAACCAGAATCTAAAATCCAAAATCCAAAATCCTAGATCAATCTCGCGGGACGAGGCGGCCCTCGCGCAATTCGAGGACGCGCCCGAACCGTTCGGCGATGGCCATGGCGTGCGTGACGACGACAATCGCCATCGATTCTTCGCGCTGGAGTTCGATCATCAGATCGGCCAATTGGCGCGCGGCCTCTTCGTTGAGCGAGCCTGTGGGTTCGTCGGCCAACAGGAGCGCGGGCCGGTTGATCAGCGCACGGACAAACGCCGTCCGCTGGCGTTCGCCGCCCGAAAGCGCTTCCGGGCGCGCGTCCATCCGATGCGACAATCCTACGCGGTCCAATAGTCCCATCGCGCGTTCGCGCGCGCCGTTCGCGCCGTTGTCGAGCAGCGTGGGGACGAGCACGTTTTCGAGCGCGGTGCATTGCGGCAGGAGGTGATGCGATTGAAAGACGAAGCCGACCTCGCGATTGCGGAATCGGGCCAGTTCGTGCGGCTTCAATCCGGCAAGGTCGTTCCCGCGAAACAGCACGTGGCCGGATGTCGGCGTATCGAGCGCGCCCATGAGGTTGAGCAGCGTGCTCTTGCCGCATCCCGAAGGTCCGACGATGGCGGCACAGGCGCCGGGGCTTAGCGAGAGGCCGACGTTTCGCAGCACCTGCAAGGGTTCGGGCGCGGCGGGGTATTCCTTGGAAACGCTGCACAGTTCGATGAGCGCGGATTCCGGCGTCATGTTTCTGCCGCTCCTTTGCGTTGGATTTGATCGGGACGCCACCATACGTACACGCGTATGGGGCGCGCAACGGTGAAGCCGAGGCGTTCGTACAAAGCGCGCGCGGGATTGTCCAGGGTTACGCCGAGCGCGACGTGTTGCATACCGGCCTGCCAGAACGCATGCTCGATGTCGCGCACGAGCGTGGCGCCGATACCTTGATTGCGGTGGGCGCGGCGGACGGCGGCTTGCAGCACGAATCCATAACCGGGTGCGACTTCGCAACCTACGATAGCCCCGGCGCATCGTTCGCCGCGCCACGCAGCACGCATGTATGCCGGACGGAAATAGCCGTAGTCCTCGTCGACGACGCGCCCAAGGAAATCGGCCGCATGGGCCGGCTGGCACACCTCGATGTGCAGTCGGCGTCCCGGATGCTCCTCGTAGGCGTCCACGATGGCCTGCGCAACCTCGTGAAACGATTCCGGTTGGACCTCGGAGGTGACCGGACGGTATGACGCCCAGTCGCCGTCGCGTAGCGGTGCGATCATGATCGCGCGGTCGACCGGCTCGAACCCTAACGGCGGAAATGTCCCATCGAGATCGAGCGCGCCAAAGGCGAGGCATTCGTAAACGATCCCGTCGACGCCCGACGCCCGCAATGTCCGCACGCCCTCGCGGATCAGCCGCCGTTCGACATGGCGATCCTCATACCGGCTCAACACGTGCAGGAAGGAAATGTAGCCTATCCGGTAGCGGACGTACGTCATGAGCATGCCCGCCGCGCAATGGTCCTCGTGGACGCCGATGACGTCCACACCGCCGTGATCGATGGCCGATTGCAGAACCTTCGTCCCCGTCGCGCGATACTGTGCGGCGGCCTCGGGACCGTAAAGGTCGACGATCCCTTGCGCAATCTCCTCGACAAACGCATCGGCGTTCGACGGGAGTCGTCTCAGTCGTTCCAGGCGGAACATGGCGTGTCTCCGTGTAGAATCCAGCCATAGGCTACCGTAGCCGACATGGGAATTGCGAATGAGACTTGGGTGAGTGGTTGGATTTGAGATTTTAGATTTTAGATTTTAGATTTTAGATCTGAGATCTGAGATCTGAGATCTGAGATCTGAGATTTGAGATTTGAGATTTGAGATCTGAGATTTGAGATTTGAGATCTGAGATCTGAGATTTGAGATCTGAGATTTGAGATTTGAGATCTGAGATCTGAGATCTGAGATCTGAGATCTGAGATTTGAGATCTGAGATTTGAGATTTGAGATCTGAGATCTGAGATCTGAGATCTGAGATCTGAGAT